>CP004371.1:6212500-6512500 GCA_000597885.1 Flammeovirgaceae bacterium 311
AAAGCAGCGGCCTGTTGGGCAGAATCTATGCGGGTGATGATCACATGAAATTTTGGTGCCCGCTCCAGAACACCTTCCGGAAACAGCACGATGAAATTGGTTTGTACCCGCTGCCAGTCCACCTCACGAATGCTCCCTACCCAGGTATCCATAACAGCGCCCTGTACATTGAAAGTAACTTTATCGCCAATACCAACTTTCATGTCTTCGGCAATATTTTCCGACAGGGAAATAAAAATACTGTCATTGGGAGAAGCAACTTTGCCTCTCCAGCTGCCTTCTATGATAGTCTCGGAATCAATCAGCGAATCCCGGTAAGTAACCCTGTACTCCCTGTTCAGCACCCAGCTGCGCACACCTGATGTTGTGTCTTCCTTGATGGCGGCCGCACTCCGTCCCTTAATTCCTTCCAGCCGCATGGTAACCACCGGCACCTGCTGCATGAGGGGCAGGTCGTATTGCTTTGTGAGGAGGGCTACTTCTTCTATCTGGTCATCCTGTATATCAAAAAGTACCATGTTGGGCTGATTATCGCTGCCAGTGAGTTCAATCTTGTCGAGCAGCATGTTTTGTACAAAAAACAGGGTACAGATTAAAGCGGTGCCCAACCCAATCGTAGTTACCAATACACCCGTCTGGTTATTGGGGCGATACAGGTTAGCCAGGCTTTGCCGCCAGCTGTACGACCATTCAACAGGGAAAAACCTGCGGACCAGCCAGATCATAAGGCGGGCAATGGCAGCAAGGATCAGAAATGCCAGCAGGATGCCTCCCGTAAACACCATGGCTTTTACAAATTCACCCAGCTGCAGATAGGAGAAGCCTGCAATAAAGAGGATGATCAGCAGGAAAACAGCATAGCGTAGCTTATCTTTTTCCACATGTTCGTATGAGGCACGCAAAGCTGTAAGCGGTGATATTTTCCGGATGGCGAGCAGCGGAAGCAGGCCAAACAGCAGCGCAACCACTACCCCCAGCAGGATTCCCTGAAGGATAGCTGGCCAGGAAATATTCGGACTCACCTCTACCGCCAGGAAATCGGCAAACAGCAGGGGCAGACCAAACTGTAATAAAGTACCCAGGAGCGATCCAAGAATAGCCCCGGTCAATCCCATCACCGTAATCTGTATGAGGAAAATACCCAGCGCTCCATTGCCCGTAACGCCGAGGCATCGCAAAATGGCTACGGATATTACCTTATCTTTGATGTAGATATGCACAGAGCTGGCTACGCCAATACAACCCAGCAGCAGTGCTACAAAGGCCACCAGGTTCAGAAAGCCGGTTACATCTTTATAAGCACTGCCAATTTCCTCCTGTCGCTCTTCGGCAGTATCGTAGCGTAGCTCTTCTTTTTCCAGCCGGGGTTCTATGGTGCTCTCAAAAAGGCTGGCAAAGCGGGCATCACTCTCAAACCTGTAATAAAGTTTATAGTTAATCCGGCTTCCCTTTTGCAGCAAACCTGTAGAATCAAGGTATTGCAGTGGAATAAAAACTGGTGGCGCCACCGAGGTAGCTACCCCCGACTGTCCGGGAACCTTCAGCACACTGCCCCTGATGCCAAAGTTGAGATTCCCTATCTTGATGGTGTCTCCGGGTGCGGCATCATATTGCAGCAGCAGGGTGCGGTCGGCCAATGCCTGCTGACTATTTTGGTACATTCCGGCAGCCTCTGCAGGGCTGGTTTCAATTGCACCATAATATGGATAATTTCCACCCAGGGCACGTACCTGCACCAGGCGTGAGCCACCATTTTTTGGAAACAAAACCATAGAGGCAAAGCTGATCTCTTCTGATGCCTCTGCCCCCAGGGAATCGAAGAACTGGCGCAGCTCCGGTGAAAAAGGCTGGTTGCTCTCCACCTCCAGATCGGCCCCCAGCAACTTTTTTGCTTCACCATTTATTTCGTCCTGCAGGTTATTGCCAAAGGAGTTAATGGCTACCAGCGCAGCAATACCCAGTACAATGCTGCTCATGAACAGCAGGAGGCGGGATCTGTTTCGGCGGCTATCGCGCCAGGCCATTTTAAGTAACCAGGAGAAAGGCATTGTAAATATGCTAATGTGCTAATTGTGAGGTAGGGTTCATTAAACTTTAGTGAGTACTATTCTGCTGCAGTCTCAAAATTTTTTTAGTTGTGCCGGGTTTATTAAGTGGAATACTATGATGAAGTTGTCAAATACTATTTTGGAACAATGAATCACATATCCTACAACCTTTTTCATCTATTTACAATATACTATATACTCACTACGGCTTAAGGCCTTACCTGCATGGAGCCGCTTTCCTGGCTGTCGTAGGCAATTTTGCCGCCCCGGATCTGGATGATGCGGCCGGTTTTTTCGGCAAGCTCCAGGTCGTGGGTTACTACAACCAGGGTAGTGCCTGCCTCTCGGTTCAGCTCAAAGATCAGGTGTTCAATATGGGCGCCGGTATCTTCGTCGAGGTTGCCGGTGGGTTCATCGGCAAACAAAATCATTGGCTGATTAGAGAAAGCCCGTGCAATGGACACCCTTTGTTGTTCTCCGCCAGATAGCTGGGTGGGGTAGTGGTTCCGGCGTTCGGCCAGGCCAACTTTCTCCAGCAACTCCAGCGAACGCCTGGCCGCATTTTTGTCCCTTCTTAACTCCAGTGGCACCATTACATTTTCCAGGGCGGTGAGGGTTGGCATCAGGTTAAAGCTTTGAAAGATAAATCCCACATGCTGGTTTCGTACCTCTGCCCGCTGGTCTTCGTTCAGCGCATCAAGGGGTACACCATTCAGGATTACAGAACCAGAGCTGGCGCGGTCCAAACCCGCACATAAGCCCAGTAATGTGGTTTTACCACTGCCTGATGGACCTACAATCGCGCAGGTATCACCGGCGGCAATGGTAAAATTTACCCTGTCCAGCACGGTAAGGGAGCGATCACCACTACGGTAAGTTTTACTTAAATCTTTAACTTCAAGAATTAGATTCATGCGCTGGAGCCCTCTATAATTTTTTTGAACAGCAAGGATTATTAATTTATCGGCTGGCTGTAAACAACCTTATAACGTTGTATCGTTTAAATGTCGTAATGCAATCCTTTAATTCAATGAGATTTTTTTTAAATATTCTTTTTATAAGTTTCTGTATAAGCCTCTTTGCAGCCTGTAATTCAAAGCCTGAACAAAGTACCCGCTCATCCGAGACAAAGGCGGAGCAGGGGAGCGAGGTGGCTACGGCCAACCCTGAAGAAGAGGAGGAGGAAAAGGTTATCATGTTCTTTGGCAACAGTCTTACGGCTGGCTATGGACTGGACGATCCCTCAAATGCTTTTCCGGGGCTTATTCAGAAAAAGCTGGATTCACTGGGCTATAATTACAAAGTGGTAAATGCTGGATTGAGTGGCGAAACCACTTCTGGAGGACTGCGAAGGATTGATTGGGTACTGGAAAGGCAAAAGGTCGATATATTTGTGCTGGAGCTGGGGGCCAATGATGGGCTAAGGGGGCAGGATCAGGACCAGATCAGAAGTAACCTGGAGGAAATGATCGATAAAGTAAGAAAAGCCTATCCCGATGCCAGGATCATTCTGGCGGGCATGATGGTACCCCCAAGCTTAGGTCAGGCCTATAGCAGCAATTTTCAGAAAATATTTCCGGAAGTAGCAGAAAAGAAAGATGCTGAACTGATTCCTTTTTTGCTGCAGGATGTTGCCGGTGAGCGTGCGCTGAACCAGGGAGACGGCATCCACCCCACTGCAGAAGGGCAAAAGATCCTTGCCAGAAACGTATGGGAAGTACTGGAAGACGTTATTGAAGAACAGCGGAGAGGTTAGCTTAAATCCATACCGCCTCTGCGTATACCTACCCCTCATACCGCAACTGCTGACTGCCCCTACCTCACAGCTCATACCCAACAAACATGCCACAGCACACAACACCCCGCCTGCCTTCATTGCTCGATAATGATTTTTACAAATTTACCATGCAGCATGGGGTGGTAAAGCTATTTCCCCGTGCAAAGGCGCGCTACCAGTTCATTAACAGGGGCAGGCACCGCTTTCCGGCTGGTTTTGGCGATGCGCTGCGCAAAGCAGTAGATGCCATGCAGGAGCTAAGCCTTAGCCTGGAAGAAAAAAGCTGGCTGGCAGCCACCTGTCCGTACCTGGACCCTACCTATCTTGACTTTCTGCAGGGTTTCTGTTACGATCCGGGAGAGGTTACCATTGTACAGGAGGGGGAGGATCTGCAGGTAACGGTAGAAGGGTACTGGTACAGAACCATTTTATGGGAGGTTCCCCTGATGGCCCTCATCTCTGAACTGTACTATCCACAGCACCTGCTGGAGCGGGTGGGTAACGAAGAGGTTACCCGCATCACCAGGGATAAGATTGAAAAATATGCGGCACTGGAGGTAAAGATAGCTGAGTTTGGCACCCGGCGCAGGCATTCTTATGAAGTGCATCGGCTGGTGGTAGAGGCGCTAAAGCAGTATGGTGGCAATACGTTTGTAGGCTCCAGTAATGTGCACCTGGCACGCATCAATGGTGTGAAACCCATTGGCACCCATGCCCACGAGTGGTTCATGTTTCATGCAGCAGGCTATGGTTTCAAAATGGCCAATGTGCTGGGGCTGCAGCATTGGGTTGATGTGTACCGCGGAGATTTGGGCATTGCCCTCTCAGATACCTATACCACCGATGTGTTTCTGCAGCAGTTTGATAAAATGTTCTCCAAACTGTTTGATGGCGTGCGCCATGACAGCAGCGATCCGGTGGCATTTGCAGAGCAGACGATCAGCCATTACCAGCGCCTGGGCATCGACCCGTTATCAAAAACCATTATCTTTTCCGATGCGCTTCAGTATGATAAAGTGGCCCGTATTGCAGCATACTGCCGGGGTAAAATAGGCTTTTCGTTTGGTATTGGTACTAACCTGACCAATGATGTAGGGCTCCAGGCCATGAATATGGTTATCAAAATGACAGAAACCCAGCCCGAAGGTGAGCAGTGGATACCCGTGGTGAAGCTCTCTGACGAAAGAGGTAAATATACAGGCCAGCCAGAAATGATAGACCTGGCGAAAAAGCTGCTGCAGATTGAGTAGCGAATTGTTATGGAGCAATAGATTGGTTAAGACATTGTTTCTCCTCCTTTTTTTGAATTGAATACCATCTGGAGCTGGTAAATAAAGAGGAATAAGTTTGTGCTAATATACTCTTCCCTTATGATAAAGTAATCTGGCACCAATAGCTAGTTGATTTTCAGCGGCCATTACTTCTGAAAAAATGTTAGTATAGCGAAAAAAGCTGCGGCTCACCAGCCCCTTGCGCTCTAGTTTTTCAATTGGCATTATAGTACTTATGTCCATTTCCTGAAACCCTGTATGTTAAATGTCCTTTCTACTTTTTGAACTAAGGATTTGGTTATTGGGTGTTAGTAAAGGTGCCAGATGAACAATATATACATTTAGAGAAGCCTGTAAATTATCCAACTGATTTCTGTAGAGTACGAAAGGATAGAAATGGGCATAATTTTTTTTATAGTAATCAAACCTGCACTGTTGTTGCCTGAAGTAATTATGCTGTTTGATATCAAATGTTTGGCCAGGTTACTCAATATATTGGATATTTTTGATAGAGTGTATGACTATTTTTTATTATATTGTATAAATACAGGCGGAGCATTATGATCATCGGATTCGCGCAATTTTGAACTGATACAAAGCCTTTATACAATTCCTCCAAAATAAGTGTAGTTCATTAGCTTTTAAAACATGTCTAACCGGCGCAGGTCATTTGGAAAGAAGAAAGAGTTAGCCCAGAAGCAGCAATTAGTAGGCAGAAAGGAGCAAATAGAGTTATTCCGTCAAAACCTTCATGCAGGACCAAACAGCGATAGTTTTCAGAACATCATCAACGTATATGGCCAGGGAGGGGTTGGCAAAACCACGCTCATCAATCACTTTAAAAAAGTTGCAGAGTTTGCAGCTGCATATCCGGTGGTGTTGGATATGGAAGATGTACAGCTCTACCAGGTTCCTGCGGTGATGGCAAAAATTGCAGATGCTCTTGAATCGCAAAACTTTAGCTTTAAAAAATTCAGTAAACTCTATAAAGAGTATTTACAAAAGAGAAGCGAACTGGATGCTGATATTACCCGCACCAGCAGCCTTGTTGAAAATATAACGAATAAAGGCATTAAACTTGGATTTCATGCTGCTGCAGAATTTGTACCCGGTGGCGGGCTGGTAAAAGAATTTATTCCTGTAGATACTATTGCAGATAAAACAGGAAAATTAGCAGACACTGCCTGGCGTAAATTTGGAAATATTGAAGATGTGGAGCTGGCACTTTACCCCCTGAAAAAGCTCACGCCTATCTGGTTAGATGAGCTATATGAATGCTACAATTGCCAGAACATCGTGCTCATGTTCGATACCTACGAAGCGGCCAATCCAAAACTGGATGAGTGGTTCGTTGACCTGCTGAACAGCGAGTATGGAGATGTTCCCGAAAACATACTGCTGGTCTTCAGCGGAAGAGAAAAATTAGACACAATTCTCTGGAATGAGAATTTGGAGTTCATGACCTTCATATCCCTTAAACCTTTCACCCCTGCAGAAGCTAAAGAGTTTTTATCGAATAAAGGAATTACAGATGAACATATTATTAACTCCATTATATCTGTTTCAGGCTGTCTTCCTATTTACCTTGCGCTGTTAGTAGAGGAGAATCCGGATCAGATCGATCATGTTGCCCGCCCTACTGAAAAGGTTGTGGAACGTTTTCTGAGATACATTAATAATCCGGTACAAAGGAAGCTTGCCCGTTTAGCGGCGCTTCCCCGGAAATTAAATGTTGATGTAATCAAAAGACTCATAACCCCTGAAGAGTATAGGGAGGGCCTGTTTGACTGGCTAAAATCCCGGCCTTTTGTTCAAAACAGAGGAGGTAATTGGATCTACCATCCTATTGTTCGCCATCAAATGCTGGTACATAATAAAGAGGAATCCATAGAGATATGGGAAGACCGGCATTATAAACTCGCGGCTTATAACCAGGAACTGGCGCAACGTATTCAACATGCAGAGGATAAAAAAAACTTTCAAGATGGGGAATGGAGAACACTCATGCTTGAGCATTGGTACCATCGGCTATGCGCTAATTATAAGAGAGAATTACCCGGATTTTTGCAGTTTTTTATCAAGTCAGCCAAGTTTCGGGTTGCCTATGCTGAATTAGTAACATACGGAGAGATAGTGGACCAGGCGGGGGAATTAGCAGGAGATCCGGCCTGGGGTGAATTGTTGAAGCATGGCATAAATGCTGTGTTAGCAGATGAGGCAGATTATGGTTTAGAGATGTTTACCTGTATGCTAACAGCAGGGGTAGAAGAACCTGAGTACATCGCCTACATCCATAATGCAATTGGAGTGGCCTACTCCAGTATGAAAGACGATAAAAGAGCTACGGATCATTATAAGAAAGCATTAGCAGTATTTCCCAACTATCCCAGGGTTTGGAGAAATTTGGCGTATGACTATAAGCTGGAGAAAAATTTTGATCTCTGCATCAGTCACTATTCAAAAGCTGTTGAGATTGATCCAACTGATATTGATTCTCTACATGATTTAGCTTCTGCTTATGAAACTTTCCAGCACTACGATGAAGCGATTGAGATTATAAAAAAGGTCCTTGAAATTCTGCCAGATCGCACCATTACATGGAATAATCTAGGCAATATCTATAGTGAAAAGCTTGAGTATGATGAAGCTATCCGGTGCTATAAAAAAGCCATAGAAATTCAACCCGATTATTATATTGCATGGTTCAATTCAGGCAATTTGTACTACAGAACAGAGAAGTACGATGAAGCAATCCAAAACCTGAAAAAATCAATTGAGATACAGCCGGATTATCCCCCTGCCCTCTATAATCTTGCTATTTCCTATTATAAGAAGGAAGAGTATGATGAAGCTATCCGATATAATGAAAAAGCCATTGAGGTACAAGCTGACTATCACCTTGCCTGGTTTAATCTAGGGGTAAATTACAGTAAATTAGATAAGCTTAATGAAGCCATTGAATGCTTTAAAAAGGTCACTGAAATTCAGACGGATTATGCTATGGCATGGAGGAGGCTTGGTGACGCCTACGATAAACAACAGGCCTATGATGAAGCTATCCTGTGCTATAAAAAGGAAGTTGAAATCCAGCCTGATAACCACTTTGCCTGGTATAACCAAGGGGTCAGCTACTATAGAAAACAAGAACATGTGAAAGCTGTGGAGTGCTTTAAAAAAGCAACTGAAATTAAGCCGGATTATAACTATGCCTGGAATTATATAGGAGTAATCTATTATGAAATAAAAAACTATGAGGAAGCAATCAAGTGCTTTGAGAAAAGCATTGATATACAACCTGATTATTATGTGGTATGGTACACTCTAGGTTTAGTCTATAATGAAAAGAAAGCCAATGATGAGGCCATCCGGTGTTTTGAGAAAGCAATTGAATTTCAACCGCATTATTATTTTCCATGGAAGAACCTAGGGAATATCTATTATAATGATAAAACCTATGAAGAAGCCATCCGGTGTTATAGTAAGGCTCTTGAAATTCAAGCTGATGACCATCTAGTTTGGTATAACCTCGGGGATTCCTATAAAAAGGAGCAGGAATATGATGAAGCAATACGGTGCTACAAAAAAGCCATAGAAATCAAATCTGAATATCTATTGGCTTGGTACAATATGGGGGTTATTCACGAGAACAAAAATGATTTTGATGAAGCTCTTAACTGTATGCTAAAATGTATTGAAATTCAGCCAGAAAATCATAACGTTTGGTATGATCTGGGAGTAATCAACTTCAAAAAGAAAGCCAATGATGAGGCCATCCGGTGCTTTAAAAGAGCAACTGAAATTCAACCTGATTATCGTGCGGCATGGAGCTACATGGGAGTAATCTATCATGCACAAAAAGAGCTTGATAAAGCCATTCAAAGCTTTCACAAATTAATTGAGATTCAACCTGATCTTTATGCTGCATGGCATCATATGGGATCCGTTTATATTGAAAAACAGGATTTCGATGAAGCTATACTTTGTTATGAAAAAGCCATTGAGATACAACCTGACTATCATCCTGCCTGGTATATCCTGGGGGAGATCTATGGTTGGAAGAAAGAGTATGATAAGGCGAAGCGATGCCTGGAAAAAGTCACCGAAATTCAACCTGATCATTATAACGCCTGGTATAAATTAGGTAGATTATTTTATAGGCAGCAGGAATATAAAAAAGCAATCTGGTGTGTTGAAAAAGCAATAAAGATTCAACCTGATTTTCCATCAGCCTGGGGCTCTTTAGGCTGGTATTATCTTACCGCCCATCGTTTTGCTGAGGCTGAAAATACATTGTTGAATTATTGGGAAACTAAAAGTGGTGAAGTAACCTACAATGTACCCATGAATATTGGTCATACTTACCTGCTACAAGGTAAAACTGATAAAGCAATGGACTGGTATAAAAAATCAATCAGTCTCTGTGGTAAAAATACTGAGCCCTTTTTCAAAGGAATGGAAGCCGATTATGAAGACTTACGCATCGCTTCTCTAGGAATAGAGAAAAGCCGATACAAACTTTTATTAGCAGAACTCTACAACTAGTGTAAAGGTGTTTTGTACATCTGTATTATAAGCGAATCACTATCACCGTATATGTGCTTTTTCTTCGATAAGCACCTTAACTATACAATGCACTGTTGAGAAGCACGAGAATTAGTGAAGGTTACGAACCTGATTATTAATCCAATTGTGTGACAGCATAAACAGCATATATCACTACAGCAGGTAATTTTTTTCTTTAATCCACCACTTCAGGTTCCTGTGTGGTGGGAGAGAGGCTCTCCAGGTACTCTACCAGGTTGTGCTCGTGCTCCAGGTTTAGCTTTTTTCTGATGCGGTAACGGGCAGTTTCCACACCCCTTACCGAGATGTTCAGCAGGGGAGAAATTTCCTTATTAGTCAAGTTCATTTTCACGAAAGCGCACAGACGCAGATCCCGCTGGTTAAGGTCGGGGTATAGCTCCTTCAGCTTCGTGAAAAAGTCGTGGTGCACTTTCTCAAAGTTGGTTTCGAATACATGCAGGTGCTCCTCGTCGGATAGGTGATCGCCAACTTTTTTTACGATTTCGCGCAGCTTTGTCCTGGAGGTTTCATTTTTAGCGAGTTCCCGCAGCGTTTTTAAATCCTGGAGCAACTCAGAAAACACCTCGCGCTTTTTTACCAGCAGCATGGTATAGTTTGCCAGTTCCTTGCTTTTATAGATCACATCCTCCTCCAGCAGCTCCTTTTCCTGGAGCATTTGCTCCTGCTGAGATTGTAACCGCATCTGCTGGATCTCCAGCTCCAGCAGCTTTCTGGCTTTTTGTTCCTCCTGCCGTGTTTTATCATTTTCGTAGGCAATTTTACGGCCAATGCTCCACACCAGCAACACAACCAGCAGGGCAGCTGCTACAATGTATAAGCCCCAGGCCCAGGGGGTATTGTACCAGATAGGCATCACCTCAAAATAGTAAATACTTTCTTTGCCGTTAACGCCCAGCAGGCTCCGGCTCCTTACTTTAAAGGTATAGCGCCCGGGCCTCAGGTGGGTGTATTCTTTGTAGGGTGTGTTTTTCCAGGCAGACCAGTCCTCATCAACATTTTGGAGCAAAAAGCTGTATTGTACATTTGTGTTGTTTTGCATGCCGGGGGAAGCAAATTCAAAACGGATGGTATTGGTAGTATGGGGCAGTTGCACCCAGGTGTTAGAGGCAGCCTTTACCGGTAGCCCCAATTCTTCCTGGTTAAGTGTGTAGCGTACGCTGCTGATGTGGGTTTGTACCTGCCCTGGGTTTTGCTCATTGCTAAAATCAAATAAATAGAGGCCCAAATTTGTGCCAAACAGCACGCGCTGTTCATCCAGGGGAACAATGCATTCCATGCCCCTGTTAAAAAGGCTTTTAAATTGCAGGAACAGCTCTTTCTGCAAGGTGGATTTGCCCTTAGCGGTGATAAAATAGCCTGCTTCATCATCTTGTACAAACCAGGTTTTATCCCTGAACTGTAAAAGCTTGCGTGTATTCAGTTTAGCATCCAGCACCTGGTTGAGCGGCATAAAGGGAACAAACTGGTTATTCTGCAGATCGTAGCTATAAATGCCTCCGTTTGTTGTAAAAACAACATTATTCTCCCAGCGGAAAACATTTACATTGAAAGGGGAGGGAAGTCCGTTTTGGGTAGTAAAATGTTCCATGGCTGTAACCCGGCTATGGTCGGCATCTAGTTTTATGCGAAAAACGCCTTTATAGCCATGGCAAACCCAATAGGTGCCCGGTGTTTCTGCTGCCAGTATATCCCTGCTCGATTCATTGAAACCACTGATCTTGTGCAGCACCCGCCACTGCTGATTGGCCTCCTTTTCCAGCAGATACAGGCCATTGTAGCTGCATGCCAGGTACTGAGTGTCACTGCCCGCAGCAGGAATTACTTTCCAGATACCATCAATACTGCCAATACGCGTACTTTTGGCCTCATCCAGCTCAAATAAGCCATGGTCATGAGCACCAAGCACCTGGCCGTCCACAAGCTGTAAAGACCATGCCTGGCCTTCTGTTCCTTTAATTTTTTCAAAACTAAGGCTGGATACTGCTGTGCCATCGGCCCTTAAAGGGGTGTAGAAAAACCCCTGGTTGGTTGCTAGGTACATTTTATCCTGCTGCACCAGTACATCGTATATAGAAGCATTATCAAAAAGGGTGCTCACCGGGGAGTTAAAGTCTATATAATCAAGGCCATTGTTGAGCAGCGCCCATATATTGCCCTTGCTGGTCTGGAAGAGGTTCAGCACCGTTTTGTCCTGAATTCGCTGAAAATTCTGCTCATCCTTATTTACGCTACCATCTCCGTCCATGGCAATAATTCTGGAGCTTAGCGTGCCCAGGTAATACTGCCCATTGGTTCCCTGAATAGCATTGATCAACTGGTCCTGGGTGGCGTCCTGGAAAATATCCTTCCAGAGTGTTGCCTCACCCATATGGGGGTTTAGCAGGTACACTTTGCCAGAGCCTGCAAAAGCCACAAAATTGCTGGGATCAGGGGCGGGCAGCAGCGCAACTATAAATTCATTATCAAAGGCTTCTGCAGGAAAAACAGTAGAGAACTGCAGTGAAGAAACATCCAGCCTAAGCAGCCCCTGAACTCTATCCAGTACATAGAGCTTGTCGTTAAGGGTATAAGAGCGCAGAAATGAGCTGCTGGCGGGAAGGGCGGTAACGTTCTTACCCCTGATGGCCACCAATTTGTTAAAGCTTCGGTATACTACTGCACCGCTGATGGCATGAACCTGCCACAGGTTTTCCAGGGCTGAATCATGAAAGCTGAGGCTGTCCAGCAGGGAGGTATAATAGTACCGCCCCTGTGCGTCCTGCCTGATCAGGCCCATTTCATTGTAGCCCCCGGCGTAAACATTACCCTCAGCGTCAGCAGTAAGGCTGCGTACCGCTGAATTATTAGGCAGAAATACCTTATGCCAGCGCTCACCGTCAAAAACCAGTGCGCCATCATTATTGCCAAAGTAAAGGATGCCGGCTGCATCTTCGCATACCGACCAGAACTGAGGGTCGGCGTTAAAATCCTGCCGCTGGTAATGCGTAATGCCCGGCACACCATGTACCGGTGGGGGAGTGTTGTTATCAGAAGCCTGAGCCAGCAGAGGTGCCAGTAGCCCTGGGAATATAGTCAGAATAAGAAAAAGGAGTACTAGTCTAACCCGCATGGTGTTCGCAGCAATTGCTTGTAATATATCTATACTAAAATTGATGGCGTGATTCACTGAACAAGTAAACAAAGCTTTTCATAAAAGTGTCGCTTAATGTAATTATTTTCTGTGTATTATCTAATTCTTTTTGCCCGGCACCGGGAGTATAGGTCAAATTTTTCCTGTAAAAATATGCAATAAATAGCTTGTATACAATGATTTAGAGATGTTGGCGTAGTATTGACGTAATGCTTTGTTTAGGAGGTGTAACAGAGGTGTAGCAGTTTGGTTGGATAGCTTTATTTTAGGGGGTAGCTTGTGAAAAGTTTTAGCTGTACTCCTGCTGACTTAGGTAGTTACAGCTGTATCAGTTTTTCAAAAAAAGGATTTTTGGAAGATTAAGCGCTATGAAGAAACTGGAAGAACATTTTTCAATAGGCCACTTAGCTTCAAAAAAAATTGTAGCCATCCGAAAACGATTGCTGCTTTTGCTGGCTCAGGGCGCTGCCTCTCAGCCAAGCGGTGGTGTCAATAGCTGGCTGAGGCAGTTATTCCATGGTTCGGCAACAAATACTACTAAAACCAACCAAGTACTAAACCATATAAGTATGAGAATCAAAGCATACGGATTTTTCTGGCTCCTGCTGTTTTCGCACTGGGGCCTGGCTCAAACAGGTACTGTATCAGGGGTTGTTTCAGATGCCCAAAATTCTGAAACCATACCCGGTGTGAACGTACGTGTTAAAAACACCACCAGAGGCGCTGTTACAGATCTGGACGGTCGCTATCAGCTGCAGGCATCATCACGGGACACACTTGTTTTTTCCTTTGTAGGCTATCTGTCGGAGGAAATCATAGTGGGCAACAGAACTACGCTCAATGTATCACTTAGCCCCAACATCGAAACACTTAGCGAACTGGTAGTAATAGGCTATGGCACGCAGGAGAAAAAAGATATTACCGGTTCAGTAGCTACTGTAGGCGGTGAGGAATTCGTTTCCCGCCCCAATACACAGGTTGCCTCTCTTATACAGGGTAAGGCCGCAGGCGTGCAGGTGCTTTCACCTTCCGGTAAACCCGGCGCAGGTCTGAACATCAGGATCAGGGGTACAAACTCCATTAACGCCGGCAGCGATCCGCTCTATGTGGTTGATGGTGTGCCTACCACAGATACCCGCTCCCTGAACCCTGCTGATATTGAAAGTATCTCAATTCTGAAAGATGCTTCTTCTGCAGCAATTTATGGTGCACAGGGTGCAAACGGTGTTGTACTCATTACCACCAAAAGAGGTACGGAAGAAAAGCCAAGGTTTGATTTCTCTGCCTACCGGGGTTTCTCCTCTGTCTGGAATACCCAGAGGGTGCTGAATGCCGAACAATACCGCGACCTGATGACAGAACTTGGCCGCAATACTAACTGGGATCTTTACACTGCTAATACCGACTGGCAGAAAGAAGTATTCCAGCAGGGAACTTCGCAGAACTACCAGCTGTCCCTGACCGGTAAAAGCAATAAAACTGCTTATTACCTTTCCGGAGGCTGGGTACAGCAGGAGGGTGCTGTGCGCAGTGCGGAAATGGAACGCTACAGCTTTAAACTGAACCTCGATCAGGAGGTGAACAACTGGCTTAATGTGGGTACCAGGGTAGGTATCACCAACTACAAAGATGTTGATGTAACCGATAACTCTGCCATCAACCAGGGTGGTGTAATTCTGGGTGTACTCTCAACACCTGCTGTTATTGGCATCTACAACCCCGATGGTACTTTCACCAGCAATCCTTTCCAGAACTGGGAAAACCCAATTTCCAGCACCGATGGCGCCATCCGTGGCTACAAGAACAACCGCCTGTTGGGTAATGTTTTTGGTGAAATTGAATTCCTGGAAGACCTGAAATTCAGGAGCAGCTTTGGTGTTGACTACAGCATTGCAAACTCTGATTATTTCCTGGATCCGTTCCGCACCAGCTATGGCCGCGCCATGAGCGGTATTGGCAGGTACGAATCCTGGGAAACCAACTACTACATCTGGGATAACACCCTTAGTTACGCAGCAACAATTGGACAGCATAATTTCGATGTGCTGGCAGGTTCCGTCGCACAGAAATTCCGCTGGGAAAATGCTTCGATGGAAAGAAGAAACTTTGCCAGCGACCAGATCATCACCCCAGGCGGCGGATCTGAGCTGATCGCTGCCAATGCAGACAATTCAGAGAAAACAAACGCAGCTTTTATTGCCCGTGTCAACTATGACTTTGGCGACAAGTACCTTTTAACGGCCAACTTCCGTGCTGATGGTTCCAGTGCTTTTGGTCCTGGAAAACGCTGGGGTTACTTTCCATCTTTCTCTGCCGGCTGGAGAATTTCAGAAGAAGCATTCCTGCAGGATGTGAGCGAACTGACAGACCTGAAGATCAGGTTTGGCTGGGGTATAGTAGGTAACGACCAGATTGGCAACTATGCTTACCTGGGTCGTGTAGGCAGCGGTGGTAACTATCCCATTGGTGGTGTGGTCATGCCAGGTACTTATCCGGCTTCTATCGAAAACAGAAACCTCAAGTGGGAGGAATCTGAGCAAAGCAACCTGGGTATAGACGTAGCTGTGCTTAACAACAGAATTATCTTAACCGCCGATGCTTACCTGAAGAGAACTAAAGACCTGTTGTTAAATGCGCCGCTGCCAAGATCGACTGGTTTTAACAGTGCCGTGCAGAATATTGGCCAGCTGGAAAACAGAGGCCTTGAGTTTATGCTGACTACCAAAAACCTGGTAAATGATCTGCGTTGGGAAACTGATTTCAACATCAGCTTTAACAGAAACAAAGTGGTTGACATTGTGGGCCAGGAGCAGTTTTTCGGGAATGTTGCCGGCCGCGGCGAGATAAGCCTTGTACGTGAAGGGCTGCCGCTGGGTACCTTTTACGGATACGTAATGGGTGGTGTAGATCCTGCCACTGGCGATGTATACTACATCAACAAAGACGGTGAGAGCACTTTTGAGCCTAATGCAGACGACCGCACCATTATTGGCAACGCCAATCCTGACTTCCTCTATGGTATGACCAACAATTTGTCCTACAAAGGATTTGGCCTAAGTATATTCCTGCAGGGAGCACAGGGCAATGATATTTTCAATGCCACCCGGGTTGAAACAGAGGGCATGCTGGATCCTAAAAACCAGACCATTGCTGTGTTAAACCGCTGGAGGCAGCCAGGTGATGTAACAGATATTCCAAGAGCGGTATGGGGCAGCACTGCCAACTCACTGGCTTCCACCCGCTTTATAGAAGATGGTTCCTACCTGCGCGTGAAAGCAGCTACCCTAAGCTACGATCTGCCCTCCTCACTCATCAGCCGTGCTAAGCTGGGCAGTGTAAGGGTCTATGCAACAGGAGAAAACCTGCTGACTTTTACCGGTTACTCTGGCTTCGACCCTGAAGTAAACGCTTTTGGTACCAGCAACACTGCACAGGGTATTGATTTCGGTACCTATCCGCAGACCAGAAATATCATCTTCGGATTAAATGTATCATTCTAATTATCACAGATCATTATGAACTCTAAACATATAATCCTGTACGCTTTAGGCCTGTCGCTTGCCATTGGCAGCACTTCCTGCGAAGATTACCTGGACCTGAAGCCCATTTCACAGGAAACGATAGACAATGCCTATGTAACGGGCAGCCAGCTGGAGGCAGCGCTTACCGGTGTATACGAATCATTCCAGTCATCCGATTATTATGTGTGGGATAACGTGCTGTTCCAGGATGTGATGGCCGATAACCACTATGCCGGCGGCGATAACCCCGAAATTTTTGCCATAGAGGCCGTAGAGGTTACGCCAACCAACAGCCGTGTATTTGGTGCCTGGTCTTCTATCTACAATGCCATTTCTAAAGCCAACCTGGTGCTGGAAAGGGTTCCTCTTCTGGAAGATCCCAGCCTTAGCGAGGAGCGCAGGGCGCAGATGCTGGGCGAAGCAGCCTTTTTGCGAGCCTACCACTACTACAACCTTGTAAAAATGTGGGGTGGTGTGCCGCTTATGCTGGAAACAGTAAAATCTGCCGATCCTGCTGCCGTGCGCAAACCCCGCAATACAGCAGAAGAGGTATATGCCCAGATCATCACTGACCTGGAGTTTGCCCTGGACAACCGCCTGCCCGACACCTATGGCGAAGCCAGTATCACCAAAGCGCGTGCTACCAGAGGAGCGGCCAATGCACTGCTTGCTAAAGTTTATGCGCAGAAGCCAAACCCTGATTACAACAAGGTGCTGGAGCATGCCAATGCGGTCATCAACAGCCCTGCAGGTTACAGGCTGCTGCAGAACTACCATCACCTCTTCGATGGCGCTCATTATAACAATGAGGAGTCAATCCTGGAAGTACAGTTCCTTGGTAGCAATGAGGGGAACTGGGCACCGCAAATGCACCTGCCACCTTCCATCAGCGGCGATACCTGGAGAAAGTTTGTTACACCTTCTCATGACCTGGTAAATGCATTCGACAGCGAGGAGGATGAAATCCGCAAAGAAGCAACCATCCTTTTTGAGGCAGCTCCCTGGGTAGATGAGTTTTGGGGAAATGCCGTAGGCAGCGAAATTCCGTTTGCCTACAAATGGAAAAATGCCAGTGGCTGGGCCAGTGCCGATCGTCAGTACCTGTTCCGCCTGGGTGATATTATTCTGCTGAAAGCTGAAGCACTGAACGAGCTGAACCGCCCTACAGAAGCAGCAGCTGAAGTGAATACCATCAGAGCCAGGGTAGACTTGCCCGCTGTACCGGAAGCCACAGCCGCATCGCAGGCAGCCATGCGTGAGGTAATTCTGAAAGAGCGCCGGCTGGAGCTGGCCCAGGAAGCACAACGTTGGGACGACCTGCGCCGCTATGGTGTAGCCATTGAGGTAATGAACAGCCTCAATGAGATTGACCTGCGTACCGGACAGCCGGTCAACTACAATGTAACCCAAAGCGATTTGTTGTTGCCCATTCCGCAGCAGGAGATCAACAGAAACCCTGCCCTGGAGCAAAATCCTCTATAATTTAGCGGCAGGGGAGGAGTCGGGTGCTGAATACGCCCGGCTGCTTTCCGCTGCCGATGCGCTCAATAAGTAAACAAATACGCTAATTACTACTTATGAAAAAGTTACATCTATATACATACCTGCTGATCATGCTGACGGTAGTGTGGTCGTGCGAAGAAAAAGATAACCTGGATCCTATCGGAAACTGGGAATTAAGTTCACCAGCCCTGATTGCACCCAGCGATAACGCTACCGTTGTGCTGGACGAAGAGACCCCTACTGCGCCGGTACGTTTTGAATGGGGACCGGCAGAATCGAGCAAAAACTATGGTGTCAGGTATTTCTTTGTGCTGGACTCAGCCAGCAACGAAAACTTCAGCACACCCATTATGCGCATGGCCTCTACCAATAATGGTAATGGCTTGTTCGTGGAGCCTACAGCCCGTCAGATAGACCAGGCACTATCTATGGCAGGATATGAGGCAGGAACTACTGTTAACCTCAAATGGGGCGTTATAGCCCAGTCGCTTAGCAAGGAAACAGTGGTTTCACAACCCATTTCCATTACACGCTTCCTGACCGAATCTGCGCCCCTTACCCTTTATATAGCAGGGGCCGCTACAGAGGCAGGTGCCGATGTTACAGATGCTATAGCCATGAAAGCTTTCAAGGATGCCGACGGAAACCCAGCTAACATCTTCGAAATATATACCTCCCTGCAGGCTGGTGAAGAATTTATGTTCTACAGCCAGCCAGCAACGCAATCTATGGAATACGGTGGCTCAGGCGGTCAGCTGGTGAAAAACGGAGATGCGATCACAGCCCCTGAAACAGGACAATACCGCATTACAGTGAACTTTGATAATAACACTTACAACCTGCTGAAGATTGACAAATGGAGCGTTGTTGGTGGTAATATTGAAGGTGGCTGGGGAGGCGATGCGCCCCTTAGGTACATAGGCAACAGCGTTTGGCAGGGTACCATTGATCTGGTTGAAGCAAGTGGATTTGTTTTCCGTGCCAATGGCGACTGGGCTTATCTGCTGAAAAGAATTCCGGGCACTGATAACCAGCTTGTAATGGAATCGCAGGCCGGTGCACAGGGCCTTGAGTTTGAAGATATTCCTTCTACCGGTGTAGGCAGGCATCAGTTTACACTCGACCTATCTGCTGATGCGTACACCTATACTATTGAAGTGGATAACAGCGAACCGGCAGAAGCACCGGAAACATTGTTCCTGCTATCTGATGGTAATGTGGTGGCAGAACTAACCAAAAATGGCGACAGGTTTACCACTACAGATTACCTGGCCCTGCAGGCCTCACAGACCTACAGCCTTAATACTGCTGCTGATGGATCAGGTGCTTCCTACACCCTGGTGACGCCCATTGGTGAAACTGAAAATCCCGATGCTGATGCCGTAGCCGAAACCACAGCCATGGTTGCCGGTGCCGGTGATATCAGCGTTGCCCGCGACCAGGCCTACCAGCTTACCTTTAACTTTGCTGATGCTACCCTGGCCTGGAAATACTATAACCTGAAGCTGTTCCATTGGGAAGATGTGGATGGTGGCTGGGATAGTCGGGATGAGCTCCAGATGACGTACGTGCATCCATACAAGTTTGAGCTTACCGCTCCGTTGAATGCCGGTTACGACATGAAGTTTATCTCTCCCTGGGATGTTGACATGGGTGCAGAAAATCCTGCTGCGCTTAGTGGTAGCATGATCCACGGAGGTGGTTCAAACTTCAAAAATATTACCGAATCAGGTGACTATAAGGTAACCATAGAAGTAGCACCAGACTACTCAGCCGGTACCTACCAGTTTGTGAAACAATAATTTGGTTTAGTGTAGAAAACTTTCGGTTACCCCTGCTGCTTTGGCAGGGGGCCGGAGGCTTCTGTACTAAATATTCATTGCTATTAATTTTGATAAACTGAGCTACAGGGGCATGTGGTGCTGCAGCTTGCATATAACTCATAACCCTTGCACTCTAAGATTTACAACCTATGCTGCTTAGCTATAAATATTCATTCTTAAACCTGTGTTTTCTGAGCGCCGCCCTTAGCCTGGGCGTTAGTTGCCAGGAAAATGGTGTGGCAGGAGACAACGGTAATCCCGGTCCTCCTAAAACTTCAGATGTCATGGTTTGGCTTACCACTCCTGATAAGTCATCTTTATTCGAGAAACAGGCCCAAAATCCTGGCTTTGCTTCTTCCAGTTCCACCAATCCTCTTATTGAGGTAGATACCAACCAAACCTATCAGGCCATTGATGGCTTTGGGTATACCCTGACCGGCGGCAGCGCCCTACACCTGAACCGCATGAATGCAGCGGCCCGCAGTGCCCTGCTGCAGGAGCTGTTTGCCACTACCGAAAATAACATCGGCGTGAGCTATCTGAGGGTAAGTGTGGGTGCATCCGACCTGGATGAGAAGCCCTTCTCTTACAATGACCTGCCTGCCGGACAAACCGATCCAACCCTGGCGCAATTCAGCCTGGCGCCTGATCGTGAAAACCTGATACCGGTCCTGAAGGAGATCCTAGCCATCAATCCTGATATTTTGATCATGGGCTCTCCCTGGTCGCCACCGGCCTGGATGAAAACCAATAATGATACCCGCGGTGGTAGCTTAAAGCCGGAGTATTACGATGTGTACGCACAATACCTGGTAAAATACATCCAGGAAATGGCTGCAGAAGGTATTCGTATAGATGCCCTTACGGTACAGAACGAACCCCTGCACCCGGGCAATAATCCCAGCCTGCTCATGCTGGCAGAAGACCAGGCCATCTTTATCAAAAACCACCTGGGACCTGCCTTCGAAGCAGCAAACATCGATACCAAGATCATCATTTATGATCACAATGCCGACCGGCCCGACTACCCCATCACCATCCTGAATGATCCGGAAGCAAAAAAATACGTTGATGGTTCGGCCTTCCACCTCTATGGAGGCAGCATAGATGCGCTTTCGCAGGTGCACAACGCACACCCCGATAAGAACATTTATTTTACCGAGCAGTGGATTGGTGCACCCGGCAATTTTCCTGAAGACCTTGCCTGGCACACCCGTGAGCTGATCATTGGTGCCACCCGCAACTGGAGCCGTACTGTGCTGGAGTGGAATCTTTCTTCAGACCCCAACCTGCAGCCCCACACCGACAGAGGCGGTTGCGATAAATGCCTGGGAGCTGTTACCATCGCCGGCAATAACGTTACCCGCAATCCTGCTTATTATATTATTGCCCATGCCTCAAAATTTGTGAGGCCCGGTTCTGTCAGGATAGAATCAAACATGCTCAACAACCTGCCGAACGTAGCTTTTAAGGCCCCTAACGGGCAAAAGGTGCTGATTGTGCTGAACAACAGTGGATCCCAGCAATCCTTTAACATTAAAACGGGCGATAAGGTGGTATCTACTTCTTTAACAGGTGGTGCAGTAGGTACTTATGTTTGGGAATAAATAAGGGCTGATCTTGAAAAAATGATAAATATCAATGATTAGGTACAGACTCCAGCTTAGCTTTACAGTGTGTACCTAACCAATCACCTAAAACAACTTAACACTCATGAACATAAGAAAAGCAGCTTTGGCTGTTTTCCTGGTGGCGGCCTGTTTATCTGGTGCTGAAGCCCAGAAAAAGCCAAAAGCTAACCGGAAAGCAGATGCAGCCAGCTATGCCCCGACTCAGGCAGAAATAGACCGTAAGGTAGAGGAACTGCTGAGCAAGATGAGCCTGGAAGAAAAAGTGGGCCAGATGGCACAGATTACCCTTGATGTAATTGGCAAGGGCGAAAACCGCTACTCCAGCTTTGAGCCGCTTAGTCTGGATGCGGCAGAAATGAAAAAAGCCCTGGTAGATAACCACATTGGCTCTGTGCTGAATACAGCCAACAACCGTGCACTTACCCCACAGAAATGGTTTGAGATCATCAGCGAGATTCAGGATGTTGCCATGAAGCAAACGCGCCTGAAAATACCGGTGATCTATGGTGTGGATGAAATTCACGGCGCTACCTATACGGCCGGTGCTACCATGTTTCCGCAGCAGATAGGCCAGGCTGCCAGCCGCAACCGCGAGCTGGTGCGCCGTGGGGCAGAAATTACTGCTTACGAAACACGTGCCAGCTCTATTCCCTGGACTTTTGCACCGGTGCTCGACCTGGGTGCCGATCCGCGTTCTCCGCGTATCTGGGAAACCTTTGGTGAAGACCCTTACCTGGCGGCAGAACTGGGGGTAGCAAGTATTGATGGCTTTGAGGGCGAGCAGAACAATGTTGGCCATCCGGAGCATATTGCCTCTACCATGAAGCACTTCCTGGGCTACCAGGTACCGGTATCGGGCAAAGACAGAACGCCTGCCTATATCTCTGAAGAAGCACTTCGTGCCTACCATGTGCCTCCTTTCAGGGCTGCCGTAGAGGCAGGTGCACACACGGTGATGGTAAACTCCAGCATTATTAATGGGGTGCCGGTGCATGCCAACCATGATCTGCTTACCAAGCTGCTGAAAGAAGAGCTGGGTTTCCGTGGACTGGTAGTAACCGACTGGGCAGATATTGAAAACCTGCACAGAAGAGACCGTATAGCAAAAGACGATAAAGAAGCCATCATGCTGGCCATCAATGCCGGTGTGGATATGTCGATGATCCCATACCAGTATGAACCGTTCATTAACGGATTGACAGAGCTGGTAAAGGAGGGCAAGGTAAAACAGGAGCGTGTAGATGATGCCGTTCGCAGAATTCTGCGTGTGAAGTATGCCCTGAACCTCTTCGACCAGCCGGTAACCAATCCCAAGAACTACCCTAAGTTTGGCAGCAAAGAGTTTGAGCAGGCTTCTTACCAGATGGCTGCAGAATCTATCACCCTGCTGAAAAATGAGAACAATGTACTGCCCCTGAACAAATCCACCAGGGTGCTGGTAACAGGCCCAAACGCCAATAACATGCGTACCCTTAATGGTGCCTGGACCTACTCCTGGCAGGGCGAAAAGGTAGATGAGTTTGCCGGCCAGTACAATACCATCCTGGAGGCGATCCAGAAGGAGATAGGGGCGCAAAATGTAACCTTTGTACCGGGGGTGAGCTACAAAATGGATGGCAAGTACTGGGAGGAAGATGCCGACAGAATGGATGAGGCTGTAACTGCTGCACAGCAGGCAGACGTGATCATTCTGGCACTGGGCGAGAACACCTCTACTGAAACTCCTGGTAACCTGAACGACCTGCACCTGTCCGAACTGCAGATTGAGCTGGCTAAAAAGCTGGCGGCTACAGGCAAACCCATCGTATTGGTGCTGAACGAAGGCCGCCCGCGGGTGATCAGCCGTTTTGAGCAGCAGATCCCTGCCATAGTTCAGATTTACCAGCCCGGTAATTTTGGCGGCGATGCCCTCGCAGATGTGCTGTTTGGCGATGTTAACCCATCGGGCAAACTGCCTTACACCTACCCACGCTATCCAAATGCGCTGACTACCTATATTCACAAACCTTCTGAAGAGCAGAAGCCGGCAGCAGGGGTGTACAATTACGAGGCAGACTTTAACCCACAGTGGGAGTTTGGTCACGGCCTTAGCTACACCACCTTTGCCTACAGCAATCTTCAGTTCAGCAATGAATCTATCAATCTTAGCGAAAACCTGACGGTGTCTGTTGGAATAACCAACACCGGACAACGCGAGGGAAAAGAAGTAGTGCATCTGTACACCTCAGACTTGTATGCCACCGATATCACTCCGGATGTAAAGCGTCTGCGTCGTTTTGAGAAGATCAGTCTGAAACCAGGCGAAAGCAAAACAGTAAGCTTTACCCTGACTCCTGAAGATCTGGCCTTTTATGACAGACAAGGCAAAAAGGTAATAGAACCAGGTGAATTTGAAGTACGCGTTGGTGACCAGATAAAGAAATTCACGCTGCTGGAGCCGGCAAAATAATTGTTTCCTGTTGAGTTTAAGATGAGGTAAATAGTAAAAAGCCCCGGGTAAATACCCGGGGCCTTTTTTTGCTTAACCATCAACCTGTAAGTTAGCATCAAGGCTCGTCATTCATATTCATAATGTTCTAATCTACTTTAAGGGTCTTTTACCAGCTTTAAAGATCTATTTTGTATTTTCACCCCATAACAAGCAGATTGCCAAACAGCATCTCCTGCTATTCCACAGATCCCATACCTGATACCTGAAACCCGATACCTGATACCCCCAACTATGAAAGCCTTACTCCTGATAGACATCCAGAACGACTTTTTACCGGGTGGCGCCCTTGCCGTTCCGGAGGGCGACAAAGTCTTACCCCTGGCCAATACCCTGCAGCAAAAGTTTGAAGTAGTGGTGGCTACGCAAGACTGGCACCCCGCCAACCATAAAAGCTTTGCCTCGCAGCATCCGGGTAAAAATGTATTTGAAACCACCGACCTGCACGGGCTGGAACAGGTGCTGTGGCCCGACCACTGCCTGCAGGGGAGCAGGGGAGCAGAGTTCTCAAAGGAACTGAACATGGATAGGGTAGAAGCCATTTTCCGCAAAGGCACCGATCCGGAAATAGACAGCTACAGCGGCTTTTACGACAATGGCCACCGTAAATCAACCGCACTGGCAGAATACCTGCGGGGCAAAGGCGTAAAACAGGTATATGTGCTTGGACTTGCAGCCGATTATTGTGTTTATTTTACTGCTAAAGACGCACTAAAAGACGGATTTGAAGCCTTTATCATAGAAGACGCCACCCGCCCCATCAGCCAGGATGGTTTTGATAAAGCAAAACAAGACATCATCAGTAAGGGGGGGAAGATCATCGGGAGCAGTAAGCTTTAGCTCCTTAATGGTTAGTTATTTCTTAAGCAGTTGCGAATTCCGGATAAAGATTAAGTAACATTAAGCATAGGGCGGCATGAAATTTGTGGAATTTTACTTATCCACTTTTTCGCCTGATGTTATGCAAAAAATTACAACGCTACTGCTCTTCTTTGTTTGTACACTTTCCATGGTGAGCTGTATGAATTATCAATATAATACAGTAAGTAGCAACCTGGAGGCAAACGAAAATCAGGAATTTTATCTTGAAAATGATTCCCTCATCATCAAGTACAGTTTTTACGGAGATGGTGGTCCTGTTCATATCTCCATTTATAATAAAATGGAGGTGCCGCTATATGTAGACTGGAAACGATCAGCCCTGGTATTGAATGACCAGAGCCATACCTACTGGCAAAACAAATCGAGTCTGGAGGCAACAGAACAGGGGCACCAGGTTAGCCTGACTCCTATGATCACCAGCAGCAGCGCTACGATAAGCGGTGAGATTAGAGGAGATGAAGCCACCGCTTTTATTGCACCGATGGCTTATAGCCAGGCTGATATGCTCAGGATCAACCTGCCTTTTTTGGATTTTGAAACCACTGAAAAGGAACACCGGGTTAAGGTGAATACTAAAGAGGGGCTTCGTGCTGCTACACGTTATCAGTATGCATTTGAAGACTCACCCCTAAAATTCCGAAGCTATCTCACCATCTCTACAGATCCTACCTTCACACAAGCTTCCACTTATGAAAGTACCTTTTGGGTAGCTGATCTGGTACAGACCAAAGCTAAGCCAGAGGATTTTCTTCATGAAAAAAAAGAGCAGAACAAGTTTTACACCAGTAAATCTAATGGAGCAGGCACATTTTTAGGCATCATTGGAATTCTGGTTTTAGTATTGGCCATGTCTGGAGGTAATTAATCCGGTTGTAAGGTTATGTATAGAACACTACGTGTATTCCATACCTAATCCATTTAATGTGAATTAAAGGCTGTGGGTGGGCTAAGGGGATGCTATCCCTGCCGCTTCTTTTGCATCAAGTGCCCTAATCACTGCTAAAGTAGTTTTATTGAAGCCAAACGTTTACTTTTGCCCCTGGTTTTAATTGAACTAGGCAGCAATGGCTTTGAACAGATGTGTATTCCTGGATCGGGACGGGGTGATCAATAAAGATTATGTGGATTATGTATACTCCGCCGAAAAGCTGGAAATACTCCCCGGTGTGGCAGAGGCGCTGCAGGCTTTAAAAGCGGCAGGCTATCTGATCATCGTCATCACCAACCAGTCGGGTATCGCCAAGGGCATATATACCCGGGAGCAGATGCACGAAACCCACAGGCTGGTGCAGGAAGCTGTTGGCCACATGATTGATTATATTTACTATGCTCCCTGGCACGAATCGGTGAGTAAAAGTCTTACCCGCAAGCCCGGTTCCCTGATGTTCGAAAGAGCCATTGGCCGATTCAAAGTAGATACGGCAGCCTCCTGGATGGTGGGCGATAAACACAGAGACCTGGTGCCGGCGAAAAAACTGGGCATCAACACCATACAGGTAGACCACAGCGACAGCCCCATTGCCGATTATAAAACCCGCGACCTGCTGGAAGCCAGTAGGATTATTTTAGGGTAACACAGCCTACAGCTGCGATCAATTCTGTAAATACTGCACGCTATATTCCATAAATTTGTATTTTGCCCAAAATTGCCGGAGGGCAGTCGCTGGAATTAACCCTTAAGAAACCCCAACATAAACATATGGCCACTAACTTACTGAAAGGAAAGAAAGGAATTATTTTTGGTGCACTGGACGAAAACTCCATTGCCTGGAAAACAGCCCTGCGCTGCCACGAAGAGGGTGCACAGTTTGTGCTTACCAATGCTCCCGTTGCCATGCGCATGGGCAAGATCAATGAGCTGGCACAGCAGTGTAACACCCAGGTAATTCCGGCCGATGCCACTTCTGTAGAAGATCTGGAAAAGCTTTTTAGCCAGTCGATGGAGATTGTGGGAGGCAAGCTCGATTTTGTACTACACTCCATAGGCATGAGCCCTAACGTACGCAAAGGCAAGCATTACACCGACCTGAACTACGACTGGTTCCTGAAATCACTGGATATCTCCGGCATCTCATTTCACAAAGTGCTGCAAACAGCCGATAAGCTGGATGCCATGAATGAGTGGGGTAGCATATTGGCCCTTACCTATATTGCCGCACAGCGAACTTTCCCTGATTACAGCGATATGGCCCAGGCCAAAGCCGTGCTGGAGAGCATTGCCCGCAGCTATGGCTACTTCTTTGCCAGGAAAAACAAGGTAAGGGTAAATACCATCTCCCAAAGCCCAACCCCAACCACAGCTGGTTCAGGTGTGGGTGGCTTCGATGTGTTCTTCGATTATGCAGATAAGATGTCGCCGCTGGGCAACGCCTCTGCCGAAGACTGCGCCAATTACATTGCCATAATGTTCTCTGATTACACCCGCATGGTAACCATGCAAAACCTGATGCACGACGGCGGTTTCAGCAGCAGCGGCATTACACAGGAGATTGTAGACCAGATGACAAAGTCTTAACTGGTATTAGGTACCCGCCCGGGACCTGATATGTTTGAAGAACATAAACAGACAAAATAAATAACATGATTCATCCCAAATTTTGAGAAAGGGTAGCGCCAGTAAAAAACAGCCTTGAATACATATCCAAGGCTGTTTTTTGCTTCAAACTGTTTGTTTTTGCGAGGAGGCACGACGAATCGGACCGCCGAAGCGGGGGCCGCCCCGCGGCAATCTGGCATCTACGCGCATAGAAGCCAGATTGCGGCAGCGGTCCCGGCGGGGAACCGCGACCGTCACACTCCGCTTCGCTGCGTCGGGACGCGTAGTCTCGCAAAGACTGTACTGCTAATAAAAATAACCTCTAGAAACCTCCAGAGGCCATTTTTATTAAAATTTTAGCTACTCAAAATTTGGGATAAATTATGTATTTCTATGGGGATAGTATTGTAAACTACTTGTTCCAAACATGAATCATTTGTAGCCCTAAAAGATTTGACCTATTCCCTATTTTCCTCGTACTTCGTACTCAATACTCATTACCCAATACCCGCTACTCAACCATGATCCTCTTTCCAAACGCCAAAATTAACCTGGGGCTTAATATAGTTACCAAACGTAAGGATGGGTTTCATGATATTGTGAGCTGTCTGTACCCCATAGGCTGGCAGGATGTGCTGGAGGTACTGGAAAATAAGAAGAAGACAGAGCTAAAGATAACCGGATTGGAGATTCCAGGTCCGGGAGGCGCGGGAAAGGAAAAAGAAAACCTGGTGCTGCGGGCTTATGAACTGCTGCGCAAAGATTACAACCTGCCGCCTGTAACGGTGCATCTGCATAAAATAATCCCCACCGGTGCAGGTTTAGGCGGAGGCTCTGCCGATGCTGCTTTTATGCTGAAAGCTATCAATGAAATGTTTCAGCTGTTTCTGGATGATTTCATCCTGGAAGATTATGCAGCTAAGCTGGGGAGCGATTGCCCCTTCTTTGTACAAAATAAACCAGTTATTGCCCTGGAAAGAGGGGATGTTTTTGAAGACATACAATTGAACCTGAAGGGGCATTGGCTGGTTGTGGTGAAGCCTCCGGTACACATCTCCACAGCCGAAGCCTACGCAGGGGTTAATCCTGCTGCTCTACAACATAACATTAAAGATATACTGGAACGGCAGCCGTTAACGGAGTGGAAAGGCCTGCTCCACAATAGTTTTGAAGACAGCCTCTTTCCCCGCTTTCCTCAGTTAAAAGAGCTTAAGGAGCAGCTGTATACTGCCGGAGCCCTATATGCCAGCATGAGCGGCAGTGGTTCTGCCGTTTATGGTATCTTTGAGAATACACCAGAAAATATTGCCTTTCCCGAAGACTTTGCTCTGTGGCAGGGACCAATGTAAGGCCTGGTATTCACCAGTACCTCTCTGCCAGCAGCATCAGCTATTTCACCTGGCTTTTATAAATCTTCTTTTTGATCTAACACAGTAAGGCTACATGAGCTGTTTAGCAGTGGGTTTGCTGCCGCTCCAATAAATGTTTGCTGTTATAGTAGTTGTGTTACATGCATTGTCCTAATACCACCCAAAGGATAATAAAGATAATAACGGTTCCAAAACAACCTCCACCTAATTTGCTGGCCCCATAGCCGGCTAATAGTCCTCTGAATAAGTTTCTCATAGTTCGTTACAATGTTAGGTTTAATACTTTGGTCTGATTTCTACACTTGAAAATGTACTGATAATAAGTAAAACCGCTATGAGATTGTTTTTAATAAGCTGGGAAGATCTCACTCCCTGCATACATTTTTTCAGTCTGCCGGGGGCAAAACCTTGAAAGCCCCGGAAGATGCACCATTTATCCGGATAGCTATATCAGACCTTCAGAGATCAAAACAGCTGGTGCTAAATTCCTGTATATGTAAGTGATAAGACTAACACTATAACAGCAGGGAGGGTAGCATTTACATTCATCTAACTGGCCTTATGTTTAATTAGTCCCTATGTTCTGAAGAAGTTAGTCCTACTTTTCAGTTATACTGCTGTAGCTAATATACTTTTCCAATAATTAACACGCATGGCTTCTAATCTTCGCAACAGAAGTTCACGATTGGCAACCGGTACCCGGACAAACAATAACAGTAATAACAGTTCTTATGGTACCAGACGCTCCAATACCCGCGTTGCCAACCGCAGCAGAGCAGCTGCCAGGAGAGGGGTAAGTACCAGGAGGAATGTACAGCAGAGAGGCAGGGCTGTGAAAGGCGCACAGAATCAGCTCAAGAAGTTCCGGCAGGGATCTATTCTGGCAGTAGCTATCACCAGCTTTCTGCTGATTCTGTTCAGCCCTGAAGAATCTGGCTATTCACAGGATTTAGAAAGCACCCCGGAAACAGAATTGGCAGAAGGGTCCGAAACACCCTCAGAAGCAGGTTTCCTGGCACAGGCCACAGATGAGCCGGAAACTGAAGCAGATACAGCAGATACAATAGCGGAAGAAGAAGCAGAACAGGAACTGGAGGAAGAGCAAACTGACAATGAACCAATTACCAGAGCTGCCCGCGATGAAGCACTGGGCGCATTTCAGGGTTTATGGAATAACTTTAAGAGTCACCTCCCCAAGATACTCGTAGGGGTGCTTATCCTCCTTCTGGCCTGGCTGCTTGCACAATTCTTTAAATGGTTCCTGCCTAAAATACTGGGCAAATGGGAAAGGGCCAACGCTACTATTACGCTGTTGAACATATGTGTCTGGTTGTTTGCCATAGGAATGGCTATTAGTGTGCTGGTGGGCGATATCAGTGCCATGGTTGCATCTCTGGGCCTGATTGGTCTGGCCCTTTCCTGGTCATTGCAAACGCCTATCGAGAGCTTTACCGGCTGGCTGTTCAATTCTTTCAAAGGCTACTATCGTCCCGGCGACCGCATCAGCGTGGGCGATGTGGTGGGCGATGTATACAAGATCGATTTTCTGACCACCACCGTCTGGGAAATCGGGTCTCCAAGGCAGGGGTATCTGCAGGCAGAGCAGCCTACCGGCCGACTGGTTACTTTTCCTAATAACGAAGTGCTGGCTGGTTCAGTGGTGAACTATACCAATGATTTCCCCTATGTGTGGGATGAACTGAATGTAGCCATTGCCAATGAATCTAACATCAGGTTAGCGATGGAGGTTTTACAGAAAGTAGCAGAAAATCTGCTGGGTAATTATATGCATAAGCCTGCGATGGAATATTCCCGTATCCTGCAGCGGGCAGGTCTGCCCAGTGAGGTGGCTGACAAGCCACAGATATTTCTTTCTCTGGACGACTCCTGGACCAACGTGATCATACGATACCTGGTAGGTGCCCGCGAACGCCGGAAATGGAAAACAGAACTTATTGCCCTTACGGCAGAAGAGCTTGGCAAGCCTGAGTACAGGGGTAAGATCATAGCTGTTTATCCGCGCCAGCAGTTACAGCTTTTAGATATGGCAGGCAAGCCGATAATGCCCGTAAATCATAACAATCAGCCCAATGAATAGGTAGGTGTTTGGGTATCAGCTAAAAAAAACGGGGAGGGTGCTTGCAAATCTTCAACATGATGCTTTATTTGGCAGCACTTTGTAAAAAAATGATTAACAAGCTGCGCTACTATTATTACTACTGCAACTTAAGCCCCCGCCCGGACTTAATGAGATAGCGCGTTGTTAAGCAAAACAATACGATTGAATCTTATCAAAGTCCCGGCCTGCCGGGTTTTTTTTTGTCCATAGTTTAAGCAAAATGCTACGGAGAATTCATTAAATGCATCAAGAACATGATAAGCACCGCAAAACGCATAGAGGGGGTACAGGAATACTACTTTTCCCGTAAACTGGCCGAAGTTCGCCAGCTCAATACGCCCGAGTTGCCTGTGATTAACCTGGGCATTGGCAGCCCTGATATGGCCCCCGCCGGGAGTGCCGTAGAGGCTCTTGTGGAATCGGCACGGCAGGAGGGGAACCACGGCTACCAGAACTACAAAGGCATACCCCAGCTACGCCAGGCAATTGCTGCTTATTATCGTAATACGTATGGCGTTACCCTCAATCCTGAAACAATGATCCTGCCCCTGGTGGGTTCAAAGGAAGGCATTATGCACCTGACCATGGCGTTTGTAAACGAAGGCGAGGAGGTACTGGTGCCGGATCCGGGTTATCCTACCTATGCGGCTGTGGCTAATTTGGTGGGGGCCACCATCAGGCCTTACCCCATCAAGGAAGCTTTTAACTGGAACATAGACCTGGAGGAGCTAAAGCAGCAGGACCTCTCACGTGTTAAGCTAATGTGGATCAACTTTCCGCACATGCCCACCGGCAGCACGGCCACCCTGGAGCAGCTGGCTGCCCTGGTGGAGCTGGCCCGTCAGCACAACTTCCTGCTGGTTAATGATAATCCCTACAGCCTGATCCTGAACGATAAGCCCTTAAGTATTCTGGCAGTTTCCGGAGCCGAAGCGGTTGCCATGGAGCTTAATTCACTTAGCAAATCGCACAACATGGCCGGCTGGCGAATTGGCTGGCTGGCAGGGCATCAAGAATATGTAGATGCGGTGCTCCGCGTAAAAAGCAATATGGATTCGGGGATGTTCCTGGGCCTGCAGCATGCAGCCGTTGAGGCCCTGCAGCAGGGCGAAGAATGGTTTCGCAACCTGAACCAGGAATATAGCCGGCGTAAGCAGGTAGCCACTCAAATCATGGATGTGCTGGGCTGCAGCTACTCCACCGATCAGGCGGGCATGTTCCTTTGGGCCAAAGCACCCGATAGGATAGCAGATGTGCCTGGCTGGCTGGATGAAATTCTCTATGCCACCCACGTTTTTCTTACCCCAGGTTTTATTTTCGGTGATGCCGGGCAGCGTTATGTGCGCCTGTCGCTCTGCAGCCCCATGCCTGCGCTGGAGGAGGCAAAGGCCAGAATTACGGCCCATTTAAAGACCTCTTCAAAAATTACACGTTAACAATTACTCCTTTAAAAGATATTTATATATCGCCACTAGTAGATGAAACGCATAACGATTGTTGGTCTGGGCCTGATTGGAGGATCAGTTGCAAAAGAAATAGCCCAGGTAAAAAGTGGGCTGGACCTGATAGGGGTAGAGGCTAACCCTGCTCATGCCGAAGAAGCGCTCTCTCTGGGACTGGTCCATAAAGTGCTCCCCCTGCAGGAGGCGGTGCGGCAGTCTGATGTGGTGGTGCTGGCCATACCGGTTAATGCCATTACCAGAATTCTGCCGGAGATGCTGGACATTCTGGCACCGGAAGCAGTGGTGATTGACCTGGGCTCCACCAAAAGCCAGCTTTGTGCAGCAGTAAAAGAACATCCGAAGCGGGGGCAGTACGTAGCGGCACATCCCATTGCCGGTACGGAAAATACCGGCCCGAAAGCAGCATTTGTAGGCTTGTTCAGGGGAAAAATCAATATTATCTGTGAGCAGGAAAAATCATCTCCCCAGGCACTTGCCATCGCGGCAGAGCTTTTTGATATCCTGGGCATGAACACCACCTACATGAGCCCGGAGCAGCACGACCGGCAGCTGGCTTATACCTCGCACCTCTCGCACGTAAGTGCGTTTATGCTAAGCACCACAGTAATGAAAAAAGGAGAGGAAGAAGAAGACCTATTTGCCCTGGCAGGTAGTGGTTTTGCATCTGCCGTTCGCCTGGCAAAAAGCTCGCCTGCCATGTGGGCGCCTATTGCCGAGCAGAATGTGGAGTACCTGAACCAGGCCTTAAGCGAATACATTGCCCAGTTGCAGCGCTTTCAGCGCCACCTGCAAAATAAAGATATTCCCGGGCTTTTTGAGCTTATGAAAGAAGCTAACAACATCAGTCCCCTGCTGGACAGAATCTCCAAAAGCCATCCAATTAAGTAGTTCCAAAGTGACATATTGAATCCCCGGAGATTTTAAATTTTCGGGGAATGGCTGCAAATACCATTTTCATAAAACATTCCTGTTCCTGCGGAGTAAAGATGTATGCCAGGCAATTTTTTGGGAGTTTACGGTTCCCTAAGCCGGGTGCTTTTCAAATAATAATCTGATATACCCATGATTAAGATAGGATACCACGCATCGCACGAACAGTTTAGTCCCAGCTATCTGCTGAAAATGGTGATAATGGCAGAACAGGCCGGTTTCAAAGCAGCACTTTCTTCAGACCATATCCATCCCTGGAGCGAAAAGCAGGGCGAATCTGCTTTTGCCTGGAGCTGGCTGGGAGCTGCTATGCAGGCAACTTCCCTGGAGTATGGTGTGGTTAATGCACCGGGTCAGCGCTACCATCCGGCCATCATTGCCCAGGCTGCTGCCACCCTGGAGGAGATGTTCCCTAACCGTTTCTGGCTTTGCCAGGGGAGCGGACAGGCCCTGAACGAGGCCATCACCGGCGACAAATGGCCAACCAAAGAAGAGCGTAATGCACGTTTGCTGGAATGTGTGGAAATTACCCGGGCCCTGTGGCGGGGTGAGCGTGTGAGTCATTATGGCTTTGTAACCGTAGAAGAATCACAGCTGTACACCCTGCCCAAAACACCGCCTGCCGTAATAGGAGCCGCCATTACCCCAAAAACCGCCGCCTGGATGGGAGACTGGACCGATGGCCTTATTACCATTTCCAAACCTAAAGAAGAGCTACAGAAGGTAGTAGATGCTTACAGAAGCAACGGGGGTGAAGATAAACCCATGATCCTGAAGCTGCATATGTCCTATCACGCCGATGAGCAGAAAGCCAGGAGCGGTGCTTTTGAACAATGGAAAACAAATATACTGGGCGATAAACTGCAGGCCGACCTGAAATCTCCTGAACAGTTAGAACAGGCAGCAAAATATGTACGGCCTGAAGATGTGGAGCAGCACGTGCACATCACCTCCAGCCCAGGTAAAATTGTAGAACTGGTTAATATGTATGCAGAAATGGGCTTTGAAAAAATTATTCTGCATAATGTAAACCTGGAACAGGAACAGTTTATCCGGGCCTTTGGAGAAAAAATTCAGCCTCAGCTAAAGGGCCTGACACAGGCTTAAACCGGTGGCGGTTACCTGATTGAGGGCAAATTATGTACCAGAAGCCACATTCTGCAGGACAAGCGAACTGGAGCAGGTAGCCTGTTGTTAATGGGTTAATGTGCCACACAGGTTTTTCAGCCTGCTGGCCCTTTTCTCCCATTAGCAGTACATGAGATTGATCTTAGCCTATATTCTTTACCTGCAGCGGCTTGTAGGGCCTGTCTGGAAGAGCACCTTGTTCCAAAAAACAATACTTTCTCTCCTGGCCAGCTCTGTCATGCTGCTTTTTCTGGCGGCTGCCCCGGTTAACACCAGCACAAACCCCATTGCCCTGCAGCCGGAAAGCCTGTCTATTACTCCTAAAGAGTTTTATATTACCGAGGTGTTAGATGAGCGGGAAAATCAGAAAGCAGTCGCCTGGTTGCTTCCCCTGACCAATACACTAAATCCTGCAGCCAAAGCACAGCCTGTTGATCTGCAGGGTGGAGGCGGGCATGCCATCAGGCAGTTTATTCATCAAAGCCTGCCGGTAAACCGGCAGCTGCGCCCCATTGTGGTGCGCATTCATGATTATAAGGTAACAGAAAAACCAGGTACCGATGGCAGAGTAGAGGGCAGGGTACAGTTATCCATGTCTTTCGATCTGCTGCGCGATGGTGAGTATGTGTACCTGACAGATTATGAAGGTGCCGTGCGCTACAACAGAGCCCCCAGCCAGCATACCGTGGTAGAACCTGCCCTTAGACGTGCTTTAGCCAGTGGCATTAAATTCCTGAATGAGTGGATGGATACAGAGGCCAGTAAAAATGAAAAACTGGCGCTGGGTGTAAAAGTATTTTTCAATGATTATGTTCAGCACAACAGGGCTGATACTGTTTTCTATGATCCTAAGCGCCCTCTTCGCTGGGAAGATTTTACAGGCAGGCCTGTGGGTAGTAAATACGCAGCGCAGGTTTTTCCAAGTTTTGGGTATGGAGGTCCCACTGAGGTGATTGAGGGATACATTCACCTGAACCTGAACATGAAGGTGTATGTGCTGAAGGAAAATTCCTGGGTAAGAGCAGGATCAAACAACGACTACGCCCTCAACCATGAACAGCGGCACTTCGATATTGTCAAGCTGGTAGTAGAACGTTTTCAGAAAAGAATAGCTGCTAAAAAACTACCGGTAGTGGATTATGGCGGTATTATCGCCTATGAATACATTGAGTCGTTCCGGGAGATGAACCGCCTGCAGAATCAGTATGATACAGAAACACAGCATGGCATAAACCATCTGGCACAGGAACGCTGGAACGCCCGCATCGAAAAAGAACTCCAGGAGATTGGGGTGAAGTAACAGGTATCGGGTGTCGGGTATCAGGAACAGCGCCACTGCTGTAAAAAGAGGTCAGCTGCCAACAGCAAACAACGTACATAAATTTGAATCCTAATGCTTTAAGTAGAGATAGCCGTCAGTTGAGTATAGGATATGGTAATGCCTGCCGCCTCTTCTATATGGCAAGGGTTCGTTAACCCCAAACCTGATACCTCAAGCTCACTTCCTCCTGTAAAAGTAAAGATTCACCATAGTGCCCATGCCTTTTTCACTGAGGGTAAAGAAGCCTTTGTTGTCGTTGGAAAAGGTAACGGCTTCTCCCTGTGGCTCCAGCACATAGGCCAGGCTGGTGAAAGATTTTTTCAGCGCTTCTTCCAGTGGCTGGCCTGCTTCACGGGTGTAGTGGTAGAGGTTTGTATAGGTTTTAATAATGATTTCGCTGCCATCAGGCGATTGCGCCGCACTTACCACACCAGTATAGGGCAGTTCGCCCACCAGTACAGGTGTGTTCATGTCGGTGTAACTGTAAGGATGCGCCAGGCGGTAAATCAGGGCAGTATCATCCCTTTTGGTTATGATATAAATATCTTTGGTGCCGGCATCTACCAGAAAAGCCTCGGCATCATGCGATTTATCAGGATATTTAAAACGAATGGTTTTGATGCTTTCAACCGTATCTACAGCCGCAGCAGGTTCAGTGAACTGGTAGATGTTATACGAATCGAAAATTTGCTGGTTATCTCCGATATCGGCAACATAAATATCGTTGCCTGATAGTGTCATATCCTCCCAATCCCGGTTTACAGTACCTTTCAGGAACACCTTTTTTTTAACGCTTCCATCATGTGCCAGCAAGATTATTTCTGTAGGATTGCCGCTGTCTTCTTGCGCCCATAAATGGCCGGGTTGTGATTTGCTGTCGGCAATGCCGGAGGTTTCCAGCACCATGGGCACTACCGCTTTGCGTAATGGCTCAGTTTCGAAATTATTAATGGGGACAGGTATTTCTGCCTGTTCCTGTTCGCATGAAAAGCAGGTGGTTACCAGGAAAATTAGAGAAATCAGGTCGGGAAGCATTCTCATCAGGCTTTAAGGCATAACACAGTATAAACTTACAGCTTTGTTGATGAATTAAAGATAAATTATGAAAAAATTTATATATAATTTTTTACTTACAAGACTATCCGCCTACTGTATTTTTCTGGCTGAAAGCTGGCGCCTTCTTTCCAGCCTCACCAGTACCGGATAGATCAGTACAGCAGACAGAATAATCAAAGTACCAACAAAGAAGCCTGTTGTTAGCTGCTTGTGTTCTCCAAAGATGATGATGGCCAGTAGAATGCCATAAATGGGCTCCAGGTTCACTGTAAGGTTTACGGTAAAGGCACTTAAGCGTTTTTGCAGCTCAACAGAAACAGAGTAAGCGTATACGGTGCAAACCAGTGCCAGCCCCAGCAGGCAGGATACATCTACCCAGTTCAGGCCAAGCTGCAGGGCGCCGCCTGCCGCAAGGGTACTGCTGTAAAGGGGAAAGAACAGGGCCGTGGCCAGGCAGGCACCCACCATTTCCCAGAAGGTGATCAGGTAGTGGTTGTGGTGCTGTGTTAAACGGCTGTTGATCACGGTGAAGGCAGAAGATAAAAATGCCGAAGCCACCGCCATGGTTAGCCCCAGGGCATGGTCAAACTCAAACCTGAAGATCACGTACAGGCCCAGGATCACGACGGCGCCCAGCAGCAGTTCATACCATTTGAAGGGCCTCTTCATAATGACGGGCTCCAGCACACTGGTCCAGAGGGTACCCGTGGCCATGCCTGCCAGGCATATCGATACACTTGATACCCGGGCAGCGGCAAAGAAAAGTATCCAATGAGCGGCAATCAGAATGCCGGTGAGCAGCATGCTTCCAACAGGGCCGCGGCCGGGCCAGAGGTTCCTGCCGCTCCACTTCAGCAGCAAGAGCAGCCCGCATGCAGCCAGCAGGGTGCGGTAAAAAACCATTTCTACCGCAGGAATGCTGATTATTACGCCCAGAATGGCAGTAAACCCCCACAGCAGCACAATAAAATGGAGCTGCAGGTAATCTTTAGGATGGGCTGTCATGCTAGCGGGGCACTTTTCGGTACAGGACTAATCCAATGATGATGAAGAGAATGTTGGGAGCCCATACCGCTATTACTGGGTTTTGGATGGTCTTTGCTTCTGCCAGGCTTTTGGCAAATACGAACAGAAGAATATATACGAAAGCCAGCAGGAAGCCTATGGCAATCATCAGGCCGCTGCCACCCCTGCTTTTGCGCGAAGACATGATTACCCCGATAAAGGTGAGTATAATGGCTGCAAAGGGAGACATGAAGCGCACGTATTTTTCAATCTGATAGACTGCTACGTTATCGGCACCCCTATTCCTAAGCTCTGCGATATAGGCATTCAACTCCGGCAGGGTAAAGGTTTCCTGCAGGTGATAGCTGCTGCCAAAGTCTTTCGGCGTAATGGTCAGAGCAGTATCAAGTGTCAGGCCCTGCGTATAATGCTCCTTCATGTCATCTATTTCGCGCCGCTGCCACTCCTTTAATATCCACTTGCTGCTGTCCTGATTCCACTCCAGCCGGCGGGCGGTTAACTTCTCGGCCAGCTGGTTGTCCTTGATGGTTTCCAGCGTAAAGCGGTAACCCACATCAGATTCGTTGTTATAGCTCTCCAGGTAGGCATAGGTTTCCGGACCTATTTTCATGTGGATGTTGCGGTCGGTATTGCGGAAAGGCTTCTTAATGTAGGCAATTTCGAATTCCACCCGCTTTTTATTGGCATCGGGTAGCACATAAGCTGTTAGTGCAAAGCTAAGGGCTGCAATAATACTGGCCCCTACCAGGTAGGGCACCATCATGCGCCTGAAGCTTACTCCGCTGCTTAGAATAGCAATAATTTCGGTATGCCCCGCCATTTTAGAGGTTACGAATACCGTTGCAATAAATACAGTAATCGGGGTTATAAAATTGGCAATGTAGGGGATGAAGGCCATATAATAGCCCAGGATTTGCTCCAGCCCAAGGTTGTGTTTTATAAATTCATCGTTCTTCTCCGTAAGGTCAATAACACACACAATGGTAACCAGGATTGCTACCACAAAGAAGAAGGCCGAAAGAAACTTGGCCAGGATATAACGATCCAGTATTTTCATCAGAGGCGTTGCATTAATTTCGGAATCATCTGTTCTTTCCAGCTATAAAAAGTTCCGCTCTTAATTTGTTCCCGGGCCTGCCCAACCAGCCATAAATAAAAGCTAAGGTTATGCACAGATGCAATCTGGGCGCCCAGCATTTCTTTGCTGTGTATCAGGTGGCGCAGGTAAGCCCTGGAATAGAAAGTACTGGCAAAAGCATCCAAACCGGCATCTACCGGGCTAAAATCATCCTTCCACTTCTCGTTACGGATGTTGATGATTCCCTCGGTGGTAAAGAGCATGCCATTGCGGGCATTGCGGGTGGGCATTACACAATCGAACATATCTACCCCAAGCGCAATGCATTCCAGTATATTGGCAGGTGTACCCACACCCATTAAATAACGAGGTTTGTCGGCAGGTAGTATGCCACACACCACTTCGGTAAGCTCATACATGATCTCGGCCGGCTCACCTACCGATAAACCGCCAATGGCATTGCCGGCACGCCCCTGGCTGGCAATAAATTCGGCAGAGCGTTCGCGAAGATCTTTGTAGGTACCACCCTGTACAATAGGGAACAGCTGCTGCTCGTAGCCATATTTAGGTTCGGTGCTATCGAAACGGGTAATGCAGCGCTCCAGCCAGCGATGGGTCATTTCCATGCTCTTGCGGGTATACTCCCTGTCGCTGGGGTAGGGGGGGCATTCATCAAAAGCCATGATGATATCTGCACCGATGGTGCGCTGTATGTCCATTACCCCTTCCGGCGTAAACACAATTTTGGAGCCGTCGATGTGAGAGCTGAATTTAACCCCTTCTTCCGTTATTTTACGGATGTTCGCAAGCGAAAATACCTGGTACCCGCCGCTGTCGGTAAGGATAGGGCCATCCCAGCCGCCAAACTTGTGCAGTCCACCGGCTTTTTCCAGAATATCCAGTCCCGGACGCAGGTATAAGTGATAGGTATTGCCCAGTATGATCTGTGCTTTGATATCATCCTTTAGCTCGCGCTGATGCACTGCTTTAACTGTGCCGGCGGTGCCTACAGGCATAAAAATGGGAGTTTCTATTGTGCCATGACCGGTGGTAAGGCGGCCGGTGCGGGCCTTACTGCCAGGATCAAGATGTTCCAGTGTAAAATACATTTTCAGAAAAATAGCTTCAACCTGCAAATTTACTCCAAAGTAAGGTATTTACCTAGTGCGGTCCATTCATAAAGAGGTGTTGTAGAGCCCTTCCATCCAATAAATTTTTTTGTGTAATATCTCTGCACTTTAATTGCAGAAATGATCGGGAAGAGGCACTATATTTGAAAAGTTAAATTTTATTTTATTGATGTCACTTCTATCTGAAGGATTGTTGATCCTCTTTGGTGTTGTCTTTCTTATTCAGCTCTACTTTTACTCATTCAGGTTTGGCCGGGTGGTGGCGTACAAAAAGCCACAGGGACCCCCCCGTCCGCAGGTGCCTGTCAGTATTGTCATCAGTGCGCATAACGAAAGTCAGAATTTAAGAAAACTGTTGCCACGCTTGCTGGAACAGGATTATCCCAGTTTCGAAGTGCTCGTAATAGACGACCGCTCATCAGACTATACACATACCTGGCTGGAGGAAGAGCAAAAAAAAGACCCCAGGGTACGCTCGCTGCACATAGAGCATACCCCAAGGCATTTTACACCCAAGAAATACGCCCTTACCATGGGGGCCAAGCATGCGGTAAATGATGTGCTGCTGCTCACCGATGCCGATTGCCAGCCCAACAGCCCATTCTGGCTACGGGAAATGGCAGCTAAGTTTGAAACCGCAGGCGCGCAAATTAACCTTGGATATTCGCAGTATAAAAAATTGCCGGGTTTTTTAAATACCTTTATACGTTTCGAAACCCTTTATTCTGGTTTGTTGTATATAGGCGCAGCGTTGGCACGTTTACCTTATATGGGCGTGGGACGCAATTTATCCTACCGGAAAGCGTTTTTTATGGAGCGCAAGGGTTTCATGGCGCATAAGGAAGTGCTAAGCGGCGACGACGATCTGTTTGTAAATTACAATGCAAACAAGCGTAATACCGTGGTAACCATAGGGCCGGAAAGCCTGGTGTACTCAAATCCAAAAACCAGCTGGGATGCCTGGTACAAACAAAAATTAAGGCATTGGTCGGCTGGTAAGCTCTACAGAGCAGGTTCCAGAACAGGACTTGCATTATTTATGCTTTCGCACTGGTTATTTTGGATAACTTTTGTGCTTCTGATGAGTTTATGGATTGAACCCTACCTGGTACTTGGGGTGTTTCTGGTAAGAACAATCTTACTATACTACCTGTTGATACAAGGCAGCAAAAAACTTGGGGATAATTTCCAGTGCTGGTATTTGTTGTTGTTAGATCTTTTAATGATGTTTTACCAGCTTTTTGTGGGCATAACCGCCTTATTTACGAAACAGACTAAATGGAAGTAAACAGCAATAAGAATTTTTCTGCCAAGGCATTAGAAGACTTTCGGCTAATTGACCAGGCGCTTCAGGAGAAGGACCAAACCGCTTACGGCGATCTGATGAAACGCTATAAAATGGCGGTTTACCATATGATCCTGAAAATGGTTCGCAACGTAGATGATGCCGAGGATCTGACCATAGAGGCTTTTGCCAAGGCTTTCAAGAACCTGCATAAATTTAAGCAGGACTATACCTTTAGTACCTGGCTATTTCGTATTGCCACCAACAATGCTATTGACTTTATTCGCAAAAAGCGCTTAAAAACCTTAAGCCTCAACACTACTTTTAAGAACGACAGTGGTGATGATGTGAATATTGACGTGGAAGACGAAACCCTTAACCCGCAGCAGGAGGCCATCAAGAGCCAGAAAATAGAACTGGTGCAGATGTTCGTTACCAAGCTGCCTCCCAAATACCAGCGCCTTGTGCGCCTGCGTTATTTCGATGAGCTCTCCTACGATGAAATCGCTAAAGAGCTGGATGCGCCCCTGGGTACCATCAAGGCACAGCTCTACCGTGCCCGCGAACTGATGTACGAGCTGGTAAAGGATAAAAAGGATCAGATGTAAGGGAGTATGAGGTTTGGGGTATCAGGTATGAGGGGGCTGCTGCCGGGTATTCCTGCTATATCAGGTGTATGGATACTTGAAACAATCCCTGAAGTGGCAATGAATTAGTCTCTGGCCTGAGCCTTAGGAGGTAAAGAATAAAGAAAAGAGACCTGTGGGAAGCCATGGGTATAAAATAACCACTCCGGTGCCCTTAGGGTTGCCGGAGTTTTATATTTAGGAAGTATGCAGGAAGGTGTAGCACTGATCAAAAAATATTTTCCCGACATTACACCCGAGCAGGGGGAGCAGTTTGGCCGCCTGGGTGCCTTATACGAGGAGTGGAACAGCAGGATCAATGTGGTATCGCGCAAGGACATTGAGCAGCTGTACATGCACCACGTACTACACTCGCTGGGCATTGCCAGGGTGCAGCCCTTTGATAGCGGTGCCCAGATCCTGGATGTTGGTACCGGCGGGGGCTTTCCCGGTATACCACTGGCCATTATGTACCCGCATGCCAGCTTTTACCTGGTAGATTCTATCGGAAAGAAAATAACGGTGGTAAAGGAAGTGGCACAGGCGCTGGGGCTGCAGAATGTACGGGCAGAGCAGCTGCGGGCGGAGCAGGTGAAAGGACATTTCGATTTTGTGGTAAGCCGTGCCGTTACCCGCATGAAGCCATTTATCGGCTGGGTAGAGCAGAAGATCAGGCCAGATTCCAAACATCCGCTCTACAATGGCATTCTGTACCTGAAAGGGGGAGAGCTGGAGGAAGAAATGAAAGAAACAGGCCTGAACTGGTCGTCTTACCAGCTGTCTGATTATTTCGAAGAGCCTTATTTTGAGACAAAGAAGGTAGTATATGTGCCTCTGTAAAAGGGGGATAAAGCCTGCAAAATAAAAAAGCAGCCGGTTAACAGCCGGCTGCTTTTTTATTTTATCTGATGTAAGTTAATTCCTGGTTTTAAGCTGTGTTTCAGCTGGTTTTTCTTCAAGAATCTCACCATCGCCGTTGATGATCACCACATCTCCAAAGCCCAGTGATTTCAGTTTTTCCTCCAGCACAGTTCTGTCGCCCACCACTACCCAGCTTAGTGCATCAGGTTTAATGATTTTGCTGGCTGCCTGCTGCACTTCGTTAAGTTTAATGTTCTGCACTTTTTGCGGGTAGGTCTGGTAGTAGTCGTCGGGATATTTGTGCTGTACGATATTTACTGCAGAGGCCTCTACGGCGGCCAGTGTTTCCCACTGGCCGGGCAGCTGCAGCACATTGTTGTTCTGCACCTTTTTGAATTCCTCGTCGGTCGCTTTGCGTTCCTTCAGGTACTCCCGGAGCTCTTTGTTCAGCTCCACCATCGATTCCCCGGTTTTATCAGTTTGCACCGGAGCATATGCCAGGAAGGGGCGCTGCCCGGCAGCCGTAATCAACATGGTAGAGGCGCCATATGCCCAGCCCTTTTCTTCCCTCAGATTCATATTCACCCTGGAAGTAAACTGGCCGCCCAGGATGTCGTTCATCATACCCACTGCTATATCGTCTTTGGTATCGGCAGGCGGGGCCACATGTCCGGCTATGATCACCGATTGTACGGCACCGGGTTTATCCATCAGATAGATCTTGTTTTTGGTAACCGGCACCGTAGCAAGGTTTTTCTTAGGCACTTCGCCTTTTTTCCATTTACCCAGCCTTTTTTCCAGCTCCCGCTGAAGTTCTGCTTTAGAGATATCACCGGTTACGATAAGGGTGGCATTGTTTGGTTTGAACCAGGTGCTGTAAAATTTTGAAAGATCATCCTTCCTGATCTGTTCCACGCTTTTTTCAAAGCCAGATCCGGTAAATGGATTGCTGTAGGCATGCCCCTCGCCATACAGATAACGGGGAAATACCCGCAAGGCCATCTGCACAGGTTCCGACTTCTCGCGCTGAATCTTCACCAGCTGTTCTTTGCGCAGGCGCTCAAAGTCACTTTCGTTGAAGGCAGGGTTTAGGATTACATCGGCGAATAGGTCCATGCTTTGCCCCAGCATGGGTTTCAGGGCAGTCATGTCAACAAAAGAATGATCAAGCTGGGAGTAGGTGTACAAGGTAGCACCCAGCAGGTTGAGCTTTTCGTTGAACTCCAGCGAGCCAAGACTCTTGGTACCCTCATCCATCAGGTTCAGGGCCAGCGAAGCAGTGCCGGGGGTGCCAAACTGATCTGCCGCATAACCGGCATCTACCATCAGCTTCATGCGCACCAGGGGTACCTCCGTTCTTTCGGCCAGGATGATATTGAGGCCATTGGAGAGGGTGAATCGCTGCAGCTCCGGAAATTTAACGGCTGCTGCCGTACCTAAAGCCGGCAAGCCTTTGGTTCTGTCAACGGCAGCAGCAGTGGTGCTGTGCTCCTTCACCGGGTTTACCACCAGTACCAGTTTTCCGTCCGACAGCCAGCGGTTTGCTACCGCTTTAATTTCAGGGGCAGTAGCCTGCTGCATGCCCTGCAGGCGGGTTTTGTAAAAACTTGCATCCCCACGGTATACTTCGTTTTCAGCCAGGATATCAGATTTGCCCCCAAAGCCGCCGATCCTTTCCATGCCTTTAATAAAATCAGCAACAGTTTTGGTTTTTATGCGCTTAACCTCCTGCTCTGTAAGCCCTTCTGCCAGCAGGCGGCTTACTTCTTCGTTGATGGCAGCCTCCACCTGCTCTACCGGAATACCAGGTTTAGCATCGGCATATATGGCAAAAAAGCCTGCTGCTTCCAGCTCATAGTTAAAAGCCTGTACAGAGGTGGCAATCTGCTCATCGAACACCAGGCGCTTGTACAGCCTGGAGTTTTTACCGGAGGCCAGTGCACCGGATACATAATCGAGCAGGAAAGCATCGGGATGACCAAATTCAGGTACGTTCCAGCTCATATAAACGCGTGATTGCGGTACCCGGTCCTGGCGAACAATGCGTTTTTCGCCAGTTCTTTTGGCAATATCGCGGCTGGCCTTGGTGATAGGGGGGCCTGCAGGAATATGGCCGAAATATTGTACGGCTTTCTTGTAGGCATCTTCCGTATTTACATCGCCGGCAATGACCACCACCGCATTGGCAGCGCCGTAATACTCCTGAAACCACTCCTTCACATCATCTAGCGAAGCAGCGTTCAGGTCTTCCATAGAGCCAATCACCGAATGGCTGTAGGGGTGGCCGGCGGGGAAGCTCTGCTCAAAGAGCAGGTCAAAGTCCTTGCCATAGGGCTGATTCTCCCCCTGACGTTTTTCATTTTGTACCACGCCTCTCTGTTCGTCGAGCCTTTCCTGTGAGATAGCGCCTTTAAAGTGGCCCATACGATCTGATTCCATCCACAGGGCTGCATCCAGGGCAGAAACCGGTACATTCTGAAAATAATTGGTTCTGTCGAAGTTGGTGGTGCCATTCAGATCTGTTGCGCCCATACTTTCCATGGCCTGGAAGTAATCGGTATTATAGTTTTCACTGCCGTTGAACATGAGGTGTTCAAAGAGGTGGGCAAAGCCGGTTTTCCCGGTTTTTTCATTCTTAGATCCTACATGGTACCATACATTAATGGCTACAATGGGCGCCTTATGGTCTTCGTGTACAATAAGGGTAAGGCCATTATCAAGCACAAACTTTTTATAGGGGATATCGAGCTCCTCCAGCGAAAAGGAAACGTCTTTTTGCTGTGCACCGGCTGGAGCCGCCGCCAGGCAGAACAGCAAGAGCATGGGAAGGAAAAAATAAATTTTCTTCATAAAAAAACGGGTTATGGGATTTGTTGTACAGACTGGATTAAGGTAATGATAATTACATTTAGTTAGTGTAATTTTAAGCCGGAAGCGATGAAATTTACTTAAAAGGCTGTTTTATAGTGATGTGTGGAAATTCAAAGCGTCAGCCGGAAGATTTTGAGAGGTTATTTGGTCACTACCTAACACTGTGCTCTCCTGCTAATGCTTGTAATCAGCACTACATGCACAATGCCAGTCTCTTCACTTTTCCATGCCTGGTTTTACTGCTGCTGCTAAGTGCCTGCGAGGGAAATAGCTTTAAATATGAGGGACCGAAGCTGGAAGGTGTAAGCCTTGTAGCGCCTCCCGATCCGATAGGTCCCGAAGTTATGCAGGAGCTGCAGGGAATAGGGGTGGAGTGGGTAAGTTTGATGCCTTATGCCTTTGCCCGTCCGGGCGATACAGTCCTGCACCATAACACAGAGCGGCAGTGGTGGGGGGAGCGGGATGAGGGTCTGCTCGAATCAATCAGGCTTGCGCAGGAGCAGGGCCTGCAGGTTATGCTCAAGCCCCACCTCTGGCTGCAGGACGGCAGTTTTACCGGAGATTTAAGCTTTGACACCCTGGAGCAATGGCAGGCCTGGGAGCGATCCTATACCAGCTATCTGCTCCACCACGCTCATTTAGCAGATTCCATGCAGGTGCCTCTGCTGTGCATAGGCACAGAGCTCACCAGGCACAACCAGCAGCGCCCACAGTACTGGCAGCAGCTGATCGATACGATTCGTTCTGTATACAGCGGCAGGCTTACCTATGCTGCCAACTGGGATGGACTTGCAGCTTTCCCGCACTGGCATGCCCTTGACTTTATTGGCGTAGACGCCTACTTTCCCCTGTCTGAATTACCAAAACCCACAGTTGCAGCACTTGCAGAAGCCTGGCAGCCCCACCTTCAGGATTTAGGTCGGCTGGCAGGTAAATATCAGAAGCCCATCCTGTTCACCGAGTGGGGCTACCGCAGCATTAGCGGTACTAGCCGGGAGCCCTGGCAATTCGATGCAGAAGGAGCACCAGATGCAGAAGCCCAGGCTGTTGCTTACCAGGCCATCTTTGAAAAGGTATGGCCCGAACCCTGGTTTGCCGGCGGCTTTGTCTGGAAATGGTACCCCAGGCTCCCAACCCGCCACCACGACATAGAAATAGACTTTACTCCCCAGGGCAAGCCGGCACAGGAGGTGCTGAAGGATAATTTTGGGAGGCAGGAGTGATGGTTATTTCAAGAAAAAAAGTAACTTATTACTTCCATGATAAAGATCTATCAAAGATCATTGGAATTTGCAAATTCTACAGCAACAACATATGTTAGCACTTCTAAATCCATACCAAACTATATTACAGAAAAACGCGATAACACCAAAACTCATAGTTAATACCGCGTTTATTTAGTAGTTGTGGCCAAGCAAAAAGTCGTACCATGCCGATAATAAGGATTAGAAAGACGGCCATCGAGGGCAGAGTTATTCCTGAATTTGAACTTAATGAAGGAGAGGTCATATCTCTGTTGGTTGACTCTGTAGAATCTGAATTTCTGCTCAAGGATTATCTGACTGGCAAGATGCAACATCCGGACGTAGTGATTCTTCAGCCTATTCTGTTTATTGACTACCAGCCTAACCTGTTGAGCATATGGGATAAATTAATGGGGCGTAATCTAGCATCACAGGTAGTAAGAAGACAGCTAAATTGTAGGGACGAGAAAATTATTGAAATATTAGATAAGGCTCAGATCGGTATAGACAGGACTTACCAATCATTAGGAGTTAACCCAAGACGGACTTTAGCTACACTTCTGGCTTTTGAGCAAGGGTTCAACATTATATATACTACTGCAGGTATGGATCCTATGGGAGTTGAATTCTTTCATCAACTGGTAAGGAATGAAACAAAAAATCGTAACGTAGGATCAATAGAATTAAATATTCCTTTTTACTCCAATGATGACTGGCACAGAGAAGTACCTAAAGTGGATAAAGTAATAGAAATAAAAAGGTCTGGCCACAACAACAGAATAAAGCAAGCGCCCTTTCAGCTTCGTAAGAAGTGGACTACTTAACCAGATACTTTTTGTACTTTCAGCATAAGTCGGTGCCGGGGCGCCTGCTTTATTCAATGGACGTCAGTCTGTGCGAAAAGCACCGCTGTTAAAACTGTTGAATTTTCTTCAGTTTAACAACAGGTTTAGCTAAATTAAGGGATGCACCATCTGACGGGAAGAGATCGTAATCAGACTTTTTCAACTAGTCTGGAGGCATCCATATCAGCTGATAATCCAGTTAGGGTCATTGATGCTTTTGTAGATGCACTGCCCCTTTTGGAGATGGGTTTCAAGGGAGTGGAGCCCAAAGCTACGGGCAGACCCTCTTTTGATCCTGCTCATCTTTTGAAGCTCTACCTGTATGGCTACTACAACAGGATCAGATCAAGCAGAAAGCTGGAGACAGAATGCAGAAGGAATCTTGAAGTGCAGTGGCTGCTACAGGGGCTCTGTCCTGCCTATCATACCATCGCTGACTTCAGGAAAGAGCATCCCCAGCAGCTCAAGCAGGTCTTCAAGGCCTTTGTAGCTTTTCTTAATGATGCTCACCTGCTTAAGGGCAAATATGTAGCCATAGATGGCACAAAGATCAGAGCAGTGAATTCCAGAAAGAACAACTACAACCAAAAGAAGATAGAGCGCCAGCTTAGCTACATACAAGAAAAGATAGATGATTACTTGGATCTGTTGGAAGAGGAAGATCAAAAGGAAGCCCATGATGTCAAAGGCTCCAGGGCTGACATCGAAGTGGCTCTTAAGCACCTGGAGAAGCGAAAGCTCAAGTACGAGCAGATGGAAAAAGAGGTAGCGCAAAGTGATGACGGACAGGTATCTACTTCAGATAAAGAAAGCAGAGCCCTAATCCAGCACCATAATGTAGTGGAGGTAAGCTACAACAGCCAGGCAGCAGTCGATAGCAAACACTGCCTAATCATCCACTACCAGGCCCTCAACAAGAACGATTCTAAAGCACTAGCTCCTACAGCTCTTGCAGCTAAACAAGCACTAGGAAAGAAAAGAATCACTGTACTGGCTGACAAAGCCTATCATAGCGGAGAACAGCTAAGTGAGTGCCTGGACAATGGCATCATCACCATAGTGGCGTATAAAGAACCTGCCAGAGATCCTGTGCCAACTGCTGCTTATTATCTGGAGCAGTTCCATTATGATGAAAAGAAAGACCATTATATCTGTCCTAAAGGGGAAGTGCTTTCTAGCAATGGGTCCTGGTATGAGAAGCATAAGGTAAGCTTGGAAAAGAAAAATGCTTCTCCTTATATGGTCAAGCATTACAAGACCAAAGCCTGCCTTTGCTGTGCAGCCAAGGCGCTATGCACCATAAATAAGGCAGGAAGACTAATAGAACGCTCCGAGCATGCTGGAGTGATCAAAAGCAACAACCAGAGGGTAATGCGCCAAAAAGAAGTTTATCGTAAAAGACAAGCTATTGTAGAGCATCCTTTTGGTACCATCAAAAGAGCATGGGGCTACAGCTATACGCTGATGAAGGGACTGAAAAAAGTGGACGGAGAGCTGGGGCTTATCTTTACCTGCTACAACCTTAGGAGAGCTGTGTCCATCCTCTCGGTGCCTAAGCTGCTCAAACTACTGAAAAGCTACACCAAGTGGCCAGTGGCTGCTTTGTCTTCACTTACAGCGCTTTACCTGATGCTTTTTAGCTAACTTCTACTTTTTGGAGCGGATAATAGGCAACTTATGAAGCTGCGCTAGGAGTGGCTGAAAATGGGTCTAATAGGAAGCAAAAGCCCCTTTTTTCAAGAGAGAAGAGTTTTTGCACACTCTGACGTCCATTAAATATAGCAGATGCCCTTCAGCGGCCCAAGCTGAATGTTCGCAAAGTCAGCCTTCTGCATTGTCAATGGCTGAAAGCTCTTGGGGCATTTGCTATATTTTGTTGTTGGGGCTAGTTTTTTATTATTTTATTCCGCCTCACCTTTAAAAGATTAATATTGGAGACTTAGTAAGGATTTTCTTTCTCTAATCTTTTAGTAATCCACTGTAGTCAAACCACCCCTGACTCGATATTCATTGTATCTTCTAAAATATTTCTTCCTCATCACTTCGTGTGAACTATCGGGGTTAGTTATCCAACCAGATTTAAGGTAATCTGGGATATACTTTCTCCCATTAGCTAAGCGAACAAAAGTCAAAGTTCTTCTCGATTCAGAAGAGCTTTCTAGCACGTCTACAACAAGTGTATTAGGCTTAACCTTCTTAAATATCAATACAGGCCAAGTATTATCACTAGTAGTGAAATACAATGTATCCGACTTAATGCGATAATTTTGAGAAGATTGTGAAAAACCAGCTATATAGAAGTGAAATGTTGAGGAATCAACTTTGACTTCATGGTATTCATATGGATAGATGGTCACAGTGTCTATATAATACCAGTTGCCCATTATTTGGCTAGGTGTTATTGCTTCCTTAGTATTGCTACCCAGAGCGACTATAAAATTTATGCTGATGCTAATGGCAATCAGATTGCCTGTGAGGGTCATCTTGATTGAATCCACATTAAATATTTGCCTCACTTTGGGAATATTAAGAGCAATAAGCAGCACATAATAGAATACAAAATATGGGACTTCTATAATTCCCCAAAAGTCCACCAATCCCAGAAGATTAGCTATCGTGTAAATCAGGACAACAGTAGGGATTATAAGGGTAAATACCCAGCCAACATATTTTCTCTTTATTAGTCCAGCTACCATAAGGATAAGCAGCATAGGTTCCAAGAACATTCCCTCTTGAAGCCGCTCTATATAGAAGTCAAACTTGTTATCATAGAGTTGACCGAATAAATATCTCCTTTCAAGATATTCATACTGCTGATAGATCACTGTTACTGCTTTTGTAGCAATCAGCAAAAGTAAAATCAGATAAATTATCTTGAGGGAAAGTCTCATCCTTGAGTTCAATTAGCCCCAACGTCCGTTGCATTTAGCAGCTGCCCATTCACTGATGGTTGCTTAGCGTACGCAAAGTACACTGCCTTCAGACAAATGGCAACCCTGCTGCTGGGGCAGTTGCTTAATGCTGTTGTTGGGTTCTGTTTATTATTATTTTTTTAAGGATACGTGAAAGTAAAGTTAGCATTCCTAAACGATTCATAGGAAGGATAAACTTTTCTGACTTTATATAGATTTCTATCACTAATCTCTCGCCACTCTAATCCTTCTACTTCATCAGGATCGAAGAAGAATACTATATAAAATTCTCCTCTTACATAGAAATCTTCAACCAAAGATGAATAAGATGAAGAACCCGCCATTGAACCCGGAAATATGTAATTGTTTTTTGTACCATTAAAAGGTCTTAAGTTGGGCTGGTAAGACAAGCAGTCAAGAGTCAAGTTTGTTGTGTCGCTGGTTCTACAAGGACTCCAATAAATTCCTTTATCAGAATTGTTAACAACTTGTATTCTTATGTCCTTTTCTGGTTCTGTAGGGCAAGCTGTCAATACAAGCAGCAATAGTAGCAGAATGTAGTTAAGGAATCTCATGGAAATTTATTCAAAATATGCTCCACTTACGTAATGAGAAAGGCCTTCTAATTGAACCCAACGTCAGTCTGTGCGAAAAGCACCGCTGTTAAAACTGTTGAATTTTCTTCAGTTTAACAACAGGTTTAGCTAAATTAAGGGATGCACCATCTGACGGGAAGAGATCGTAATCAGACTTTTTCAACTAGTCTGGAGGCATCCATATCAGCTGATAATCCAGTTAGGGTCATTGATGCTTTTGTAGATGCACTGCCCCTTTTGGAGATGGGTTTCAAGGGAGTGGAGCCCAAAGCTACGGGCAGACCCTCTTTTGATCCTGCTCATCTTTTGAAGCTCTACCTGTATGGCTACTACAACAGGATCAGATCAAGCAGAAAGCTGGAGACAGAATGCAGAAGGAATCTTGAAGTGCAGTGGCTGCTACAGGGGCTCTGTCCTGCCTATCATACCATCGCTGACTTCAGGAAAGAGCATCCCCAGCAGCTCAAGCAGGTCTTCAAGGCCTTTGTAGCTTTTCTTAATGATGCTCACCTGCTTAAGGGCAAATATGTAGCCATAGATGGCACAAAGATCAGAGCAGTGAATTCCAGAAAGAACAACTACAACCAAAAGAAGATAGAGCGCCAGCTTAGCTACATACAAGAAAAGATAGATGATTACTTGGATCTGTTGGAAGAGGAAGATCAAAAGGAAGCCCATGATGTCAAAGGCTCCAGGGCTGACATCGAAGTGGCTCTTAAGCACCTGGAGAAGCGAAAGCTCAAGTACGAGCAGATGGAAAAAGAGGTAGCGCAAAGTGATGACGGACAGGTATCTACTTCAGATAAAGAAAGCAGAGCCCTAATCCAGCACCATAATGTAGTGGAGGTAAGCTACAACAGCCAGGCAGCAGTCGATAGCAAACACTGCCTAATCATCCACTACCAGGCCCTCAACAAGAACGATTCTAAAGCACTAGCTCCTACAGCTCTTGCAGCTAAACAAGCACTAGGAAAGAAAAGAATCACTGTACTGGCTGACAAAGCCTATCATAGCGGAGAACAGCTAAGTGAGTGCCTGGACAATGGCATCATCACCATAGTGGCGTATAAAGAACCTGCCAGAGATCCTGTGCCAACTGCTGCTTATTATCTGGAGCAGTTCCATTATGATGAAAAGAAAGACCATTATATCTGTCCTAAAGGGGAAGTGCTTTCTAGCAATGGGTCCTGGTATGAGAAGCATAAGGTAAGCTTGGAAAAGAAAAATGCTTCTCCTTATATGGTCAAGCATTACAAGACCAAAGCCTGCCTTTGCTGTGCAGCCAAGGCGCTATGCACCATAAATAAGGCAGGAAGACTAATAGAACGCTCCGAGCATGCTGGAGTGATCAAAAGCAACAACCAGAGGGTAATGCGCCAAAAAGAAGTTTATCGTAAAAGACAAGCTATTGTAGAGCATCCTTTTGGTACCATCAAAAGAGCATGGGGCTACAGCTATACGCTGATGAAGGGACTGAAAAAAGTGGACGGAGAGCTGGGGCTTATCTTTACCTGCTACAACCTTAGGAGAGCTGTGTCCATCCTCTCGGTGCCTAAGCTGCTCAAACTACTGAAAAGCTACACCAAGTGGCCAGTGGCTGCTTTGTCTTCACTTACAGCGCTTTACCTGATGCTTTTTAGCTAACTTCTACTTTTTGGAGCGGATAATAGGCAACTTATGAAGCTGCGCTAGGAGTGGCTGAAAATGGGTCTAATAGGAAGCAAAAGCCCCTTTTTTCAAGAGAGAAGAGTTTTTGCACACTCTGACGTCCGTTGAATAAAGCAGCCGCCCATTCACTGCACTTGGCTGAGCGGACGCAAAGCCAGCTGCCTGCATTGTCAATGGCTGAAAGATAGCTGGGCGGTTGCTTTATTCTGTTGTTAGGTTCGGTTTATCTTATTTTTTTATCAGCCTTCAGTTTCGTCCAGGTACCGTCACGCCATTATTGAAGGTCTTCCTGCGCTACGATTTATATTTAGGTCACCAGCTTTTCATTAACCGATTCAGTATTCAGATTCTGGTGCACTTGAATCAAAGCGTCCGGTTAACCGTCCGGTTTAGATCGAGCAAGACCTCCATTATCCGTCAAGTTTTAAATGTCTAACTTATCCGGCCAACATCGGTGTCCAGTTACCGACTCGTTGTGTCAGCCGAGGTCTTCCCTATTTTTATGAGAATCCGAGAAGGCGATTGACTTCGATGGGCCCGCTTGCTTCACCAACTAATCAAGGTCCAGCTACCGGTATGATTTTGAGCCAGACGCTGAGAGGGTAATCATTAAAACTCTATCCCTTCTACACCAAACGATTTTAATCGAACCTAACGTCCATTGAATAAAGCAGGCGACCCGGCACCTGCGGTTCATAGAGTACGATAAGTTAACTACCTGCAGCTACAATGGCAACGGAGCTGTGAGGGAGCTTGCTTTATTCTGTTGTTACCTGTCGTTTATTATTTTATTTATTTCACTGCCTACGTCTGAGTCTTTGTACTTCTGCTTATAGTATTCTTCAGCGTCAGCTTTAGGCATCAATTCCATTTCTTTGTTGCAGCCATTGTAAAAGGAAGCGTCCTGATATATAACCTCTGCTAATAAATTAATCTGTTGATTTATACTGTCACTATTAGTTTGAAGCTTGCTAAAGCTCCTCCATGTCGAGGATCGTGTCAAGATAATTCCAAGTTCTGGCGTCCAAAAATGGGTCACACATCCGTCTATTACTCCTGGATCACTAGCATATTTGAATACCCGATAAAGTCTATCATTGATTTTAAAATCTAGATGGGCTACATAAATAAAGCTATCGGAGGTATCCTTAGCATTGGTTATATATATTGGCTGAAAAATACTGTCAGCTCTTAGTATATAGCTTACTGTATCTTTTGGATTGATGTATTTTAAGGTATAAATACTGTCTGATACCGAGAAAAGATACTTCGTAGTGTCCACTGTTAATAACACCTCACTAACCAGCTCAATCTGATAGTTTACATAGGAGTATTTAATAGCCTTTTCTTCAATAAAGCTTTTGTCAGGACTACAAGCTTGAATTATTAAGCAACATATAAATAGATGTCGTAGCCTCATTTTTAATGACAGGTAACGTCCGTTAAATAAAGCAGGCGACCATTCACAGGTGCTCGCTTAGTGTACGCAAAGATAGCTGCCTGCATTGTCAATGGCTAAATGCTGGCTGGGAGCTTGCTTTATTTTGTTGTTGTGCAAGGGCTTTTACCATTTTCATCCACTGCCCCTGGCTTCTGTTCAGCTTGCCCTCCAGGTACGATTTATTGATGTTTCAGACGATCTAAAGGTCTACCTGCGACACACCTTTTTCAAGGTTCACCTGCGTCACGCTTTTTTGTCAGTTTTGATGAAAGCAGCTTTGTAGACTGCATCCACCAGTTCGGCTTGTTCGTCAACTCTTCAAGACCTTTTTGATCCTTCGTCAAGTTACAGTCAACCCCTACCGGCATCACTTTCACGTATTCTTGCGCTTTACCCGTCCAGCGAAGGTCTTACCTTTTCTTTCGCTTACATCGTCAAGTTACCGTCCTCCTGCAGTTTGAGTGATTATAATGCTTTATTGCTACCAGCCATTGCTATGCCAAACGATGGCTCGTGCACAACGTCCGTTAAATAAAGCAGGCGACCATTCACAGGTGCTCGCTTAGTGTACGCAAAGATAGCTGCCTGCATTGTCAATGGCTAAATGCTGGCTGGGAGCTTGCTTTATTTTGTTGTTGTGCAAGGGCTTTTACCATTTTCATCCACTGCCCCTGGCTTCTGTTCAGCTTGCCCTCCAGGTACGATTTACTGATGTTTCAGACGATCTAAAGGTCTACCTGCGACACACCTTTTTCAAGGTTCACCTGCGTCACGCTTTTTTGTCAGTTTTGATGAAAGCAGCTTTGTAGACTGCATCCACCAGTTCGGCTTGTTCGTCAACTCTTCAAGACCTTTTTGATCCTTCGTCAAGTTACAGTCAACCCCTACCGGCATCACTTTCACGTATTCTTGCGCTTTACCCGTCCAGCCAAGGTCTTACCTTTTCTTTCGCTTACATCGTCAAGTTACCGTCCTCCTGCAGTTTGAGTGATTATAATGCTTTATTGCTACCAGCCATTGCTATGCCAAACGATGGCTCGTGCACAACGTCCGTTGAATAAAGCAGGCGACCTTCACCGCCCTCACCGAATGTACGAAAAGTTAGACTTAGCATTGTCAATGGCTGAACGTACTATGGGAGCTTGTTTTATTCTGTTGTTGTAGGTTGTTTTATTTATTTTTATTGAAGGTCCTGTTGTTCAATTACAAATCTGCATTGATGTTCCCCATCACAGCTACTAAAATCTGATGATTGTTCCCAATTCTCCCAGACATGTAGAGGTTTCATCAAGGTCTTACCCCCAGATATTGATACAGTGACTTCCCGACTGTCACTAAAGCTTTTTCCACATTTGTAAATCTTATTCTTTCCGTCCATATACATTTCTGTATGGGAAAATTGTCCAGATGGAAGTATCACAATAGAATCGGGTATACCAAAATGGGGATTACCAATTTGAATTGTCACTGTATCACTGGTATTGTTGATGATGTCCCATTGATAATTCGCTTCAGTTTCCATACAACAGGAATAGTGGATAAAACCCAAGGCGAGTACAAAGCCTCTTGAAATGCTGCTAGATTGTTTCTTCATTGGGTTTTCTTAATAACCTACAACGTCCATTGAATAAAGCAGCCGACCATTCACAGGGCTCAATAACAATTGTATGAGAGCTGCCTTTTACATAATTATACAGGTACTGATACCCTTATCAGCTTATTGCCAAGGTGATAGAATAAGATATGAATATCAAGATAGCTATGGCATTATAGAGCTGATACTGAAGACTGATCAAACTTTTTCATGGAAAGAGAAGGGGTACCAGCAGGGAATCCATGGAATAAAGCTTGTATCGGGTACTTTCATATCTGAAGGTGATGGTATAAGATTAAATACTGATAAAGCCTACTTCTTCAAGGGCGCTGAATATTTTAATTACATTGATGAGGTAGTAATTGACAAATGTTGTGGCATCAAACTCAAGCAATATTCAGCGGCGATAAAAGCGGGTGTAGATTCAGTGACTTCTAAGAATTATTATGAACAAGTAGACTTCTGTTTATTGAGTAATATTGAATGCATCATAACTTCTATGCCCTATTTAAAGCATTCTTTTAGACAGAACAATTATTCGAAGTTTATCTGGACTAACTTTAGAAGGAAAGAGAAAACAATTGTTTTACTCGACGATGACGGTGAGGAAACTCATTTGATACTAGAAAAAAAATAATAAACTGTTAGCAACAACAGAATAAAGCAAGCTCCCAGCTATCTTTCAGCCATTGACAATGCACGCAGCCAGCTTTGCGTCCGTTCGGCAAGGGCTTGTGAATGGTCGGCTGCTTTATTCAATGGACGTCAGAGTGTGCAAAAACTCTTTTCTGCTTAAAAAAGAGGCTTTATCTTTCATGCAGGGCCTTTTTCAGCCCTTCTCAGGCTGCCTTCAGAAGTTGCCTATTAACCAGCTTAAAAATAGAAAGTTGCTTAAAATGCTTTTGGTAAAGTGCTGTAAGTGAGGGAAAAGCAGCTGCCAGCCACTTTTTATTAGTTTTTAACAGTTTTAGCAGCCCTTCCACCCCCAAAATGGACATAGCTCTCCTGAAGTTGTAGCAAGTGAAGATCAGAGCCAGTTCACCGTCCACTTTTTTGAGCCCCTTCATCAGCGTATAGGTGTAGCCCCAGCTTCTTTTGATAGTACCAAAAGGGTGCTCTACGATTGCCTGTCGTTTGGGTAAGCTTCTTTTTGCTTTAAGAGCCTTTCATTGTTGGCCTGGATGGCAGCAGCATGCTCGGAGCGTACAATGAGCCGGCCTGCTTTATTAGCTGTACACAGGGCTTTAACTGAACAGGCAAGACAGGCTTTGCTCTTGTAGTGTTTGGCCAGATTGGGAGTAGCGTTTTTGCGATAGCTGCTGGGCTTGTTCATCTCATACCAGGAGCCATTGGTAGTGAGCACTTCTCCTTTAGGACAGAGGTAGTGGTCCTTCTTTGGATTGTAGATGAACTTCTCCAGGTAATAAGCTTGGGCAGGCACTGGATCACGGGCGGGCTCTCTGTAGGCGACAATGGTAATGATGCCATTCTTGAGACACTGTCCTATTTGCTCACCGTTATGATAGCCCTTGTCGGCCAGTACAGTGATTCTTTTCTTTGCCAGCACCTGCTTTGCGGCTATGGCTACTGTAGCCAGGGCTTTGGCATCATTACAGTTTGTAGCATCAAAGTAAACCAGCAGGCTGTGCTTACTGTCGACTGCTGCCTGACAGTTGTAGCTTACCTCCACTACATTGTGGTGCTGGATCAGGGCTCTGCTCTCTTTATCTGAAGTAGATACCTGCCCGTCATCGCTTTGCTCTACCTGCTCTTCTATTTGCTCATATTTTAGCTTTCGTTGCTCCAGTTGTTTAAGGGACTGCTTGATGTCAGCCCTGGAGCAGCTGACATCCTTGCTTCCTTTAGATCTTTCCCTTCCAGTTGTTCCAGATACTCATCGATCTTTTGCTGGATATAGTTCAGCTGGCGGTCGATCTTCTTTTGGTTGTAGTTGTTCTTTCTGGAGTTCTGCGCCCGGAGCTTGGTGCCGTCGATAGCCACATACTTACCTTTCAAAAGATGGGCTTCCTTTAGGAAAGCAACAAAGGCTTTAAATACCTGCCTTAGCTGGGCGGGATGCTCTTTTCGGAAATCAGCAATGGTATGGTAGGCAGGGCAGAGTCCCTGCAAAAGCCACTGTAATTCCAGATTCCTTCTGCACTCCTGCTCTAGCATTCTGGAGGAGCGGATCCGGTTATAGTAGCCATAGAGGTAGAGCTTCAAAAGGTGAGCTGGGTCAAAAGAAGGCCTTCCTGTTGCTTTAGGAAGTACTCCCTTAAAACCCATCTCCAATAGGGGCAGTGCATCTACAAAAGCATCAATGACCCTAACTGGATTATCTGCTCCAATGGATGCCTCCAGACTCGTTGAAAAAGTCTGATGTCTGTCTTTTCCCATCAGATGGTGCATCTCTTAATTTAGCTAAACCTGTTGTTAAAGTGAAGGAAATTCAACAGTTTTAACAGCTGTGCTTTCTGCACAAACTGACGTTGGCCATAATTCAATAATTCTTATACGTTTGTATGTTGTTACTAATATAGGAGTAAAATGAAAGATATTAGCTTCCACAAATCAGTGATAGTTACTCTAGCTTTTCCTTTGATATTTACAGCATGCTTCGGTGCCAATGATAATATCAAATATCATTTCGATGAGGAACAACTTGATTTTATCGCCTATGATGAAGGTCAGAGCTTATCTTTAATTGACACTATTGGTGTTAGATATGTGCTTAATCAAAATGAGTATAAAAGAGATTTTAGAAAGGTAATAGGATATTGGGGAGTAGAAGGTCACTATGAATATTATCAAGTTGATTTTAGTCCATCTGATAATCATAAACCACGACTGACAGTTGAGCTATATACAGAGGATAGTCACTTGTGGATTGAATTTTGGGGTTATACTGTTTATGCGCCCGTAAAACATAATACTGGTAATGATCCTCAATTTAAGGATATCTATCAATCGATTAATATTGATGGAAAGATTTACGAGGATGTATATAAACTAATCGCCTACAAGGATGATCATATGAATGAATCAGCAACACTCTTTTGGAATAAAGAACATGGTGTAATTCAGCTGCTTCTATCAAATGGTAAAACAGTGACAAGAGATGAGTAGCATGAACAAAATAAAAAACTACGGCCAACAACAAAATATAGCAAACGCCCCCAAGAGCATTCAGCCATTATTGCAGTGTGAGCGAAGTTTGCGTACTTTCATTCAGCAGCAGTGCAGGGGCTCTGCTATATTTAACGGACGTTACCTGCAATCAAGGAAACAATGACCCGAGCCCGTTTAATCCAAAGGTTAAAGTGGTACTATCCCGCAGAAAAATTTCATACATATTTTACAGTACCTGTACTTCTAATTTATGTGATATATTCATACCCCATTCAGGATATAATTTTTATCGTCTATGGATTGGTAGTATGTACAGTTATCTTGTACCAAGGACAATTATATTGGAAGTTGAAGCTAAACAGTCTGAAAGGGGAAAACATTAACCAGGAAAAAAATATAGTATTTTTCAAAAAATCCAAAAAACTTAACATCTACCTAATCGGTCTAATGCCTTTGTTCTTGCTCCTTCAATTGACACTACAGGAATGGAAATTAAGTATAAATGTAATGTTATATTGGGGTATATTATCTAACGCTTTTGCCGTCCTAGAGTATATAAATTATTATCATCTTCAATTGATGGTTGACAACAAATATGATATAGAATATATAATTAGAAATAAAAAGTTGAAAAAAGCGAGTTTAGCTAAGGATTTGATGAATAATAAAATATAATAAACAGCAGGTAACAACAGTAGCTGTTGCACAACTTCCTGAATGATAGGCTGTTTTTCTGTATTTTAACATCACCCACTTCTGATTTTGTTGCCAGTCCATAATCCTATCAGCATTAGCCAAAAAAGAGCAGCCACAGTAGCTTTAGGAGCTACCAGAGCGGCTGTTTTTCTTTTATTGGAGCAGAAGTTGAGCCATTTCTTCAAGTTATAGGCAGCAGCTGCCAGGAGCATCTTTTTATCTGCTGCCATGATACCCCTGGTGTTGATTTTCGACAGGCCCATGTAGTTGATTAAAATGCCGAAGACCGGCTCCACGGTGCTCTGCCGCTTCTTCTTCATCCACTCTGCATGTCTGGTGGAGAGTCTTTCTTTAGCTCGTTCATATTCTGCTCTGTAGTAGGTGATGTCGATTTTCTTTTCCTTCTGTTTTTCTCCCAGGCAGCTTTCTTTCAAGGGGCAGCCCTTGCAGTCACTTCTGGTGGTGAAGTACTGGCGCTGCAGGCTGTCTTGAGCCGAGAACTTTACTTTTCTAAAAGTGGCTTTCTTTCCCTGGGGGCAGATCCATACATCCTGCTCTTGATCATAGATAAAGCCATCAGGACCTCCTTTGTAGGTGCCATGCACTGGAATATAAGCCTGGATATTTAGCTTTTCCAGAAGGACATAGTTCTCGCCAGAGCAATAGGCTCCATCAGCTAAGACTGATTTTAAGCCAAGGTCAAAAGATAGGAGTCTTTGGGTGGTTTCTTCCACTACTCTGGGCAGGCACTGACTATCTTTTTGGTCAGAGAGATCAGCCTGTGCATGCACAATCACATGATGGGCAGTATCTACAGCTAACTGGTTGAAGTAGCAAAGTTGCCTTCTTTTGCCGGGCTTCACAGCTATTCTGGCATCAGGGTCAACTGGAGAATAGTGGGTCTTGTTGGAGGTAAAGCGGGCTTGTTTTAAGCTGCCCCCTGGAGTGGTAAGCTGCCGGGAGTGCCAGTGCTGTTGCCTGCTTTCTATCTGCTGGAGCTCTTGTTTTGAAGCAGTGACTGTCTGCTGCTCTTTGCTGGCCTTATTCTTTTTTGCCTTGCGTCTGGCAGTAACCATAACAGGGCGGGCTTTCTTTAGCTCCTGCTGGAGTTCTTCCTTTGACACCTTTAGCTCCAGGGAATCCATGGAAGCATTGGCTTTGACAAAGGCAGAATCTACTGCTACTGTGGCACCAGATACCATGCCCGCACCCACACAGAGGGAAAGGATGTGGTTAAAGATCCTTTCGAAAACTTGCCGGGGCAGCAGCATTCTTGTTCTGCAAAGCGTAGAGTGGCAGGGAAGCTCTTCTCCCAGATTGTAGCCCAGAAAGTAAAGCAGGTCTAATCTTAAGCTGCACATCTCCAGCAGCTTTCTATCGGAATCAATATTCTCCAGATGCGCAATCAGACAGAGCTTGAAAAAAACTGTTGCATCTATGCTCTTCTGGCCGCAGCTGCCATAGTAGATCTTTGTTGACTCAAAGAGATAATCAAGCTCAAGCAACTGCTTTAGCCGGTAATAGAGGTTGTGCTTGGGGATGTGGTCAGATAAACAAAACTCAAGCACAACCCGATCACGATATATATGCCGCCCCTGCATTGCCTTAAAAGTTTGTCCTTTATCTCTACTACAACTATCTTGTAAGAGTTGTGCAACAGCCTCAACAGAATAAAGCAAGGGCTGTGGTAGCTCTTTGTCATTGAAACACAAAACCTCTAACTTATCGTCCATGTAGATGCAGCGGTGAACAGCCCCTGCTTTATTCAATGGACGTTGGTGTTAATAACATCATGATGGAACCGTTCGTAGAAAAGGTATATATTTAAAGAAAAAGGCTATGCAGACGATACGCTTACGGGTAAATGATAAAGTGTATAAGCACCTGATGTGGTTCCTCAATAAATTTAGTAAAGATGAGCTTGAGATCATCGAAGAAGATCAGCAGTTCTTATCTGCACAAAAAGAACTCCATAAAGATCTGGAGATGCTGGAAAAGGGGCAGGCGGAACTTATAGATCTGCAGCAGCTTGACGATGAGCTAGAGGCAACCATCCGCCGGTATGAAGATTAAAATCACCAAGGGCTTCAGAGATAAACTGAATGCTCAAGTGGAATACATAGCAAAAGACAAGCCTGCTGCTGCTCGAAAGTTCAAGAATGATATCATCAGCAGGATCAAAGGAATACCTGCAAAGCCATACATCTATAGAAAGTCCATTTTCTTCGATCGGGAAGACATCAGAGACTTAATCTTCAAAGGATATGTAGTGGTTTATAAGATTAACGAGGGGTCACAAACACTTGAGGTTTTTGGATTTACTAAGTGGCAGGAAGACCCTTTCAAAGAATAAAAAAGAATATACTAACACCAACAACAGTAGCTGTTGCACAACTCCCTCAAGATGAAACTGTATAGCATGAAAATTTATTTTTTTATTTCTTATTTATTTATCATCCCAATTTTAGGTATTGCACAATCGACAAATTTTGGGGAGCAATTTTCAAATGCCATTATAATTAGATATCAACCTACCATTGATGAACTAACACACAAAGGATGGGACCATTCTAATAGCATTATTTTACATGGAATGGAAAAAATTTATCTAAATACCCGAAATCCAGAATACCTTACTTACATACAAGCATTTGTTGATTCTTTTGTAGACGAAGATGGTAAAATAAGTGCTTTAAAAGCAGAACTGGATGGAATACATCCGGGAATGTTGTGCTTGTTCCTGTACGAAGAAACAGGTGATAAAAAATACAAAGTTGCCGCAACCAAAATGAGAAATTATTTATTAGGAACAGCGTCCTCGTCCATAATATTTAACAAAACGCCAGATGGTGGCTACTGGCATAAAAATAACGACCATTACAATGATGTAATGACAATTGATGGAGCTTATATGGCTAATCCGTTTCTGGTAAAATACGGAATAATGTTTAACGATAGTTTAAGTATTGAAACTGCCACTTTTCAAACCTTACTGGTAGCATCAAGAACATTCAACATTGACAGTCACCTGCCTTACCATGGTTGGGATTACAGAAAAAATAAATCATGGGCAAATACCATAACAGGAACCTCCACAGAAGTATGGAGTAGAAGCATAGGATGGTTTTCTATGGCTTTGGCGGACATGTTAGAATCTCTTCCTCCTACACATAAAGATTTTCAAAACCTTCTTTACTTATACCAGCGGTTGGCAATAGGTATTCGAAACACTCAAAATAATAATGATGGCCTTTGGTATCAACTAATTAATCATAAAGAATTACCAGGCAATTATCCCGAAACCAGTGGCTCGGGAATGATTATATATGCTTTGCAAAAGGGCATAACGAACGGATGGCTGGATGTGTCCTATCTAGAAGTAACAGAAAAAGGATGGAATGGCTTAAAAACTTTTATCTCTTTATATACGGATGGTAAACCACTCATTAAATCATTTTGTCCCGGTATGGGTATTAAAGACAGTGCTGAAGATTATTTAGCCGTTCGTCCTGTAGATTGTCCTTCTACGGCAGCTAAACAGCACCCACATGGGTATTGTGCCATTTTGATGGCAGCATCAGTAATGGAAAAATAGTATGCAGGAATTAGAAACCAGGTCAGATAGAATGACTATAAAAACCGGGACTATTTGAATGTATTAGAGCAGGCATAAAATATTGATGATAACTAAACTTGCCACAACAATGCAAACAGGTTATTGGGCATATACTTGTGGTTCAGGCATCATAGCCTTTTATAAACTTAACAACAACCGGAAACAGAGGTGCCTGTAAAGGCCCAATACCCAGTTGCGGTCCGTTAGCAAAAATTGCACGCTGCCCCACAGACAGTTAAAACAGTAAAAAAAATATCTTAAATAGTGGCTTGCAGAAAGATTAAGGTGCAGAGAGAAATTGGCCACTGCACAAAAGTGGCGATTCGCTCAAGTGGATAATTTGTAGCTTGAACTTTTTTTTTAATTTTTTTGCCATAGTATTCAAGACAGTATGGTTTATCTTTAATGTTTGCAACTATGGTTGCAATCGGTTCCATAAAGAATTTTTTTTCAAGAAACATGAAAAGACTTACATTTCTGTCATTTGTAGTGCTACTACTAGGAGCATTTAATTATGCTTCCGGCCAGGATCTGAAACTCAATGATCTTGAGTATTTCGAGACGCAAGGTGTGAATGTCCTTGTGTACAATAACCTTTTTACCGGAGGTTTCAACGATGAAAAGAACGCCGGTATAGAATTGATTCACCACGGCGTGAGAACAGCCCAGGGTGGTGCTGTGAGACTTTCTAATACCCCAGAGCAGTGGGATCTTGTTCCGGATATCTTAAACCGTAAGGTAGACCGTGCTGCAAAAACCATCGAGGCTACCTTAAGGTATAAAGATTACGATTTCGATTCGCGGGTGGTTGTCACGGCGAAGGGTAAAGGTGTGGAGATTTCTGTTTACCTTGATAAACCCCTGCCCAAGGCCATGGAAGGTGCTGCCGGATTTAATCTTGAGTTTTTACCCTCGCAGTACTGGAATAAGGCCTATTTAATGGATGGCCGTTATAACAGGTTTCCGCGCTATGTGGTAGGAAACACCACTACAAGGCCTAACAGTGAAAAACCAAAGCAATACAAGGGGTTTGTAACTTCCGACGACAGGGGAACCGGCAAATTCATAGATCCGCTCCCTCTCGAAACCGGAAGAACCTTTCTTCTTGCACCTGATGAACCTTCACGTTTGGTAAAAATCACGTCGCCGGATGCCGATCTTATGCTTTTCGACGGCCGTATGCTGGCACAAAACGGCTGGTATGTCGTTCGCAGTTTACTTCCTGCAGGAAAAACAGGCAAGGTGTTGACCTGGACCGTTGAACCAAATGCTATCAATGGTTGGATAAGAGAGCCGAATGTCGGTTTCTCTCAAGTGGGCTACATCCCTTCGCAGCAAAAAGTGGCTGTAATAGAACTTGACAAGAAAGACAAGCCACTTGCAAAAGCCTCCCTGTATAAAGTGGGCACCGACGGCAAAGCCACAGAAGTATTCGGCGGTAAAATCGTACCCTGGGGCAACTACTTTAAATATCACTATGTAAAATTCGATTTTACATCAGTTAAAGCCCCTGGTATATACTATATCCAGTACGGCAATGTTAAAACAAATAATTTTCTTATAGAAAATAACGTCTACGACAAGATCACTGATGCCACCAGCGATATATGGATTCCTATACATATGAATCATATGTTCGTAAACGAGGCTTACCGGGTATGGCATGGCGAGCCATTTAAAGAAGGTTATCTCCAGGCTCCGCCAAACAGCGATCATTTCGACCTTCATGATCAGGGACCCACTACCGATACCAAGTATAAAGCCCTCGAATTGATCCCTGGATTGAATGTGGGTGGTTTTTTCGACGCTGGAGATTTTGATATCGAAACAGGATCGAATATTAACGTAGTGCAGAACTTCGTTCACACATGGGAGTATTTCAAACCACTTCGCGATCAGACTTTTGTTAGCCAGGAGCAGCGTTATGTTGATCTTCACCGACCTGATGGAACGCCAGACATGTTGCAGTTTATTGAGCACGGAACCCTGAATCTGGTAGCCCAGGCAGAGATTATCGGCCACATGACTCAAACGCTTTCCAATTCTGTTCTGGATAACTACCATCACCTGGGTGACGCTGCCTCAGCAACAGACGGCCTTCCTTATAATCCGGAACTGGGCCCTTACGAAGTAGCACCCGACGGCCAGTCAAGTGGCGTTAAGGATGATTTGTGGGCGTTTACAAGCCGCAATCCCAGCCTCGATCTCCGTGGAGCAACAATGTTAGCGGCAGCAAGCCGGGCGTTGAAGGGTCATAACGACGAGCTTTCGGCAAGAGCTTTGCAACAGTCAAAAAGACTTCTAATAGAGGCAACTGATTTACTCGCCAATCAGCCGGAGGATACCTCAAGATGGAACAGATCAGCAAATGTTGGTACCAATCTTCAGCTGTATATTGCAACCGGGGAGCAACAGTACAAGGATAAGTTCCAGGAACTTTTATGGCCTGCACTCGATCGTGGTGTTACCTTCCACATTTTGACGGCACTAAATGCCATACCACACATGGATGCAGCCTACCAGGATAAACTGCGCCCGTATGTTGTAAAATTCAATGCCTACATCAAAGGGCTGGAAAAAGATAATCCTTACGGCGTGCCTATAGAGCTTGGTAACTGGGCAGGTAGCGGAGCTGTTACAAATTTTGGTACCACCGTTTGTTTTGCCAATAAGTATTTTCCTGACATTGTTGACGCCAGCCATGCTTTCAAGGCCACGAACTACCTGTATGGCGCTCATCCTTATCACAATTACTCGTTAGTGGCAACAGTGGGTGCTACACGTCCTAAAGAGGTATTTTATGGAAATAACAGGGCCGATTTCTCGTTTATTCCGGGCAACGTTGCTCCGGGTGTATTATTCAGAAAACCCGACCACTTTGAAAACTACGACGACTGGCCATTTCTGTGGGGACAAAACGAGGGTACGATTGCTGGTAATACCAGTTATTTGATTTTTGGATCAGCCTTTAAGAATTTAATAAAATAAACGGATTGTATTAAACAGTTTTAGCGCAAGTTATAAGTCAATTGGTTTGATGGCTTATTACTTGCGCTATTTTTTTAAGCTGTACAGAAAGCTGAAAATCTAGTCAATAAACAGTACGATCAAGGGTGTATTTGACGCTTTACACCATAACTTTCTACACTTACTTTTGCTAATATGCGGTATAAAAAAATGCCGGACAGTAGGTTATTCTAAGATTGTTAACCGCTTCACCTTACGTATAATTAGACAGGATATCGCCTGCAAACGGACTTTTTTATACCGCCAACGTTGGCAAATAATTGAAAATATGTAACCTGAACAGACAGACTGGCTATGAGTGGAGAGATTAATTTAGCGGAGCTATTGAAAGGAATGACGCCTGTTTTGAATGATGGCGAATATATCTTTTCCACTGTAAAAGACTTAGATGGAATTGACAGGTTAAGTACTATATGTGAATTCAAAGAGAAAGAGGGTATAACCGTAGTAATGGAACGTAGCAAAGCAGACGAGTTAAATCTCACCTATGAATACGTTGCATCTTGGATTACATTGATGATTCATTCATCTCTAGAGGCAGTAGGTTTGACAGCCCTATTTTCGAAAGAACTAGCAAAAAATAACATAAGCTGTAATGTTATTGCTGGTTACTATCATGACCACATCTTCGTGAATAAAAAAGATTCTGAAAGGGCACTTCAGGTTTTGATAGAATTATCAAATAATTATAAATGAAGATCAGTTGCCAACATCGGAATAAAGTCAGTACCCTCACTTCACTTCATTCAGCCATCATTGTAGGATTGGCAGGCTTTGCTTACTTTGATAACAACCTGTGCCGGGGCGCCTGTTCTATTTTAAGGGTGTTATGTGTGATTTATAATAATAATCTATAAATTATAAAAAGTATGGGCAGTGATAATGGAAACCTAAAACCGATAAGTTCAGCACGGGCAGCAGCATTGATCGGTGTAGGAATAATGGCTGGCGTAGATGAAATTATTTTTCACCAAGTACTTTCATGGCATCACTTTTATGACCGCTCCACAACAGAAATAGGCTTATTGAGCGACGGCTTATTGCATGCAGCAGAATTGATTGCCATAGTAGCAGGCTTTTTCATGTTGCTAGACCTAAGAAGAAACCGCTCATTGGTGAAAGCCAGAGCTTGGGCTGGATTTTTCGTTGGATCAGGAGCGTTCCAACTTTTTGACGGTCTTGTAGACCACAAAGTACTCCGCCTGCACCAGATTCGCTACGTGGATAATATTCTTCCTTATGACATTGTGTGGAACATGTGGGGGCTTATGCTTCTAATCATTGGATTGGTTCTTATGCGACGAGCCAAGAACATAGAAAAACAAGAAGCGTCACTTTCGTAAACTCTCAAAGCGTGATTGATGCAGCATCATACCCACCACCAACTAACTGAATCAACAATCGCCGGATGGTTACCAATTTTCTTGATTACCGTCATAGCATTTGCCTACCTATACGCTCTAATAGGCCTTAAAAACAGAAGAAATACCTTAGACACTTGGCGTACCATCAGTTTTATGTGCGGCATCTGTTTGTTGGGAATAGCCATGGCGCCATCACTAGCGCAGTGGGCGCATTCGGATTTGAGGGGTCATATGGTTCAACATCTGTTAATTGGAATGTTCGCACCAATCTTTTTGGTTTTAGGTGCCCCAATTACTCTAGCATTAAAAGTTTCTCCAGTTAATGTAGCACGCTCCATTACGACTGTATTAAAAAGTAGGGTATTTCAAATTGCCAGCCATCCAGTTACGGCATTCCTATTGAACATTGGAGGTATGTACTTATTGTATCTGACCCCACTCTACAATGAGAGTTTCACAAAGCCTTATCTTCACTACGTAATGCACTTGCACTTTCTTGTGGCAGGATATGTATTCACATGGTCTATGATTGGCGTTGATCCTGCACCCAAACGGCCTGGACTTCGTGTTCGGGTTTTCGTACTTTTCATTAGCATAGCCTCTCATGCATTTTTAAGTAAATTTATGTATGCCTACCTGTTTCCGCTCAACTCTCCTCATAGTGATGAGCAAATTCGTGCAGCGGCTAAATTAATGTATTATTGGGGCGACCTGTCAGAATTACTTTTAACTATTGCTCTATTTGCGATATGGTACCAAAAACGTGGACGCGCCAAATATGACCTATCTCCACTTATTTCCTAGAATAAAAAAACACACATAACAATCCGTTGTGTGCCATCAAAATCAATTCTATGATAGAAGATTTACCTGGTTGGATAAACATTGTTTTCCTACTAACAGTAGGGGTAACAGTTTTGATGTTTTACTACGCAAATGGTAGTAGGAAGGAGATTCTTACAGGGCTCATAATTTGGAGTGCTTCTCAATCTTTTTTAGCCTTAAATGGATTCTACCTTATTACAGATACTTTTCCGCCGAGATTTATTTTAGTCCTATTGCCAACAACTATCCTGATCATAATAAGTCTGTTACCAACATATAGAGCTAAACTATCAAAAGACAGAAACCGAACAGTTAGTACGTTTCTTCATACAGTAAGGATACCAGTAGAAATCATTTTATTTTACCTTTTTATAAATAAAATGGTACCTGAACTAATGACTTTTGAGGGCAGAAATTTTGATATTCTAGCTGGCTTAACTGCACCTATTGTCGGGACATTAATTTTAACCAGAAGAGCAAGCAATGGGCTGTTAATTAGCTGGAATGTGATTTCCTTGGTATTGGTATGTTTTATAATGATCAATGGAATTCTGTCATCAGAGCTGCCTTTTCAACAATTCGGATTTGAGCAGCCAAATAAAGCAATGTTATATTTCCCATTCATTTTACTTCCCGCTGTAATAGTACCCATAGTAATTCACACTCATTTAACAGAATTAGTGATTCTTATAAAAGAAAGGAATACAGCGTACAACAATGCAAATGGGTTGTTGGGCAAACAGGCACATAAAGACATACATGCCTGATACTGGCATCATAAATAATCAAAGCAGGATTTGCATCTAGTAATTTCAACATAAATCATTACCTTATCCACCTGTAGTAGCCAGTTTCCCGACTGCCGCTACTGCTTACAATTACCAAAAATAAAGCAACTTATGCGGATGCCCGTTTACCTGCTCCTACTAACTATTGGATTTTTTCTATCAAGCTTCGGCACTGCTTTCACACAGAACAAGCCCGTTACTATTATTCATGCCGGTACTTTGCTGGATGTTCCGGGGAAACCTGCTAAAGAAAAGCAGACAGTTGTTATAGAAAATGGGAAAATAACAGGAGTTTACCCGGGTTTCAGGCAAGCTGCCGCCTTAAACCTGCCCAATGCACAGGTGATTGATTTAAGCACCCATTTTGTATTGCCCGGTCTTATTGATATGCATACCCACATTACCGGAGAGCGTGATCCTGACCGTAACCCGCATGAATGGACAACGCTTTATGATGAAGATAAGGCTTTTAGCAGTATTCCTTATCTGCATAGAACCCTGGCAGCAGGCTTTACCACCGTGAGGGACCTTGGCTCTGATTACCAGCTCATCATGAGCATTAAACGTGCCATTGCCAATGACCATATCCAGGGCCCCAGGATCATTGCTTCCACTGGTGCGGTATCTGCCACGGGAGGCCATGGTGACTTTCATGGCTACCGTCCTGAAATAGCAGATGCCCTTGAGAAAAGTGTGGGTGTTTGTGATGGAACAGATGATTGCAGAAGAGCCGTACGCGCCCTGGTAAAACAAGGCGCTGACGTTATCAAAATTACAGCCACAGGCGGTGTGTTGAGCAACACCCCGGCAGGAGTTGCCCTGCAGCTAACGGATGATGAACTGGCGGCAATTGTGGCAACCGCTAAAAGCCTTGGCAAAAAAGTAGCAGCCCACGCCCATGAGGCTGATGGCATAAACGCAGCCCTAAGGGCAGGCGTGCATTCCATAGAGCATGGTTCCTACCTGGACGATGAGTCTGTAAAGCTGTTCAATAAAACCGGTGCTTACCTGGTACCTACACTGCTGGCAGGCGTGTACCTGGCGGAGGAAATGAAGACTAATAAAAACATTCCGCCTGCCGTACAGGATAAGATTGTGCAGGTTACGCCTGTTGTGGAGGCTTCTTTTAAAAGGGCCCTGAAGGGGAATGTCAACATTGCTTTTGGTACCGATTCCGGCGTCAGCAAACATGGAGACAATGCACGTGAATTTGAAATCATGGTGCAGTACGGCATGAGCCCCCAGGAGGCCATCAGATCAGCAACCGTAAATGCAGCAGCACTGTTGGGCATGAGCAATGAACTTGGCTCTATTGAAGCAGGCAAAAAAGCAGATATTATTGCGGTAAGCAAAAATCCCGTCAATGACATCTCCCAGTTGCGAAATATAGACTTTGTGATGAAAGAGGGAACAGTTTATAAAAAGGATTGATAAGGGGAGATCACCAGCTGGAAAATCCGCTAAATCCATTCCCCTGGCGTGCATCATTTGAAAAGATAAGAGACTACAGAGAAGTTACCCTATGGGTAAGAACTGTACTGGCGCACTGATGGCGGCTATCAGGGGGTAATAAAAGTCTACAGCATTGCCTGCTGCTGTTACAAAGAAATGTTTGCTGCGTATTCACCTCCCTGGAGAAATTGATTTTATCAGGAGAAAGAGTTTTGTTATCCTTTTCAACAGATTTTTTGTACTTTAATGGATGTTGGTCAGTAACTCATTCCATATGAAAAGGATATCCATTGTGCTTCTTTTCCTTTTAGTTTCTACCTGTTCAGTAGCCCAGACTAAAAATTTCGAGCTGTTAAATCCTGATGCGATCGATCTTTCGCAGGAGCAATTAAAATACCTGACGACGCACAGCTGGAAAGTAGACCGGATAAATACACGTATACGGGATGAAACAGTAAATACCAAGGGCTGGGCTTTCCTGGAATTCGGAGAAGGGAATAAATTTAAATATGGCGGGAAGAGTGGCGAATGGGAACTGGTTGAAAACAGATACATCCGGTATCAATTAAAAAATCAGGAGGATGAAGCCAATTTCAATTTTGGTGGAATTTATGCAGTGATAGCGTTATCTGACACAACGCTTACCTTAGCCAAAATACTCACCAGTACCCACGATATGAAAAGAACGATTCACCTCTACAGTTCCGACTATTTTTACGGGCAGCAAACAGCCAAAATGGAAAACCTTTATAGGGGAGAAATCAATCAGGAAATATTGGATTCCATCAGTTACTTAAGTGAAGAAACTTTATTGAAGACAGGAGATTATTTTGGTGCTCGGTTGATAGGCGACACCATCCATCTCTATACACCAGACGCTGTTTATAAGATCAAAAAGAACAGCAACTGAGCAATATATGAAAAGAGCTGTTTTACCGGAGCAACATAATCATATCCGTTTCCATGCTGCCGCCCCTGAAAATAGCATTATGTGCTTTATATCAGCAGCAGCTGTAAAAGATTGCTGCAGCAGAACAACCGTGGGATTGATGGTATGATGTTTCAAATCAGGACTGAAGAAAATATTCTTGCATTAACAAAAAACAGGAAGCGACATAAAAGAGACCTGATCATTCTCACTGTCTTCATTTTGATATTTTACTGCATTTGCGTTTATACCCTTCTGGATGCCAGGGGAATTAATTATTTTATGGTCCCCCTGTTATTTGTGCATCTGTTTTTCATTCCTCAGATGCGCGACCTGATCAGGGTGATTTTGCATGGCGAGGTGTTGTGCTTCGACAAAGATAAAGGAGAATTTCTGATCAATAGCCTATGCCAGAAACGGATCGATGAAATTTCAGGCATAGAAATTTACCACCGAAGCGGAGATGATGTCGACATGACATACCTGGATATAATCTACACTGATGGCACCTACTACCGGCTAGATCAGGTCAGCATCTATGATAACGAAGACCTCGTAGAGGCAGCAAAACTTATAGGAGGTTTTCTGAATGTAGAGGTGGTGGAGAGGCAGCATCAGAAAAAATGGATTATATAATTGATTGAAGTGCTGTTTTCTTAAGAAAGACTATTCTTATTGTACCGCTGCTGCTTGCTACCCTTTAAACTGATGATTGGAATTGTATCATAAGTTTTACCTGAAATCAAAAAAGGAACAGAACCTGGTGCTGTTTGGCATTGGAATGATAGCTTCCATGCTCAATCTGGGTGTTTTGATCGTGGCTTTCATGAGTGGTATGTGGTTATTGCCTATACTAAGCGTTGCCATTACCTTGTCGGTTATAGCTCCTTTCTTTGATACACCTTCCCTGAAAGAACACGGAAAATTAATTTATTATTCACCCCTTTTTCTGGCAGAAAATGAGAGGGGTGGCGTGGTTACAGTGCATGGCGGTACACTGTTCGACTATCTTTATGTTCTCGACAGAAGCCAGAATGGAAAGCAGAGAACAAACTCTATAATCATCAGCTACCTGGAAGGCATCCTTAAGCTTATCGAGACCTATGAAGGAAAAGATCATGCTTCTGTTAAAGTAAGAGGTACCACTTATATTCTGAATGAAAGAACTGCGCAAAGAATCGGTTTCAGAAAAGTAGAAACTGATGTTCTTCAGAAATTACTTCTAGTGTATAATTACATTCAGCTTACTCTTTCTAACTCGATAGCAAAAGCTAAGTTATCCTTTCCAAATCTAAAGCAGATACATACCTTTGAAGCAAGCATGAGTGACTTGATCAGGAGAAAAAAACTTATAATTGAGTTAGATAAAAAGCTGAAAAAGCAGCTGCCTGTAATGCATAAATAATAAGCCGCTATGGGTCACAGAAATTGCCTGCTGGGATAATGCTGCCATTACCATGGAGCAGCAAAAAAACTTCCTCATCAATGCAGTAGATTATATGGAGAGTCATCCTCAGGTTTTCCGTTATGCCTGGTTTGCCGGCAGGTCGGAGGGACCCTATATTTCACTGCTGAGACAAAATGGAAAATTAACTGAACTGGGAGAGCTCTATATAAACATGCCGGGGCACGATCCTGACTATTATAATCCGGTTCCGGCCAGAATTCAGGGGCAGGATTACCAGCAGATGCAGGGCATTTAGCTGGAGGCTACCCAGGACGAAAGCGGCTTGATGAATGTGGCTTATATAGATACTGGTGACTGGATTGAGTATAATCTGGATGTTGCAGAAGGGCAGGAGTTTTATGTAAGCCTGCGCATAGCCGGCACCCAAACAGGATATATGCAGCTTATGCTGAATGAGCGGCAGCTTACCCAGTTTACCATTCCCGGAACAGGCGGCTGGCAAAACATTGATCAGCAGATATCGATCCCTGTCGGCAGGCATAGCCTGCGTTTTATGGTGGTTAAAGGTGGCTTTAACCTGAACTGGCTGGAGGTTAGTACAGAAAAGCCCGGTACCGTTAAGGTATAGAAGGGGGCAGTTTCCTGCAGCATACCTTTGTATTTCCAAATCCAGGCAAGGGAATGGTGGTAAAGGTTAATCTGGAGCCGGGATTTTCTGACCAGCTGGTGCAGGCAGAAATCTATAGCCTGTCAGGCAAAAAAGTCATGGATGCGAAAAACAGCATTGAGCCTGATAACATTCTTGAAGTACAGCTAGGATCCGGTATGGAAAGAGTTTGTACCTGCTTAGATTAACAGATGGTAAAGCAGTTAAAAATTTCAGGTTCGTTGTGCAGTAATCCGGGAGATCATGATGTCACCTGGCTGAAAACTGAAAGCCAGCGTAAAAAGGCTGCGACAGTAATGGCCTGCCAGGTTTGAAAATTTTTTAAAGAGCGGTTCTGCAGTATTTTCAAAAATATTTTTCAATCGCAGAAACTGGCTGCCATAGGGCTGTCAGTGGGTGGTATTTCCTTTGTAGCATCACCAAAAACAAACACTGCTATGACTATGACTAAAACCTCGCCCGACACCACAACCACTATCATCGACATCTTTGCCGGGGAGCTGGAGCAGGAGGCTGTTACCACCCGCAAAATGCTGGAGCGCATTCCTGATGATAAGTTCGGCTGGAAGCCACACGAAAAGAGCATGACCATTAAAACGCTGGCAACCCATATTGCAGAGCTTCCTACATGGATCGGCATGACCCTCAACACCGATGAGCTGGATTTCTCCAGCAACCCCTATACCCCCGCAGATGTAAATACCACTGCAGAACTGCTGGAGTATTTTGAGAAATGCCTGGCAGATGGCAGAGTACAGATTGCTTTGGGCCGGGATGAGCAGCTATCCGAACCATGGACCCTGCGCAATGGTGACACCATCTACATCACTTCACCCAAGCTGGAGGTATTACGAATGACTTTTAACCAGATTGTACATCACCGGGCGCAGTTAGGGGTTTACCTCAGGTTACTGAACATCCCCATCCCCGGCAGTTACGGTCCCAGCGCCGACGAAATGTAATCCTATGATTATACTAAAGAGCTGCTTTCTCCGGGAAGCAGCTCTTTTAGTTTAGTAGGAAAGCTTGCCAGTTACCGCTGCAATAAACCATTGCGGCTCAATGAAGAAGGAAGATGTGCTGTGTTTTAGGGTTGCATTGCTGTAAATGGAGCAGATAAACAGGGCTGCAAAAAGTAGAAAAGCGGTAGAACTGATTTAAGTCATATTTCAGGGGCCCGAACTTTTGCTTCTTGCTTATCAAACTTTCCATGTTACTTACGTTTATGCTTCAAGATCCTCATACCTTTCATATTCCTGTAATGGGACTGGCTTTTACCGTTGATTCTCCTGTTAAAATTGCCCGCTTCGGAATAAGCTCAGTAGTATCCTTAAGCGATGATACTTTAATGGAACAGATGCGCCGGCATTACTGCAATGAATATGGTATGGTGTACACACCCATTCACCCATCGGCAGAGGATTTCAGGGCAAAAAGAACTACTGCTTATCTGGACCTTCTGCAGCATATTACCCGGCAACAGTTTGAAAAGCTGTGCGCCGAATCATTTGCGCCAGGAACGGAGATCACCCGCTATTTCGAGCTGCTGCCAGAGACTGCTCCGCTCAGCCAGCTGTACCGGAAAATGCAGCAGGAAACAGATAGAACAAAGAAAGAACAGCTACAGGAGCAGCTTCGCCGGCAGATGTGCCCCGGGAGCATCGATGTAAATATCATGACCAAGCTTGACCGCACCAACTATGATAAAGAAGGGAATGCCCTGCCACCGGAATACTCCGATGCCCTGGCAGCGCTGCGCGGCTATGCCAACAGCCAGCTTTCTTCATCGCTCATCCTTTCGGCAGGCCTTAATCCCAGGCTCTTTTCCTACCTGGAAAATTTCGCCGATTTCTATCCCGACTCCAGCGGCTTTATCAAAAAAAAGGTAGTGCTGAAGGTAAGTGACTTTAGATCAGCAGCCATTCAGGGTAAATTTCTGGCTAAGAAAGGCATCTGGATCTCGGAATTCAGGATTGAATCCGGCCTTAATTGCGGCGGCCATGCCTTTGCAACCGACGGCATGCTGCTGGGACCCATCCTGGAAGAATTTAAAGAAAAGCGGGGGGAGCTGGCAGCAGAATTACAGGGGTTGGTTTGCAGGGTACTGCAGGAAAAAGGGCTGCCCGTGCCGCTAAAGCCGCTGGCGCAGCAGCTAACGTATCAGGGGGGCATAGGCACTGCGCAGGAGCAGGCTTTTCTGCTTGAGTTTTATCAGGTTGATAAGACTGGCTGGGGTACCCCTTTTCTGCTGGTTCCAGAGGCCACAACAGTAGATGCACCTACCATAGAGAAGCTTGCCCGGGCAGAAAAAAAAGACCTGCACCTTAGCTATGTATCACCCTTGGGCGTACCATTCAATACCCTGAAAGACAGCTCTGCTGAGCAGGAAAAGCAGGAGCGGATCAGGCAGGGAAAACCAGGAAGCCCCTGCATCAAAAAACACCTGGTTTTCAATACCGAATTCACTAAGCAGCCAATTTGTACGGCCTCTCATGAATACCAGAAACTAAAGCTGGAGGAGCTCCACAGTTTAGACATGGAGCCACAGGCATATCAGGAGGCAGCAGCACGCATTACGGCTAAGGAATGCCTGTGTGTAGGCTTGGCCAATTCAGCACTGCTGCTCAACAAAATTGTAAAGAAGAGCAAGGCTGTGAGCATTTGCCCCGGACCTAATATGGCATATTTCTCCCGCATCTTCAGCCTGGAGGAGCTGGTCGGTCATATTTACGGCAAAATTAACATTCTTAGTTCGGCCTATCGTCCCAGCTTTTTTGTAAATGAGCTGGTGTTGTACGTAGAATACCTGGAAAAGCAGCTGGCTGAAAGTCTGCAGGAGGCTACTGCCCGGCAGCTTAAAACTATGCAGACATTTAAGGACAATCTGCTGTCAGGTATCGACTACTACAAAACAATTGTGCCCTTCTTCAGCAAAGAGGAGGAAAGCTGTAAGCGCATGCTGGCGGAGCTTACTATTCTTAGGGAGAGGGTGTTAAGCCTGGAATTAAATATACTATGCGTTTAAAAATAAGGTTCGGCAGTATAGAATATAGACTTGTTGTCGCAAAAAAGCGGGAGGCACTGTGCCTCCCGCTTTTGCCTGAAGTATTTCTTAACTGCTTTACCAGATTATGCGAGTTACAGTACCATCTTCCAGACTGGTAACATAGGCCTTACGTCCGTCCAGCACCAGGGCTGTGGGGAAATTCAGCTTATCTTTGAGAATAACCTGGTTAGTGCCATCTGCAATAATGATCCTGCCTGTCATGTGCTGAAAGCCGCCATTGGCCAGTGAAAACTCGCTGTGTTGCAAGACTACAGGCTGGTTGTTGTGGCCCAGTGCAATATCGACCAGCGTAGTGAAGCCTTCCTGGTAGGTAGATATATTGCCCTGTGCATCCAGCTGATAAATGCGGGCCTCACCTGTCGGAAATGGAAAGCCTGTCAGGGTAGACACGAAAAAGTGTTCTCCGTCCCAGGCAAGTCCGGTGGGTACCACATCAATAGTGGGCGGACCAACAGGGGTTGGGTTAGCTATATCAGGAAAGAGGGCAAATACGCTTAAGTCGCCTGTGGCAGCATCTCTGCGCAAAATAATGTTGGCGGCAGCATCGGCAATGAACAAGTCGCCACCAGGACCAAAAGCCAGGTTGTAAATGTTGCTTTCGTGGGTGTCCTCATCTCCAAAGTCCTGCTCCAGCACAAAGGTTCGGATGTCCTGAGACATCAGTGTATTTGCCTGCATGGGGGTATCGCCAGCCTTGAATGTCGAGACATCAGCCATATACAGTTTACCATCAACTGTATTTAAAATGTAGAGCATGCCATCCTTATAAAGAATGTTGTTCAGGCCACCCGGCAAACCTTCCACATTGATAGCAGTAGGAAAACCTACAATGGCAGGGTATGCTTTGCCGCTGGGCATGATAAGCGATACCTGCCCCTCAAAATCTCCTAAACCGTTTTCGCTCACCCACAGGCGATTCTGACTGCCCATGGCAAGTCCCATCGGAGCATTCAAGCCGGTGGTAAAAACTTTTGAAACAGGATTGGTGGGTTCCACCTCATCCAGAAAATCATCAAAGTGGTGGCAGCTGGTAATAACCATTACTAGTGCACCCAAAAGGGGTAAAGTAATTTTTTGCATGTTGATAAAAAATGGTTTGGTTAAAAAAATAAGATAGCCGAAAATAGATGTTCAAACTGTAATTGGAATAGTCGGCAAAGGAGTGGAGCAGGTACAGAGCAATTATCGGAAACTGTGGCAGTTGCCCTGATACCTGTGCAGGCTAATTTGATCTGGATATAGACTATTTTGATGTACCGGGGGTCAGGAAAATATCCTGTTGAAGACGTGGCATTACGTGGGTAACGCTTCTTGTAAAAACCCTGGCTTTTGAGTTTTTGAAGAAGGTTCTACAGGTCTGTTCCGGACTATGTGCTCTGTTTAACAGGTACTTAGTCCCGCAGTCAATTTATAATATAAAATGGATTAACAGAAGAATTCAGGGTGATTTTTTAAGCAAGAAAAACGGAGGCGCTGCAGGAAATGTATCATGTGTCTGCTGCTTCTGATAAACCAGCATGTGTTGCAGGGCTGCAGACCATCTACAGTGGCTTACAGAGTATAATGCATAAAAAATTTAAAGTTATACCGTATTGTCATCCAGATATTTATATCAGCCATGTTGAATCAATGCTATAAATTATAGTTATAGTTCCAACCCTTTGCTGCTGTTATATGTCTTATGTTAAAGCAGAGCATCTACCTTTCGTGTAAAACCATGAAAAACTTAATGTGGATTCCATTTATAGCATTGTTGTTTTCCTGTGAAAAGGTGCAGGATAGTGAATTGCTTATTGATTCAGTGGTAGAGATTGAGTTGCTGGAGGCTGTTGCAGCAGGCACCGGAGAAATAACACTTCGTTGTAAAACACTGAAAGAGTATATCTGCTACAACTATGTGATTGGATATGATAAAGCCGGCGAAGGTAATGCGCTAAAGATTAATTTTCAGCATATAGCCCTGGGTGCTACACAACAATGTGCCACCGCTATTGGTCCTGCAACAGCAGAAATAGCCCTGGGTAAGTTAGAAGATGGCCTGTATTTCCTGGAGTTAAACAATGGAAAATTGGTGAACAAGGGAATACTGGAAGTTTCTGCAACAGAGTTTATCTTAAATTTCCCGCAACAAACCGGAATCGACATCCTGACGCCCGTTGTCTTGCGGTAATCTATGATAGCACTAACTGCCTGGTAGCCCGCAGGCGGGTTTTTTAACAGAGGCAGTCAAGCAGCTTATGTAAAAGATCCGGAACAAAAACATTCATCCTGCCAATGTATTTGTCAAAGTTCATCATCATTGCTTGCATTTCAAGGCTTCTGTAAAGCTGCCGCAACAGGCACAATCTTGGTTTTGAAAGAATTTCATACTAGATTCTAACATAATCAGCCATTCCGGCATATCTGCTGCATGGGTAAGGCTGATTATTGTGAAACAGCAATCTTTCAGATCATATCAGCATCCATGAGCCTTAGGAATAATTTAAGAATCCTTACATGCACCTTGTTTGGGGTGTTTATGTTTCAGACGGCTTTCTGCCAGGAAAATTATTTGCCCGGGTTCATCATCAGCCTGAAAGAAGATACAGTGAAAGGGTTTGTTGATTACCGTAACTGGGATAAGACCCCTAAACTGATTTCTTTTAAAACAGGGAATAATCAGCTGAAAAGCGAATTCTCACCTCTTGATATAAAAGAATTCACAGTCAACAATGAGCGATATGTCAGTGCTATAGTAGAGACAGAGATCAGTCCATCTAAAGTGATCAACATGCAATACATTTCGGAATTGCAGCTCAGGGTTGATACTACTTTTCTTGAATCCATGATCATGGGTAGTAAAAGCCTTTATTACCTGAAAAATCAGGAAGGCAATGAAAACTTTTACATTGGGCAGGAATCTAAACCAGAGCTGCTGCTATACAAAAAGTATTATCAGCTTAAGGATGGCGGAAAGGTTGTAAAGGAGAACAAAAAATATAGGGAACAATTATCCTTTTACCTGGAGGGTTGTTCTTCTCTTGGTTCTAAAATAGCCAATACTCCTTACAGCAAAAAGAGTATGGAGAAGCTGTTTGATGCTTATTATAGTTGTACTCAGACAGATATGGCGTTTAAAAAGGAGACAGAAAAAACAGGAGTTGAGATTGGTGTAATAGCTGGCGCATCCTTAACATCGGTTAAATTCCGCAGTGATCACAATGCTTTCCTGGTGAATGCAAATTATAACAGATCTTCAAACTTTGCTGCAGGTCTGTTTTTGGATATGATCATACCCAGAACCCAAAGCAAATTATCTTTTTATAATGAGCTGAATTTTACATCCTATCAAGTCAATGGCGTCTATACTACTTATGAGGATGAGAACAAGCATACAAGTACCTTCACAGAGTTTGGGTATTCCTACTTAAAACTCAATACAATGGCTCGTTTTAAATACCCCGTCGGCAAAGCATATGTGTATATTAACGGGGGTATGTCTAACGGTTATGCAGTTAAGGAAATAAACTACAGCAAACAGGAAACTAAGTTTTATACTGAAGAAAGAACTGTAGAAGATGCTGCAATCAAAGACACAAGAAGGTATGAGCAGGGGTTTATACTTGGTTTGGGTGTTAGGTATAACAGGTATGCTTTTGAGGCGAGATCCGAGAAAGGAAACGGGATGTCTCTTTATTCAGGCTTAGGCTCCCATGTAGACAGGTATCATTTCTTATTGTCTTATAGGTTTTAGCAGGTGGTTTTTAATTTGATCCAACCCAATTTTGCCTGTTTATGGGCTGGTTATCTATTCCTGCAATTCTTATTTTCAGTAGTCATTATCACGGGAAAAACTTTTCACGCTCTTTTAAGAAGGCGGTAGGCTTTTCTCCTATAAACTCCCTGAATTCTCTGGTAAAGTGTGCCTGATCGGCAAAGCCACAGGCATAAGAGAGGCCGGTGAGATCGATGTCTTTTCCTGAATCCATTAAACGATTGGCTTCGCTTAATCGTGTCAGGCGCATGTACTGCTTGGGAGACAGACCAATTTTCTGCTTGAACTCCCGCTCCAGCTGCCTAATGCTGATGCAGGCCTCTGCTGCCAGGGCCTCCATACTAACTTTACCCTTCTGCTGACGGATAATCTCGGCTGCACAGTTCAGGTAATAATGTTGGAGCTTCATGTTATGGAGCTGCTGCAGAAAGAATTGTTCACAGTGGTGAATCATTTCGCCGGTGCAGGTTTTTTCCCGTAGCCGGTGGCAAAAGTCCCTGAAATACTTCCTGTTCAGGCTTTCAATATCTATGAACGTTTCCTGTAGTTCGGCTGCGGGTACGCCAAAGAGCTGGTATATGCCTTCAGGCTTAAACCTGATGCTGAACACTTTGGCCAATCCCGTGAATTGAATGGGGAACGACCTGGTGTAAAGCCCGACGATCATATAATCTGGTGTACTATCAAAATAGTAGTGCTGTAGGAGTTCGCAGCGTGTATCTGTGAGGTGGATGATCAGATCTATAAAACCATCAGGCACTATCTGTTGTACCAGTAAGCTGGCGGCAGAGGTGTTGAAATCGCCTTGCCAATAGTGTTCTATATAGGGTTTTAACGCCGGTGAGGGACTGAATTTCTGTATGACAACGCTCATGATACACTTAATATACAAAATTGAGGATTGTCTTTATCTGATACACCGGGAAATTTACTTCAACTATAACTAGCCCTACTGAAGCTGATGCCATTACCAACATGCGGGCAAGTCTTTGGTTATAAGAGACTTGCCCGCAGTAGTGGAGTACTGCTAAAGTGGTTAAGAGGCGACAAGGGCAGCAGTATCAAAAATTCGTTCCCCTTCGGGTCCCCAGCCATGGTCAAAAGTGGCTACAATAGAGTTGGCACCGCCAAAAAATCCAAAAATCCTGGCGGTACTACTGCCTGTGTTTTTCACATTGTGGGGCACCATTTTAGGTACCAGCACCAGTTGCCCTTTTTCTGCGTGTACTGTTTCCTCGCCAACGGTAGCCTCAACGCTACCTTCCAGCACCAGGAGTATTTCTTCTGCACTGTCGGTATGGCTGCCCACTTCTTCCTTCGGCTCTAATTCAAAATATACCGTGGCACTATCCTTAGTACCGTGCATCCATTGCAGGGGAAAAGCAACCCGGCATCTTTGGCTGGGCCTGCTTTGTGCAATGTTCTCCATGAGTGCTATTGAGTTTAAATCTGCAGTTGTCATGTTCTTAAAAAATTAAATGATAATCTAAAATTGAGCTGCGATAAGTCAGCAGGATTCACAGTTTCTGGTCCTACAGTTGTGTTGATTTAAAGGTAGACAGGCCTGTAGTGAAAAAATTGAATAAAAACGACATTCTTTGCGGCTGCTTCCAGTAAGTTCGCTGCTACGCTTAGGGAGTCTGGTCTGCTGCACCTACAAGTCTCAGATATGTCAAAAAAAGCTTTGCTGAATCAGGGAACACCCTTTCATTCATGCAAAGCAATTTATCTAGAGAACGGGGCTTGTACTTAGATAATTGTCCGCCCCTTAAACACACGCGACTCTTCCAGTGCAACAAATTGACCCTGAAAGGTTACCCTTCCACCCCAGTTCCCCAGTACCGTTGCGCGGGCATATCCGCTTTCCTGAACACTTAGGTTTAGCGTAGACAAACCCAGCAGAGGGTCATAAAACCGGATAAAAACCGAAGCGCCACCTTTATCCTGATTTACCTGATACTCCCTGATGTTACCACTGATAGTGATTCCACCCAGACCATTGTAGCCAATGCCAACATTATTAGCAGTCTGTATAATGATCTGATCACCCTCTACTTTTATAAAGTTAGTGGTGGGACTTGCGGGAAATAACTGGCCATACCTGCCAGCAAGCGTAGTAGCCTCCAGCACATAGGTCTGATCCTTTACCAGGTTCAATACCATATCCCTGTTTCTTTGCCGCTCTTCTTCCTTCAGCCGTTGTTTTTCGGCTTTTTCAATCTTCCGCTGTTCCCTTTTGCTGGTTTGCGCCCATCCGGTCTGAGCAGCAAAAAGCAGCGCTAATCCAAGTAGTAATATTTTGTATATTTTCATGTTGTTTATCTTCTAATATCTTACTGATAATCAATCAAAAAATGTGCCAGCCATCACTGATTGAATCCTTAAAAAGTGTTAAAAAATTAGATGATGGCAGAGATTTCTTGGAAGAATAATGGCAGTTTCTCTCATACAGGCCATAGCTTTTAATGATGGAATAGGGCTTTATTAATCTGACATAGATGCAGCCGCCGACAGTTGTTTTTCCCTATATTTGTTTTCCTGCCTCTTCCGGGGCAGGGGTGGTTCTGCAAATTATTGTAGTTAGGAACTACTGCTCTTTCAACCTTTGTTAGCTGCTTGCATGTATTTAATATTCGATACCGAAACCACCGGTTTACCCAAGAATTATAACGCCCCTATTACCGATCTGGACAACTGGCCGCGCCTGGTGCAGCTGGCCTGGCAGCTGCATGGTGCTAAGGGCGAGTTGCTGAATGCGGGTAATCATATTGTAAGGCCAGAGGGTTTTACCATTCCATATAATTCAGAGAAGATCCACGGCATCAGCACCCAGATGGCCCTGGAGATGGGTAAGCCGCTGAAGGAGGTGCTGGAGATATTTGCTGCCGATGTGGCAAAAGCCGGCGTGCTGGTAGGCCATAATGTGGAGTTCGATATCAACGTAATGGGGGCGGAGTTTATCCGGGGAGCTGTTCCCAGCAAGCTGCTCGAAACCTCCGTTCTCGATACCAAAGAAGTGTCGACCGACTTCTGCGCCATACCCGGCGGCAGGGGCGGTAAGTTTAAATGGCCTACGCTAACTGAACTGCACACCAAGCTCTTTGGCGAAGGTTTTGGTGATGCCCACGATGCTGCCTACGACGTACATGCCACCACCCGCTGCTTCTTTGGCCTGGTAAAAGAGCAGGTGGTGAAGCCCTTCGATGCTACGCCTTATGCAGAAATCGTGTATGAGGCACCGGAGCTGGATGCCGCTAACTTTGCCAAGCGTAAGGAAGAGCCTAAAGCCGGTGCAGGTTTAGTAGTCGACAAGGCCGCTGCCAAAAAGATTGACAGCCCTTTTTCGCACCTGCACGTACACACCCAGTATTCCATTCTGCAGGCTACGCCCAACATCAAAAACCTGATCAAAAAGACCAGGGAGCTTGGTATGAAGGCGGTGGCCATGACCGACCATGGCAATATGTTCGGTGCCTTCATCTTTGTGAAGGAAGCACTGGCCGCAGAGCTGAAGCCTATTGTGGGTTGCGAGTATTTTGTGGCAGAAGAGCGTACTACCCTAAAATTCACCAAAGACAATCCTGATAAGCGCTTTAGCCAGGTGCTGATCGCTAAAAATAAAACGGGGTATCATAACCTGGCAAAGCTTAGCTCCCTGGCGTATATGGAGGGCTGCTACGGCCAGTTTCCCCGTATCGACAAAGACCTGATCTGCCAGTACCGCGAAGGGGTGATCGCCACCACCGGCGGACTGGATGGGGAAATCCCCAGCCTGATCCTGAACATAGGCGAAGGTCCGGCAGAGGAGGCGTTCAAGTGGTGGCACGAGTGCTTTGGCGATGATTTTTACGTGCAGCTGCAGCGCCATGGCCTCGACGAAGAAAATAAGGTAAACGAAGTGCTGCTGGGCTTTTGCCGCAAATATGGCGTGAAGTACTTTGCCGCCAACAATGTATACTACCTCGATAAGGCCGATGCTGCCGCCCACGACGTACTGCTGTGCGTGCGCGATGGTGAAATGCAGTCAACACCGATTGGCCGGGGCAGGGGCTTCCGCTTTGGCTTCCCCAATCAGGAGTTTTACCTGAAGCCTGAGGATGAGATGAAGGCCCTTTTTGTCGACCTGCCTGAAGCCATTGAGTGCACACAGGAGATTGTGGATAAGGTAGAAGCCTATAAGCTGCAGCGCGATGTGCTGCTGCCTAAGTTCGATATCCCGGCCGAATTTCGTGATCCGCAGGATGAGGAGGACGGCGGTAAAAGGGGAGAGAACAATTACCTGCGCCACCTCACCTACGAAGGTGCCAAAAGGCGCTATCCGGAAATCACCCCTGAAATTCAGGAGCGGCTGGATTTTGAGCTGGAGACGATTGCCAAAACAGGCTATCCCGGCTACTTCCTCATTGTGCAGGACTTTACCAACAAAGCCCGCGAAATGGGCGTGGCGGTAGGGCCGGGCAGGGGCTCGGCAGCCGGATCTGCGGTGGCTTACTGCATTGGTATCACCAATGTAGACCCCATTGCTTACGACCTGCTGTTCGAGAGATTTCTGAATCCCGACAGGGTTTCACTCCCCGATATTGATATTGACTTCGACGACGAAGGCCGCGGTGCGGTAATCGATTATGTGGTGAAGAAGTACGGGCAGAACCAGGTATCACAGATCATTACCTACGGTACCATGGCGGCCAAATCGGCCATCCGTGACTGCGCCCGGGTAATGGAGTTGCCGCTGTCTGAATCGAACGAGCTGGCTAAAATGGTCCCCGAGAAACCCGGAACCACCCTGGCCATGGCCTTTAAGGAGGTGCCGGAGCTAAAGGCCATTCGCGATGGTCGTGGTCTAAAGGCAGAAGTGCTAAAGCAGGCCGAAATCCTGGAGGGATCATTACGCAACACAGGTATCCACGCCTGCGGGGTGATCATTACGCCCGATGATATTACCAAATACATTCCGGTAGCCACCTCGAAAGATGCGGCCCTGGTAAACACCCAGTTCGATAACTCGGTGGTAGAAAGCGCCGGTATGCTGAAGATGGACTTCCTGGGCCTGAAAACCCTCTCCATCATCAAAACGGCCATCCAGTATATCAAGAAAAGACATGGCGTAACCATTGACCCCGATACCATTCCGCTTGATGACCTGAAGACCTACGAGCTCTACCAGCGGGGTGAAACCAATGGTACCTTCCAGTTCGAGTCGCCGGGCATGCAAAAGCACCTGCGCAACCTCAAGCCCGATAAGTTCGAGGACCTGATTGCCATGAACGCCCTCTACCGGCCGGGCCCGCTCGAATACATCCCGAATTTCATCGCCCGTAAGCACGGCCGCGAGCCTATTACCTACGATATCCAGGCCATGGACGAATACCTGGGCGAGACCTACGGTATTACGGTGTACCAGGAACAGGTAATGCTCCTGTCGCAGTCGCTCGCCGGATTCTCCAAGGGCGATGCCGACGTACTGCGCAAGGCCATGGGTAAAAAGATCTTTGCCCTGCTGGAAAAGCTGAAGCCCAAGTTTATAGAAGGTGGAAAGGAGCGGGGCCACGATCCCAAGGCGCTGGAAAAAGTCTGGAAAGACTGGGAAGCCTTTGCCGCCTACGCCTTCAATAAATCACACTCTACCTGCTACTCTGTGGTGGCCTATCACACCGCCTATCTAAAGGCCCACTACCCGGCCGAGTATATGGCCTCAGTGCTTACGCACAACCAGAGCAACATTGAGAAGGTAACTTTCTTTATGGAGGAGTGCCGCAACCAGGGCATCAAGGTGCTGGGACCCGATGTGAATGAATCGGATGTGCACTTTATGGTAAACGAGGCCGGCGAAATCCGCTTTGGTCTGGGTGCTATCAAAGGAGCGGGCGAGGCAGCCGTAGAAGAAATCATCAACGAAAGAAATAAAAAGGGCAAATACAAAGACATCTTCGATTTTGCCAAGCGTGTTAACCTGCGGGCGGTAAACAAAAAAACTTTTGAATGCCTGGCCATGGCCGGTGGCTTCGACTGCTTTGATAACTGCCACCGCCGCCAGTACCTGCATACCGACGAATCGGGTGAAGGTACGCTGATCGAAACTGCTATCAAATGGGCACAGCGGGCACAGCAGGAGGAAGACAGTGCACAGGTAAGCCTGTTTGGAGGGGCAGCCGGAGGAGTGGCCATTCCCATGCCCAAGCCCCCGCAGGTAGAGCCTTTTGGCGACCTGGAGAAGCTGCGTATTGAAAAAGAGGTGGTGGGCTTTTACCTAAGCGGCCACCCGCTCGACCAGTTCAAACTGGAGCTGCTGCAGTTCTGCAACACCCGTTGCAGTGAGCTGAATGACCTGCCTGCCCTGCGCAGTCGCACCCAGGTAACCCTGGGCGGTACCGTAACAGATGTTGGACACCGCATGACCAAAAATGGCAAACCATTCGGCACACTCTCGCTCGAAGACTACGATGGCTCCTTTACCTTCTACCTGTTCGGCGAAGATTACACCCGCTTTAAAGCCTTCTTAACCCCGGGCTGGTTTCTGCACCTGCAGGGAAGCGTACAGTCAAAGCCCTGGAAAGAAGACGACCTGGAGTTCAAGATTACCAACATTCAGCTGTTGGGCGACATCCGCAGCAAGCTGGCCAAAACCCTGAAGCTAAAGGTGCCGGTGCAGCACATCAGCAAAGAGCTTATCCAGCTGTTAGAGCAGGTGGGCTCCCAATACCCCGGCAGCTGCGAACTTAAGGTGTTGCTGGAGGCTCATGAAGATGGACAGTCTATGGAAATAGAACTCCTAAGCCGTAAGTACCGCATAGACCCCACTAACGACCTCTTTAAGCAACTGGATGCCCTGAAACCGGATGTTGAATATAGTCTTGGGTAAACTGTATAAGAGCATATAGCTATCAATATGATCCTCAATATCCCCGGACTTAGAAACTCCGGTCCGGACCACTGGCAAAGTTATTGGGAGCAGCAGCACCCGCAGCAGTTTATCCGTGTGGAGCAGGATAACTGGCAGGAGCCGGAAAAGGAAGCATGGGTGGCACGGCTGCAGGAAGTGGTGAAGTTGTATGAGCAGGAAGAGCTGGTGCTGGTAGGTCATAGCGTTGGCTGCGCCACCATTCTGCATGGCATAAAAAGCTGGGGCTGGCAGTTGAAAGGTGTATTGCTGGTTGGCCCGAGCGATGTTGATCATCCCAATTATACGCATTACATCAAAAATTTCGGGCCTATGCCCCTGGACCAACTGCCATTTCCTTCTGTGGTGGTGGCGAGCGATAATGACCATGTTGTGTCGCTGCAGCGGGCTACATTCTTTGCCTCCTGCTGGGGCAGCAGGCTGGAGGTTGTACGGGAGGCAGGCCATTTTTTACCAAAAGATGGCTATGGCCCTTGGCTGCAGGGATTGAAGCTGCTGGATGAATTTGGCTTATCCTTCTAAAAACAGCTTTGATCAAACGTCCATTGTTAACTAATCAGGTTTATAGATAAATCTGATAGGACTATTACTAAAGATGATACTGTCCAAGATAAGGTGTACAGATCCTTGTTACTTGATGATTAACAGATGTTTTCTTATGTTGCAGCGAATCATGAATGTTACCTGCTCCTTCAGCTTTTAGTTGCAGCGCACTAAGCAGAAACTTTTTCATGTATATTTGTGTCTTCTTACAATAAAGTTAAATTTTTCAGTCATGGGTAAAGCAATAGAAATTACCGATTCTAATTTTGAAGAAATAGTAAACTCCGATAAGCCAGTACTGGTGGATTTTTGGGCGGAGTGGTGCGGTCCTTGTAAAATGATTGGCCCGGTTGTAGAAGAACTGGCCGGCGATTACGAAGGTAAGGCCGTAATAGGAAAAGTAGATGTTGACAGCAACCCGGAAGTATCTGCTAAATTTGGCATCCGTAGCATACCAACCCTGTTGGTGTTCAAGAATGGCCAGGTAGTTGACAAGCAGGTAGGTGCTGTGAGCAAAAACATTCTGGCTCAGAAGCTGGATGCGCAAATGGCATAAGCATTATATTAATATATACAGAAGCCCCTCCTGAAAAGGCGGGGCTTTTTGTTTTCTAAGCATTCACACAATAAAAAAGGATAGAAGTATAGTTATTTAAACGCAACAATGTTGCATATATAGGAAATAATTTTATCTTTGCCAGGCAAACAGAGGATGATACAGAAGAAGGTTGCACAGGGGGCGGTTTTAGTCAGGCTGTCCTGGAGTGATGACTGCTATGCCTGCTTTGTAAAATTCATGATGTACATCAAATGCTGATAGTATGGATGCCAGAAAGACCTATGAAGTAATTATTGTTGGGGGAAGCTATGCAGGATTGTCTGCTGCCATGGCCCTCGGTCGTTCCTTACGGCAGGTGCTGATCATCGATAGCGGCCGGCCCTGCAATGTACAAACCCCTCATTCGCATAATTTCCTCACCCAGGATGGCGAAACCCCACAGGCGATTCGGGCAAAAGCGCTTATGCAGGTATTAAAGTATCCCAGTGTCAGCTTGATAGAAGCCAGGGCAGTAAGAGGAGGTAAAACAGCCGCGGGATTTTATATTGAAACAGATGCTGCTGAAGTTTTCTCCGCTAAAAAAGTTCTTTTTGCAACAGGTGTTTTAGACATTATGCCTGATATTCAGGGATTTGCTGCTTGTTGGGGAATATCTGTGTTGCACTGCCCTTACTGCCACGGTTACGAAGTTCGGGGTCGGCAACTTGGCGTAATCGGTAATGGCGATCTGGGCTATGAGCTCTCAAAGCTGATCAGTCAGTGGAGTAAAGCCTTAGTGCTTTTTACCAATGGCCCATCTGCTCTTAGTAAAGAACAGACCCACCAGCTGGAAAGCAAAAATATCAGGATTGTTGAAAAGCGGATCAGCAGTTTTCAGCATCAAGAAGGCTATCTTCAATATGTTGTATTCAACGACGGGAGCCAGCATGAACTAACAGCGCTCTTTGCCAGAACCAGCTTTGTGCAGCACTGCAGCATACCGGAAGAGCTGGGTTGTGCCATAACAGAACATGGATTTGTAGAAGTAGATGATTTCCATAAAACCACAATTCCCGGAATCTACGCTGCTGGTGATAATTGCTCTGTTTACAGGGCAGTTGCAGCAGCAACCGCTGCTGGTGTAAAAGCAGGCGCATTTATCAACAAGGAATTAATAGAAGATACTTTTTGATTCTGATAAAGGGTAGATTATAAAAGAAATTATCATGTTGTAATTTTCCATTTTCAAGAAGAACATCGGCATTATTCCTCTTCCTGCCGCTAAATTAGCTGGACTTCCAAATTTTCTATTTTTTAATATCCTGAATAAATATATGATAAAGCAACCTTCTCACAGCTGTATCGTTGTTTAAACATTAAATAGTGTTGAACATAGATACAATTCATGATGAATAGAAATAAACCTTTATTAACTTCATATACATTAGGCGACCTGGAACTGCAAAACCGTGTGGTGATGGCGCCCATGACCCGCAGCAGGGCCGATAATCCCAAGAAAGCACCCACAGATCTGCATGCAGAATACTACCGCCAGCGTGCCTCTGCAGCTCTGATCATATCGGAAGGCTCACAAATCTCTGAACGTGCCATTGGTTATATCAATACACCTGGTATTCATACCCCCGCACAGGTAGCAGGCTGGAAAAAGGTAACCAGGGCTGTGCATGAAGAAGGTGGCCTGATCTTTTGCCAGCTGTGGCACGTGGGCCGTATGTCGCACCCTGATTTTCATGGTGGTGAGCTGCCCCTGGCACCTTCCGCGCTGAATCCAAATGCCAAATCTTTTACCCCGGAAGGATTCAAAGATACGGTAGCCCCTAAAGAAATGAGCCTGGAAGAAATAGAGCAAACCATTGCTGATTTCAGGCAGGCAGCTAAAAATGCAATAGATGCCGGATTTGATGGGGTAGAAATACATGCCTCAAATGGTTATCTGCTGCACCAGTTCTTTAATCGTACCTCTAATGTACGTACAGATGCATACGGTGGCTCTATTGAAAACAGAGGCCGTATTCTTTTTGAGGTGATCGATGCCATTAAGGAAGTTATACCTGAAAACCGCATAGGGGTGCGCATGAACCCTTCGTTGCATGGTACCTTTGGCATGGAGCTGGATGAGGAGACCATCCCTACATTCGATTACATAATTAAGAAGCTGAACGATTACCAGCTGTCTTACCTGCACCTGTCGGAGCCCTTTACAGATGTGAGCGAGCTGCCCCATGCAGAGCCCAATATTGCTATACACTACCGTCCGCTCTACAAAGGTACTCTCATCATTAACGGTAGTTTTGATGAAGACAAAGGTAATGCAGTGATCAAGGCTGGTGATGCAGACCTGGTGGCTTATGGTAAGCTCTTTATCTCAAATCCTGATTTACCGCTGCGTTTTGAGCAGGGTGCTCCGCTGGCGGAGTGGGATCAGAAAACCTTTTATTCCACCGGTGAAGAAGGCTACATCGATTACCCGCTGCTGGAAGAAGTAGAAGGTTAGTTAATCCCATATTAACCTGCTTATCTGCTGATGAGCACCTGGCCCGGAAATGCAATACTGCTTTTCCGGGCTTTTTCTGTTACGGCTCTGATAGAACGTTACAACCTTAGGGTAAAGCAGGTATTGTAAAACACTTTGGAGACAGAAGGCTTTTAAATAGTAATACAGTGAAATAGAGCATCTATGGACTATAAACGCATCCTTGAAGAGATTTACCATGAAACAAAAGTATTTAAAGGCCAGGGAGAGGTGGCACGTTATATTCCCGAACTGGCCCTGGTAGATCCGCTCAAGTATGGCATTCACCTGTCTACTGTAGAGGGCGTAGATTTCAGCCTGGGCGATAGCCATGAGCTCTTTTCCATTCAGAGTATCTCTAAGGTGCTGTCGCTGGCGCAGGTCCTGCCCCTGCTAGGCGAAACTCTTTGGGAACGTATAGGAGTGGAGCCCTCTGGTAATCCCTTCAATTCCATTGTGCAGCTGGAATATGAAAACGGCATTCCGCGTAACCCTTTCCTGAATGCCGGGGCGCTGGTACTAGCCGATATTCTCATCAGCCGTTTTGATAACCCTCACGAAGCATTCATCACTTTTGTGAGAGAACTATCTGGTAACGCTAAAATTGATTACGATAAGAAGGTGGCTGCTTCTGAAATTGCCACCGGTTATTTAAATGCTTCGCTCATCAACATGATGAAGTCGTATGGTAATATTATGAATGAAGTAGACCGGGTACTGGACTTTTATTGCCACCAGTGCTCCATTGCCATGAGCTGCGAGGACCTGGCTCATGCCTTTATGGCATTTGCTGACGAAGGCTACCTCTATAAAACAGATAATCAATTTCTGAAAAAAGGTCAGGTAAAGCGTATCAATGCATTGATGCAAACCTGTGGTTTCTATGATGAGGCAGGTGAATTTTCGTATAGGGTAGGGTTGCCAGGCAAGAGTGGTGTAGGTGGCGGAATTGTTGCAGTACATCCAAAATGCTATAGCATTGCTGTCTGGAGCCCCAAACTTAATCTAAAAGGCAATTCTGTGCTGGGCTTGAGAACCCTTGAACTGCTTACTACCAAAACAGGCACCTCTATTTTCTAGTCTGTATCAGGCAGGGCAGGGGCTAAAAAAAATGGCAGCGGTGAGGCTGCCATTCTTCTTCTATTTCAGGTCTTATTAAAATGTAATACGGTTCATTTTTTCTGCAAAGTGATTGCAGCCAAAATCAGCGCCGGTAATATACTCATAGTGGCCGCCCTTTTCTGATACTGGTTTGCCATCGTTCAGCACCGGTACAATATACTCCGGATCCATTCCTGCATCTGACAATTCATTGCATTTACCGAATTGATCTGTGGGAATATTTACTTTTTCCTGGGTTTGCTCCCAGTGGGTACAATGATTACAGGTAGCTTCCATATCTAAAAAAATTTAGTTCTACATCAGTTAATATTGTAGTATACTCACTGCCATAAAACCTTGTTGCAGCTAAAAGCCTGTTTATGATTAATTTAGAACGTTGATAAATAATGGATTGACGTGCTATTTATTTAATCTGCTGATGTGCCAGTTGCTTATGATACTAATACAATGGGTAGCATAAATTGCATTACTGATATCTGCTCAGCAGAAATAGTGGCAATTTGTAGATTGGCATATTAGCATATTAATCAAATAGCACATGGGCTATTCGCCACCCAATGTTGATATGCCCATCAGCCGCCTAAGCTCTGCCTCCTGCTGCTGAAATTTTATCTGAAGGGATAGTAGCTTAAGCCTGCTCTCCAGGTACTTGAGTTCCCGGGCATTTACATAAAAGAGGGTGCTTTCGCCATATTCAAATTTTCGTTGCTCCCCCTGCCACATGGCCTGGTAGCCGTTTACCAGTTGCTGGTTCAGTTGGATTTGCTGCTGAAGCAGTTGCAGGCTGGCCAGTAGTGTCTCAAACTTATTGGTTACCTCCAGCCGCTTTTGCCGCTGCTCCAGGGCAGCTGTCTGCATTTTAAGCCGGTTTAGCTGTAATTCTCCCCTGGCATTGCGCAACAGCAGCGGCATTTTAAAACTCACGCCAATTTTGTAGTTATTAGGTGAATATGATGCCGGATTTTCTGTAGGAGCCTCGGAGCTAAGAATATTATAACTGGCAGCCAGGTATGGTTTAAGCTTTTCTGCTTTCCAGCGCCTTTCTGCTTCAAGTTCGGCTATTTTAAAACCATACAGCCTTACCGAGGGACTTGCCTCTGCCCAGAGAAGGGGTTCTGTATTAGCTTGGTTTTTCAGGCTGTCGGCCATAACAGGAGGGGGCAGTGGTGCCGGAAAGCTTGAACTTACCCACAGAGGATCGCCTCCTTCGCTCCAGAAGAACGAAGCTGCAGCCTGCTCTGCTTTTACCAGTTCCTGCTCCTGCTCCAGCATACTGCTCTGTAGGGTTTGTAGCTGCAGGAAGGCCTCAAGGGTATCTATGGCTGGCAACTCGCCCACATTGAAACCGCCCCTTACAATTTTAAAGCGCTGATGTGCCACCTTTACGGCATTCTGCAGCGTAATTACCTGCTGAAACTGCCCCGCCCAGTGCCAGTATGCTGCAGTAGCCTCGTACAGCAGGTTGGCCAGCAATTGCTGCTGCTCCCACTGGTAGCGCTCCTGTCGTATGTGTGCCTGCCGTAACATACCGCGGCCTTCATCAAAAAACAACCCCTGTATCAGCGGCACACTTACGCCTGCATACCAAAGCCCCCCGGAAGGAACAGAACGCTCCGGGTTCAGATAATCGCCCTGTGCATAGTCGTAGCCTGCTTTTAGCCCAACGCCAAGGCGCGTTGTAGCTTTTAATTCGGTGCCAAATATGCGGTAGTAAGTTTTGTCTTTAAATTGTTTTTCATCCAGATCAGCAGCCAGCACAGGATCGAAAAATCCCCGGGCACTGCGTACTTCCATTCGCCCCTGCTCCTCCAGCAGGGCAGCAGCACGGGCAGCAGGGTGGTGCTGTATTACCTGTTGCAGGTACTCGTTAAGGGTAAGGGTATCCGGCTGCTGCCCCCTAAGGGGTAGTGCAGCTGCAGAGATCCCAATCAGACAAAGAAATATACGAATGGCAGTACCTGTCATTTCTGTTCTTTATTAGCTGCAGTATTTTTTGTAGCTGGTGTTTTGTGGTAGAAATTTGGCGGGAACCCGTTAATCCTGCGCCATAACTCGTAGCCAAGTGGCACATCGCCCAGCAGAGCCATGCCTTGTGCACCTGCACCAATGCGCATGGCTTGGGGCCAGTCATGGTCTTCAGGGTCAGGTGCTACCAGGATCCGGTATTTCCCGTTATCACTAATCACATTATCGATTGCTATTATTTCAGCACCAAAGGTACCGTAGGAGGCATTTGGCCAGCCTGTAAACACAATGGAGGGCCAGCCATCGAAAAGCAGCCTCACCGTTTGCCCTGTGCGCAGCAGCGGCATATCAATAGGTTGTACATACAGCTCTGCAGCCAGTTCATAATCTGATGGCATGATGGTTAAAAGCTCTTCGCCAGATTTAACGGTTTCACCCAGGCCCGACTTAATGGTTTTGGTGATATAGCCGGTTTGCGGGGCAGTGATGAAATGTAACCCACGCCTGATGCCGTAACTGGTTGCCTGGTTCTGGAGTTTGGCAGCATCGGCAGTGGCAGTATAGCGTCCGCTTAGTGCTTCGGCACGCTCAGATGCTGCCTTGGCCAGTTTATCCTGAAACTCTGCCTGCAGTCCGCTAATGGCAAGCCTCGCATTGAGTAAATCGTTTTTACTGCTCAATAGCTTGTTTTCTGCAATCAACACTTTTGCCTGGGCCTCCTGCAGTTTCATGCGACGGGCTTCCAGATCGGTTCTGGATTTCAGCCCCTGCTCAAAGAGCTCTTCCATGCGCAGGTACTGGTTTTCTGCAATACTGATCTGGGTCCGGGAAGCAACCAGGTCCATGCTGTCAGACTCTACCTTTAGTGCTGCCTGCAACAGGTAGTTTCTTGCCTGCTCCAGTTTTAAGCTTCGCTGCTCCTGCAGGGCTGCAATCTGGTTATCGAGCTGTTCTGCCTTCTGCCCATAGGCCTGTGCCGACTGAGCTTTGGCCTCAAATTGCAGTTCGGCCCGCTCTACCATCTGCGGGTCCAGGTAATCATCCTTTATTTCGCCGAGCTGAAGCAGGGTATCGCCTCTGTGTACCAGCTCGCCTTCCCGTACAAACCACTGTATAATACGACCGTCGATGATGGCTGGCACGGTCTGGGGCCGCTGGCTTGGCAGTCGTGTGGTAACGTAACCATTTCCCTGTACATTTTGGGTCCAGGGCAGAAACAACACAAAAGTAAATACCAGCAGGGCACCTAACAGCAGCCGGGAAATAATATTATTGCTGCCCTGGCTTTCCAATCTTTTAATTGAGGAGTACCTGTCTGGTGCTACCTCAAAATCTATTTCATTTTTGCTTATGTTGAGCATAGGGTTATCTAGCTAACAAATACTTCATTGTACCACGCTTCTTCTGTTATCCTGGCCGGATTAGTTACTGTGAGTAGTTCGCCATTGTGCAGCACGAGGACCTTTTTAAACTGTTTGGCCAGCTCCGGTTGTGTGGTGCTCAGTACAACCGTCCAGGGATGGGCGGGGTCCAGCAGGTACTTAAGCAGGCGGTTACGATCAGGAAAATTAAGTGCTTCGAAGGGTTCTTCCAGTAATATGAGCCGTGGTTTGTTAATCAGGCTGCGGGTGAGCAGGATCTTGTGCACGGCACTCTCCGGCAAATGCCGCCCTTCGGGTAAAAGCATTGTAGTGTATCCATCCTGCATTTCCTGTACCAGGCGGTTCAGGCCTGTTATTTCAGCCATTTCCTGTACGGTATCAAAATCAATGCCTTCCTTTCCAAGGGTTATATTCTCCAGCAGGGTACCGGCAAATACGCCGTGTTTCTCCAGGTTAGCACCCAGGGTCTGCCGCAGGCTTTCCAGGTTTAAGCTGTTCAGGGGCAGGCCATTGTAGTTCATGATTCCTTCTGAAGGCTCCTGCAGGCCCGCCATTATGCGCAGCAACAGGCTTTTGCCACTGTTGCGGCGCCCTGTAATACAGATCCGTTCGCCTGCCTCTATGTTTAGGTTGAGATTCTGAAGCAGATACCGGCGATTATCGGCCTCCTTTACCGATACACCATTCATCTGAACTGACATACCCCCTGCGGCGCCAAAGCTATTCTGCAGCTTGCTGCCGCTGTTGTTCTCCAGTGGCAGGTCCATAACATGTCCCAGCTTGTCTAGAGCCGTCAGTACATCATAAATGGTTTCCATGCTCATGATGAGCTTCTCAACTGAATTTAGTACAAGAATAATGATGATTTCTGCCGCAACAAACTGCCCGATGTTCATTTGCTGTTCCAGTACCAGCTTACCACCCAAAATCAGCAGGCCTGCCGCCACCAGCATTTTAAAGCCTATCAGGTTGATGTACTGAAATTTCAGAACACTAAAGTGTTTGCTGCGGGCTTCCAGGTAACCACTCACCAGCTTATCGGTACGTTCCAGTGGCAGCGGCGAGGTGCCGGCCAGCTTAAAAGTTTCCAGCGTGCGGGCCATTTCTTCCAGCCAGTGTACCACCGCATATTTATACTTGGATTCGGTAAGGCTGCTTACCATGCCGGTAGGGCCGGTAAACCGGAAGATCAGCACAACCAGCCCCACCAGCAGCACACTGAACATGATAAAAAACGGGTGATAGAGCGATAACAGGACTAGTCCGAATATCGCCTGCAGGGCGGCACTGGAGAAATCCAGCAGAATCTTGGAAAGCCCTTTCTGTACCGACAGGGTATCGAAGAAGCGGTTAATCAGCTCCGGCACGTAGTACGACCGCTGGGTATCGCCCTTCAGGCGGGGTATGCGGTAGGCAAACTCAAAAGCAGTTCGGGTAAACACCTTCTGCTGCAACAGTTCTGACACTGTTAGCTGAAGTACCTGCAACAGCCCCACCAGTCCCATGCCCAGCATTACCAGCAATACCAGTACGGCCAGTGAGGTAGACACCCTGCCACTGCCCAGCAGGTTTATGATTGCCTGTATCCCCAGGGGCAGGGATAAGCTAACCAGGCCACCAACAACTGCATATAGATAAATATGCCCGATCAGCTTACGGTCTACCTTAAGCAGCCGGAAGAAACGGGTTAGAGGAGGTATTGAAGTAGTTCCGATTTGAGCCATATGATTAAGTATCGTGCTGCAAATATATACTAACTAGCAGATATGATAGTAATACTATCAAATATTAATTATTGTTCCCGAAAACCAGATTCAGGATCCATAAATTTTTGTACTCATCTACTGACATGATTGTAGTAGCCATAAAGATGGATTTTACTGCGATTACTTTGCTGGGTGTGGGGCACATCTTCTTGATATTCTTGTTATTACAGGCAATTTCAGTGCGCGTACTTTTTGTTCTTTTTTTACCTTTTTTCGTACCGCCGATATGGCTAAAATTGTAAAGTGGCCGGGCAATAAAGAAAGCACCTCACTGGGAGCTGTTGCCGGCACCGCGGATTTTATAGGGAGTATCAAGTTGCAAGGCCCCCTTCCACCCACAGATGATTAACCCGGATTACGGGCTTCAATAATAGTTAGTAAGTGAAATTGGTTGATTGTTAGGTAAAACGCAGGCACTGCTAGGCCTGCGTTTTCTTTTTTTATACTCAGCCGTGGGCTTAGGCTGAACTGTGAAACTCAGCGCAGGAGTTGCCACTGCATTGGCAGTCAGTCCCTGTTCAGCAGCCGCTAGAGCAATTTATTGAAGCCGTTCCTTCGGATTTAAGGCTGATTTGCCTCCTGTGGCTATAGTATTGCGGCTCAATCCGCTCAGGTAGAGGTCCAGGCTCCATGCAAACATTACTCCTGCAGTATACCTCAGCAGATCTATCCACAGAAATCCTTTGCCTAATACCAGGGCACCCAGCGTACTCGCTCTTACGGCATCGATCCATTCGGCCCTATATAGCTGGCTGAATTCAATTAAAAACGAAAAGCTCAGGCTTAACAGGGCAGAAAACAAAAGCGATTTGAAGGGCCACAAGGTTCTGAAACCAAAATAAACCATTGCTGCCCATAAGGCATCACCAAAATGATGGGAAACAAAGTAGGGCAGGGCATCAGAAAATATCCTGGTGCTTAATCCAAGGCCAATCATGATGATGATGGCCATCAGATATATTAACCGCTTTTTCAGATCCATACAGCTTTTTTAACAAGAGCTGAAGCTAAGCAATAATATTTTAAGTGGCGGATTACCAGTGCATGAATGTAAGCTTACTATGGAAATTGATACTTTCCTGGTGCGGTTTAATAGTTTTCAGTGGTATTCTAAAGGTGCATCGCTGGAATATATATTTACGACCGAACCCGAGGTGAGGTAAAAACCAACATGCTGTGCTGCATTGGGCGGTATGTGGCCACGTAGCTGCTGTTTATCATTGGCAACCCTAAAGTAGATGGTGTCTTTTAATTCAGCTTTTGGAATTGAGAACTGGTCGGTGATCCGCTGGTCATTCCTGGTGGTCAGCACCTTTTCATAGATCTTCTCTCTTCCATGATAAAGGGTAACGGTATCCTGATAAAATCCAGCCTGAAAATCTATATGCAGCGATTCGGGTGCTGAAACTGCCTCCTCATTTCCATCATTATCATCATCGCCTGGTGCAGAACAGGCTGTAAAAAGTAGGAGGAACAGCAGGAAGGAAGTCCATTTCATAACTATATATTCGTGTGTGCTCACTTTAATAAATAATAACATTCGGTAAGAGTTTAAAAAATAATCTCTGCTGTATCATGATTTTAACGGTGGCACATCCCTCTGTAGGTGCAGTACTCGCATTTACGGAGGTTGTCGGTTTGTGTAAAAGGTAACGCTGGATCAAAAATCTCTTCCAGCAGTTTCACCAGCTGTACTTGGTACGCTTCTTCATAAGGCCTGATATCGCGTACCGGCTGGTAGCCGCGCTCGCCCTTAATCTGCAGCAGCACATCGAAACCGGCAGAAAAAAGCTCGCGGCTGTTGTACAGGCCTGGTATGATCCGGCCTTCTTCCTGTGGGTTAACATTGAGGTACAACAGGCTGTAAAGCATAGTCTGCATGGCAGCTTTATTGCGCCTGTCATTCTCCCGGTCAAAGAGTGATTCCAGGCTTTCAAAGCGCTTTTCGTCCTGGCCGGTCTTGTAATCAAGTATCCTTACTTTATCGTCTTTGCGGTCAATACGGTCTATAATGCCCTTCATGCCTACATACTGGCGGCTGCCGTTTACAGCAATGGGTACTTCCATGCGGTAGCGGTTTGTTTCACGGCCCTCACCCCTGAAACGGCTTTCGCTCTCCAGCGCAACAATTTCGAATGGCGCATACTCTTCGTCGCATTTTAAAATGGCCCTGCCCAGCTTTTCCACAATGCCCCTGATGATGAGGTTGCGGCCCTCCAGCTGCAGGGGCAGCGCCAGCCCGTAATGCTCGGCAAAGGCGCGGTCTACTACCTCCGGCAGTTTTTTATGCAGCATTACCAGGTCCCGGACCTCCATCAGGGAATTTCCTCCTTTGGCAGTAATATGGTCTTTGTAGAGCAGCTCCATGGCGCGGTGCACCAGGTTGCCGAAAACGGCAGGGTCTACCTCTTCCTGTACCTCATCGGGCTCCTGTATGTTGGCCACATATTTAAAATAAAAGCGCAGGGAGCAGTCCAGGTAAGTATTAAGGGCGGAGGGCGTAAAGCGACGCTCCGGGGCCTCACCGAAAGCAGCCAGGTGCTGCTGTAAAATCTCCCGCACGCCATCGGTTTTCGGAATCTCCAGTGGCAGGGCTTTGGCCAGCTGCAGCGGGTGGGTAAGCACCTGCTGTACTACCTTCAGCCCCGATTCATAAAGCAGCTGGTAGAGCAGGCGGCTGCGCTCGCCTTTTAAGCCATAGGCGCTGCTGGTGTTGTAAAAGATGTGCACATGCTTTGCCCGCTGAATCATGCGGTAAAAGTAGTAGGCGTAGAGGGCATCTTCCTGATCGAAGGTTGGAAGACCGTAGCCACGCCGAAGGTTATAGGGTATAAAGGAGCCGTGGGAGGGGGCAGGAGGAAAGCTGCCCTCGTTCATGCTTAGGATAAAGAGATTATCAAAATCGAGCTGGCGGGTTTCCAGCACGCCCATGATCTGCAGCCCGCTAAGGGGCTCGCCGGTAAACGGAAGGCGCTGTTCCTGCACTATCTGCCGCAGCAGCTTCAGGAAAACTGGCATTTGCAGGTCGAGCCGCTGCTGCTGTACCAGCTCGCGCAGGCGCTTCAGGTGGGTAAAAAACTGGTAGATGTACTCCTGTTCCAGGGTGGGAAATTCGTAGTTTTCCTCGTTGATGCTTTCGTTGATTAATTCCAGCACCTGCAGCAGGTAATCGAACATAGGCTGTATACCACTGATATTCCTGAAAAGCGCAGCATAGAGAGCTTCGTTGCCCTCCTCAAGCGTTGAAGGCTTCAGATACACTTTATTTTTAGCCTCAATTTTCTGAATGTTTTTGCGGGCCAGTTCGGTGTTGTAGTAGTACAGGTAGGGGTGCCGCAGCAGGGCCAGTACGGTTCTGTAATGGAATACCACGCTTTTACCTTCTCCACTCGAAGCAGCCTGAAGCTCTACCATGAGTTCAATAAGGCTATAGAGGGGGGTGCTGCGCAGGGGGTAACCCATGGTAACGTTTATGTTATCAATGGGATGCCTGCTGCCCCGGCAATCTTGATAAGACTCGGGTATGGAATGCAGTACCGGGAAAAGCATGTATTCGTTAGGCAGTACAATAGCCGTTTTTTGTAGCTCAATACCCTGCTGCCCCTGCAGGCAGTGCAGTAATTTTTCGCCCATGGCCTTGGCCTGCCCCACCTCCAGGGGTACGCCAATCAGCTCTATGCTTTTGTTGTTGTATTTTAAATGACTGGGGTGCTCCTCTGGAAAGCTGGCGCCAAAGGTGCTGCTTCGGGCCCATTTCCGTAAATAGGTGCCTGCTTCCTGCCGCTCATCGAGCATATAATAGGCATCGGTATCCCAGTAAATGCTGGCGTTTTCGTGCTTTACAAAGTAGGCCAGTATTTTTTCTTCTGCGGGGTTAAGCGCATTGAAGCCGGCAAAAACAATTTGCTGAAAGGGGTGGTCGAGGGTATGAGCCGCTGCTGCCTCGGCTACTTCGCGGTACAGCATGCCATCGTAGCCAATGCCGGTAGTCTGCAGGCGTTGCCGGTACTGCTCGTATACTTTTGGCAGAATATCCCAAACGGCAATAAATTCCTGCTGCTGCCGGCTGCGGCTGGTGCCAAAGCTTTGCCAGAATTCCTGAACAACCTGTATTTGTTCGGGGCTAAGGAAATCGAGCGCATCGCCCATTTCATTAATTTCCGAAATGTTGGTGAAAAGCAGTCGGGCATCAACCAGGTGTTTGTCTACGGCATCAAAATCATTCAGGAGCATCTCCCCCCAGAAGAAGAATTTGTCGAAACTCTCCTCGGTAAGTACCAGGCGTTTGTAGATCTCAAAAAGTTCAAAAACCAGCAGCAGGGTGTCTGCTTTTTTCTGAGTGCTAAGGCTTTGGACAAACTCCTCCAGGGTAAGCACCGCCGGCGACCATACAGGCTTATCGAGCTGCCGGGCCAGGTATTGCTGAAAAAACAAGCCTGCCCTTCTGTTGGGAAAAACCAGCGTAAGCTCATCCATGTTAGCGGCGTGGTTTTTAAGAATATCGGCAGCAAGTTCTTCCAGAAAGGTTTGCATAGAGGGTAGTGGATGTTTGTGATTGAACCATTACAAATTACAGCCTATTTGCTGTATGGTACAAGGTGCTCTGTATAATTCGGCGGATTTTTGGCCCTGAAATAGTACTGCCCCTTAAATAGTACTGCTGCTGATCTGGTGCCGTTTGAGAGGGCGAACTGGTATGAGAAAGATCATATATGCAACAGACATATATCATACCCCTCAAGAATCATCTTTACTACTTTTATACTAACAGATTGCAGCTTACCACACCCGGGTCTTTAGATGCAGATTTGTAGGCAGAAGCTGTGTATGTTGAAACATAAAGGTATAGCGATGAAATCTCTTAAATTATTTATTGTACTACTGCTGATTCCGCTACAGGCTGTATTTGCAGATTATGGTAAAGAATGGCTGGTTACTGATAAAAGTCAATTAACGATATCCGGCAGTTCGAATGTAAACGAGTTTCAGTGCATGAGCCTGTATTATGCAGGAGGCAATACCCTCTACGAAACCTGGGATGTGGTTAGTAAAAAACCTGTTATTAGCGGCCTTGTCTCTTTGAAGGCCACTTCTTTTGACTGCAACAATAAAATCATGACGCAGGACATGCAAAAGACTATCAGGGCAGATAAGTACCCTCAGGTGAAAGTGCATTTCCTGTCGCTGGAACGTACCCCGTCCAAAGATAAGTATCAAAAAGTAAAAGGGGTTGTGGAAATTTGCCTGGCTGGTGTAAGCAGGCAGTATGAGATCAGCGCCACTTTTGAAGAGCTGGGTAAAAATAAAGCCCTGCTGGCTGGCAGCCTGGAGTTTAACCTTACTGATTTCAATATTGAACCACCCACCAAGATGATGGGTGCCATTAAGGTAAAAGACTGTTTTACAATAGATTATAACTTAGAGCTTAAAAGCATAGATACTACCCTTCAGTAGCAGTGAATAGCAGCGAGTCAGCCTGCTGATAATTTGAGCCTCAATATATCTTCACAAAAGAAGCCTCTGCCCATATTAATTTTTTACAGGGAGAGGCTTCTCTTTTTTTCAAACGAAATGCTTATCAGCAGCTAGCGCCTAAATACATTCCTTGATCTCAGTGCAGGCGGGAAGCAGTAAGAGGTGCTTTAGAATGCCGGACATTACTGTGTATTACTGACAGATTCCCGCCTGTGGGGGAATAACGAACGTTTTGGTGCATTTACAGGCTAGCTTTTAATCAGTATTAATTTTGAAAATGGTGGCAATGCCTATTCTGGGAGCTACCTCTACAAACTCTGCGTTCCTGAAAGAGGCTGCTACTTCAAGCCTGAAAATTCTCAGTATATTGTCGATGGAATAGCCTAACTCATAGTAGTGAGGAGAGTGGACGGTTTTCAGGTAATTGACAAAGATGTTTTCCTTCAGGCCAGACATGCGCAGCATAGGCAATTGGGTGAGCAGGAACTTACGGAACTGGTAATGGGTGTGTCCTGCAAAGTAGCTGCCGTTTGTGCTGTAATCATAATAATCGAGGAGCCTGTAGCCGCCTGCCGGCCGCAGGGTGCTAAGGATGGTTCTGTTGCCATCGAAATGCTCATAATCCATAAAATACATCCTGTTGTTGTTCAGGAATGTACCGGCACGCAGCTCAAACTCCAGCCTGCCGCTAACGCCAAACGTAAAGCCGTGGTTAATACCCAGCTGCAGCTGGTCGTAATCCACATCGCTGCCTAACACTTTGGCAATGCCTTTTCGGTAAGAAAGAATCAGCTCCGGGGCCTTGTGCAGGTTTGCATACTTTTTGCCATTATAGATTCTGTAGGTTAATCCCGGCCTGTACCTAACTTCTGTATTGAAAATCAAGGCTTCGTGCTCCGGGAAACCGGTATTTTCGAGCTCTATGTTTTGGGGGCGGTTGTAGGAGTAGGTTCTTGATTCGCCATTGTAGAAGCTGTAACTGCTCTGATCAAACAGCTCATTTCTTTGTGCCCACTCCAGGCTGGTGGCAATGGTAAAGGCCCTTAAATGGCTGTACTGGTAACCAATCTTTCCATAGTTCTTTTCATAGATTTTCATGTAATTCTGCCTTAACGCAAGGGAATACAGGGTATTGATCAGCGGGTGGATTGGCTCCTCTTCATTGAACTGCGAAACAAAGCTTCCCCCTTCCACATAGAACCTGTTTCGCTTGCCTTTATTGTTAGTAGCATAGCTTAGGTGGCCCTTTCCATAAAAATCTTTACTGGAGAATCCATAGCGCAGCGTAGGGTTAAACTCAATTCTTTTTCTTAAGCTGTCGTAGCGGTGAATAAGTTTGCCGCTCACATTTACATTAAAGCCCTCTACCGTATTGTAATAGGTTTGGGCAATAGTTGGATCAATGGCCAAGGTAGTTCGGGGAGAAAGATCAAACCTGCCGCCAAGGAGTATAACCTGCGGTTTCAAGCGCTGTTTCTTAATTACATTGGCAGTATCTTTTCCGGTTAGCTTAGCCTGCTGCACCATGGCCAAAGAGTCATCCCGCTTGTAGCCTTGAATTTCTTTTTCGGTAAGGGGCACCGGTCTGATTTCAGCCCAGTAGGCTGCATCGCGTTTTCTGGCAAGGCTGTCTATTTCATGTTTTCTTTCGCTTACTACTTCCGGGTTATTTTGTTCCTTCAGGGCTTCTTTCTCATACTGATTGATCATTTTCCTGAACTGCTTCTTCGTCATCTGGTCCTCGTTTGCTAGGGCTTCTACGATACCATCTTTGCCTGAGGGTTTGGCAATTTTAAGGTCGGCAGGAACTTCTTCGATTTTCTCGTCTATGATTTCAGTTTCGGCCAGCAGGTCCTGGTTTAACTCCACCTGGTATTCGCTGCAGGAGGCCAGGTAATGAACCTCCCCGGCAAAACCCAGTGCTTTTCCCCAGATTTTATACTGGTGTGTAACAGGCATCCATACCTTTGGAGCCACTTCGGCATAATTCTGCTTTGCATTTATTTTAAAGCCCTGTATGCTGGTGGTCAGGTTAAGACTGTGAATGGCCCACAGATCGTCTATGATGTAAATATGTCCCTCAAAAACCTGCTCGCCTTTTGATCTTGGTATAACACGAATTTTATTTATTTCCAGGTCGCCCTCCCTGAAGCTGCCCTCAAAGCGGAATTTGTAATAGGCAAAGGCTGCGCCTGAAAGTGGAGAGATGGCAGAGGCTATGTTATCCTGGTAAAAGCTCTGGTTGATGTAGGGGCTTGGAGAGGCGCCACTGTTTTCTCCTGAGCTGCGGATTGAAATTACCTTTTCTTCAATCTTATCAGGCTGCTCAAATTTTATGATACTCACAGACTCCATGGTGTAGGCCTCATCCAGCAGTACCCCTTCTTCTTTTAATTTCTTTTTGAGGAAGAAGGGCACACTGGTTACCTGGCCGGTTCCTTTCATGTACACCTTGGTCTGGTAGCTGTCGTATTGCAGGCGGTGAAACTTGCGTTTGGAAATTGCCTTACGCATGATTGTAAGGGCGGGATCTTCTTCCCTGCGTTTGATTTCTACGGTATTCAGTACCTCCACCTGCTCTTTTAGCTCAAAATCTTTTTCCAGCCAGTCCTCGCCAATCTCCAGCTGATGTTGCTGCATGTGGTAGCCCAGGTACTGTATTCTGATGTTATAGGTGCCGGGAGAAAGCTTGATCTCGAAGTTGCCCTTTATATTAGTGGATGATCCGTTCTTCAGCTCCATTACATAAATGGAGGCATAGGGCAGAGGCTCTCCGCCGGCAGCTTTTACAGTACCCCTGATGCCCTGGGCATGCAAACCTGATATAAAAATAAAGGGGATCAGTAAAAATAAGTAAAGGCTTTTCATCAGCGGAGAAAGAGTTAAACCTGAGTGTTGTTCTGACTAAATGATATGCAGGGCAGAACCCTGCAGGACATAACTTATTATAATGATACTAAATTGGATGTAATGGTTGCGTTGCGGCTAAACCTTCTTTAGTTTCTTTTATATAAGAGGCTGCTTTTGCTTCTGAACGGATTTAGAGAAATAGTCTAAATACTGGAGCATCAGGTGCTTGCACAGTAAAACAACGGCATTTGCCAAAGCTAAAGTATACACAGGTGTATTATCGCTGTGCTTTGTTAACGAAACGGATACCTGATAAAGCTCACCTGGCCCATATTATTCTTTTCATATACGGCCAGGCAGTATTGCTGGTATGGTTCTGCCACAGCTTCTCCATCCGGGCTTAACTGCTCAGGCACCGGCGCATTATTCATAAAAAAATAAACTTTGGTAGTGCCATACTTGGTGTAGGGCATAAAATCTCCATACTGCTTCATCTGCTGCCAGAGGGTGTCATTCAGGCTCACGGCATAGAGCCGCCTGATGGGGCCAGTGTTGTTTTCATTCCTGTACAGGGCAACTTCTCTGAAGCCACCTTCCAGGTCCTGTACTCCGGGCTGCGACAGGGAACTCCACATGATGAGCACAAGGGTGCCAATTACCAGGATCAGGAAGAGTAAGGAATAATTTATTTTTCGGGGCATAGAGCGTATTAAATTTGCTGCAGAGCAAAAATAGCTAAAATGCCAGACCCAGCTGGCTGGTACCGTTAATACTTACGGCTCTGGCTTCGCCTTTTTCCAGGTAGTACACCCAGCCGCTTACCTCAGTAAACTGCATGCGGCGCAGGAGCTTCAGGTAACGCTGCACCCTTTTTTCGTGGGCGGGCTGGGGTGCCTCTACCCGAAAATCAATGGCGATAGTAACAGAACCTGCAGTTATTACCCTATCGGGGCGCAGCAGGTAACCGGTGGTATTGAGGAGCGGGAGCTCTGTGCGCACCTCCCACCGGGGCTGAAACCACTGGCCGGCTACAGGATGGCTGAAGAGTGCCTGCATTTGATTTCTGACGGCCGGTATTTCCTGCCGGTTTACCATGCCCTCATAATAAATATTCTCCAGAGCACGCTCCAGATCTTCAGGCTGGCGTATCTGCCGCAGCAGGCTGTGCAGGGTACGGCTCCAGTTGATGCGTGCTGCAGAATTTTCGTCTGTAGCCAGCACCAAACTTGCATTGCGTTTGCGCACAGTCAGGCGGCTCCGCCAGCGGGTGCTTAGGTATTGACCAAGGGCAAAGGAATCTTCGCCGCCTTTTTTCTCCCGTGTTACGACCTGTTCCAGTACTCCGTTTTCATATATATTGCTGCTTTCTTGCCAGCCTTCCGGTAGGGATAACAGTGGCTCATGATAGAGTTCGGTAATGCCAGAGGCTTGCATTTCGCCACGCAGCAGGCGGTAGAGCATGCCGTTAACAGCATCGGCCCGGGGAATGCTTTGCCCCTTGGATATTTTGGGCAGGGGGGTCCATGCAAACAGGGCTTCCTCTGCACGGGTAAAGGCTACGTACAGCAGGTTCAGGTTGTCTAAATAAGCCTGTATCAGTTCGCGGAAGTACTGCTCCCGGAAAACGGTTTGCTCCAGCCGGGAGGAGTAACGCACCGGTAGTGCCTCCAGTTCCTGCAGGGGGTGCATCTGGCTGCTTGCCCAGATAAAGTTATTGGCATTGGGCTTGTGATTAAGCTCCCACTGGCAATAGGGCATCAAGACTGCCCGGAACTGCAGGCCTTTGCTGGTATGCACGGTGTAAATGCGGATGGCATCCAGCGATTCGCTCACCTGCACGGTATGCTTATGACCTGTTTCGTCCCACCAGTTCAGGAAAGTGTCAATGTCTCCTTTTTCTTCGCCGCTGTACTGCAGCACAGCATCCTGGAAGGCCTGCAGGTAGCCCCATTCACCAGGCAGCTGGTTAAGGCTAAAGAGCATAATGAGTGTTTCCACCATTTCATAGAGTGGCAGTTTGGTCAGGTAGGCCCGCTTGCGCAGAAATTCCGGGGGCAGGTACGCCTGCAGAGCTTCTTCGTCTCCTGCACAGGCCCGGAATAGCTGGTGCAGGTCCAGCTGGGCTGGCTTTAGTATGTAGCGCTGGTAGTCGTAGGCCATGTTGGTGCGGGCAACGGCATTTTGTGCATTGTGCAGGTAGCGCAGCACATTCAGGAGCAGGCATACCGAGGCGGCATTGCTCAGGAAAAGCGAGTCGCTGGAGATTACACGATAATTGTAAGGGTTGCCGTCTGCTTTGTCTTCTTCGGCCTGCATCAGCACATTGGCCAGTTCCTGGCCTTCGCGGTTGCTGCGCACCAGCAGGGCAATGTCGCGGGCTTTATAGCCTTTTTGCTGCAGCTCTTCTATGGTGCTGAGCATGGCTTGCTGAGCCTGTTCCTTCCAGCTTCCTTCTTCTTCGTCGGCTTCCAGAAAGTTGATTTTTACCAGGCCGCAGGGGTTATCAGACTTATTCTCCGGGTAGGTTTGGGTAACCTCGGCATAGGCAGCGGCAATATTGCGGGCTTCAAACTCCAGTGCATTCAGCTCTTTATTATCGGCTACTTCGGCAAATTTGCTGCTGCAGATCTCCTTTAGCTCCCAGGCTGCCTGGAAAAACAGGCTGTTGTTGAAGTCGATGATCTGCCGGCAGCTGCGAAAGTTATGGTTAAGGTTTACATGCTCGGTATTTTCGGGGCCAATGTCGAGCGCAATACGGTTCAGGAGCAGCTTCCAGTCGCCGCCACGCCAGCGGTAAATGCTTTGCTTGATATCGCCCACCACCAGGTTGCGGTTGCCTGAGGCTACTGAGTTGGCAACCAGTGGCCTGAAGTTATCCCACTGAAAGCCGCTGGTATCCTGAAACTCATCGATCAGGAAATGGAGATAGCGGGTGCCGGTTTTTTCGTAGATAAAGGGGGCTTCGTTTTCGCCGATGATGTCTTTCAGGAAAACAGCAGCATCGGAAATGAGCAGCAGGTCATTATCTTCGCGGTACTTGCTAAGCACAGCTGTGAGATGCGCCAGAATACCCAGGGTGTATATAAACCGGAGTACTTCTTTGGCAGTGTTGTATTTCTCATAGCCATCATCATACAAGGCTAAGGCATCCTGCATGAGGGGTTGTAGTCCTTCCAGGGCAACAGATAGTACATAATCACGCTGCTTATTGCTTTTGCTGGCCCATTTTTCCGGATCGAGCAGCACCTCACGGGCGCGGCTGCCGGGCTCGTATTTGCCGTTTTCTTTCAGAATGTTGCTGAAATAGTTGGCAGGCCCACTGCGGCCGTAGGCAAAATCTTCCGTCTGAAGGCCGCGGTCCTTTATGAATGTAAGGGCAGAGCGGCCCAACTCATCCATTTGCTGCTCGAAAGCAACTCTTAGATCTTTAAGCTGGCCTAATACTTTCAGGAGGGTTTTCTCGTCGTGAGCAATCCGGTTAAGGCTTTTTTCGTGCGCCTTATAGCTCTCGGTAAAAATTTCGCCGGCCAGTGTACGGATGCTGCGGCGGATGTCCCAGGTTTTGCCTTCGTCTATTTGTTCTTCGGCAAACTGGGTAAGCCAGCGGGTCAGGTGTTTATCAACGCCTACACCTGCCAGTACGCGGTCTATCAGATCGTCGAGCACTTTTTGCTGATCTAATTCAACTTTAAAGCCAGCCCGCAAACCTATTTCTTTTGCAAAGGAGCGGATAATGCGCTGAAAGAAGCTGTCGATGGTGCTGACGGCAAAGTGGGAGTAATTGTGCAGGATAGACGAAAGCACCTGCTCCGCTCTTTTCTGAAGTGCTGCTTCGGAAAGCTGCGTGAGGGCCATCAGCTCCTGGCGCATGGAGTGGGGTTTGCCCCCGGCCAGCTCGTGCAGGGTTTCTACAATACGACTTTTCATTTCCTGGGTGGCCTTATTGGTAAAGGTTACGGCCAGGATGCTGCGAAAGTAATCCGGACTCTGCAGAGCCAGAGAAAGGTACTCCCGTGTGAGGGTGTATGTTTTACCGGATCCGGCAGAGGAGCGGTATATTTTAAAGTTTTTGGTAGCGGCTTGCACAGTATTTATAGGTCAGCTCACTAAGATAAAGATTAGTGATGAGTACTCTGCGTTGCAGCTCCATAAAAAAGGGAGGAGCAGCCGGTTTTATGGGTGGTGCAGATTGGGTATGAGCATGATAGCTAAAAGACCAGGTCGATATTCAGAACATGACGAAAGTACTGTTTGGGAGATGGATCTGACTGTATGATTTTCATCTGCCCTGCAAGAATTTTATTTAAAGTTATGGTTGAAGCTTAATATTGGATTATTCTGTTCTTAACTCTGAAATATGAGTTTAATTCAATTCATACGATTGCACTCAGTGCGTTTCCCGAATACATGATATTGGTCATTTTGTAACCACTCTAACTATCATGTTTCCAACCAATTTTCATCATGTTCCGGGGGGGTAGGCTGGTATACATTTGTATTAACAAAGCGGCTAAGCCGCAGCGAAATACAAACAAAACACTTACTACCATGAAAAGATCAATAACACTCCTAATCCTTATGCTACTTCCAGTTTGGGTAATGGCTCAGGAAAGCTTCAAAATATCGCCCAAAAGCACAGTACAGGTAGAGGGTACTTCTACCATGCACGACTGGACAATGACAAGCAGTGCTGTACAGGGTACTGTAGTGCTGGATCAGCAGGCTGGCAAGCTGAACACCATTAAGCAGGCAAATTTGAAGTTAAGTGCTGAAAGCCTGAAAAGTGGTAAAGACGCAATGGACAAAAATGCTTACAAAGCACTAAATACCAATAAACATAAAGATATAGGGTTTGTGCTGAACAGCATCAAAAGCATTGAGCAGGTAAACGGAGCAACCAAAATAATTGCTAACGGCACAGTTACCATTGCCGGGGTAAGCAAGGCAGAAACGATCGAATTGCTGGGCAAGGTAGATAGCAAAGGAGCGGTTAGCTTCCAGGGCAGTAAAGCCATCAAGATGAGTGAGTACGGTGTAGAGCCTCCTTCCTTCATGTTTGGCAGCGTAACAACAGGCGATGCAATCACTATCAAGTTTAACATACTCTTAGGTTCAGCACAGGATCTGGTGAATAACTAATACAATCACACTTAGCAGTAAAAAAATCATACGCCCCTTAACTAAATCAGTCATGAAAACTTCACAATTAAAAAGAATCGGTGCTGCCTTTACTATGGCAGCGGTTTGTGGCCTGGGCAGTGCATTTGCACAATATGCTCCACTGCAATACTTCAGACCTCACGACCAAACTGGCCTGAATGTGTTCGAACCAAAGAAACATCAGGATACCGTTGCGTACAATGGTTTTGCCATACGCATAGGTGCAGGTTTTACTCAGCAGTTTCAGTCGCTAAGCCATACAAATACAGCTACAGCCGTATTTAACGAAGCAGGCAAAAACCTGAATGAGCTATATGCCGTAGGACCTGGCTTTAACCTGGCAAATGCAAACCTGAACATCGATGCACAGCTTTCTGATGGTATCCGTGTTAGCTTACAAACCTACCTTTCCAGCCGTCACCACCAGGAAACATGGGTAAAAGGTGGTTACCTGCAGGTTGATAAACTGGAAATGCTGAACAGTGGTTTGCTTAACAAGATCATGCAGAATGTAAGCATCCGCGCCGGTCACTATGAAGTGAACTATGGTGATGCCCACTTCCGCAGAACTGACAATGGTAGTGCCATTTACAACCCTCTGGTAGGTAACCTGATCATGGATGCCTTCACAACAGAAATTGGTGGTGAAGTGGTGTACCAGCATCCAAGTGGCTTCCTGGCTGTGGTTGGTGTAACCGGTGGTGAGATCCAGGGTGGTATCAACAGAGTGCCAGACAGAAAAAGGTCTCCTGTTGTGATTGGTAAAGTGGGTTACGACAAACAGCTGAACGAAGATGTACGAGTTCGCTTAACAGGTTCTGTTTACACCACTAAAAACTCTGTAAGAAACACCCTTTATGGTGGCGACCGTACCGGCTCTCGTTACTACCTGGTAATGGAAAATACACTGGCAACTGCTGCGGGCAACTTTACTTCAGGCCGCTTTAATCCCAACATGACCAACGAAATCACTGCCGTTATGATCAACCCTTTCGTGAAAGTAGGCGGTCTGGAATTCTTCGGTACAATTGAAAGAGCTTCAGGTTCTGCATACGGCGAACCAGAAAATCGTACCTGGAACCAACTTGCTGCCGAAGTAGTGTATCGCCTGCCAATGTACGATCAGGTTTACGTAGCAGGTCGCTATAACACAGTAAGTGGTGAGATGCTGGGCGGGCTAGAGCCAACCATCAACAGAGCACAGGCTGGCTTAGGCTGGTTCTTAACCAAAAACGTGCTGCTGAAAGGGGAATATGTAAAACAACAATATAAAGGCTTCGCAGCCACTGATATCAGAAATGGTGGCGAATTCAATGGGGTAGTAGTGGAAGGTGTGGTTAGTTTCTAAATTAACGCACCAAACTCAAAAGCCCGCCTCGTTTTGAGGCGGGCTTTTTGTTTTTATACAAGCTGTAAAATGCTTTGTCATTGTACAGGGGGTGTCAGGATTTATCTGTTGCAAGACAATTGTTTCCAGCATAGCTCTTGCATGTTTCATAAACCGCAGGTACTAATCGTTCTGTGAATAGGCGATGGTGGAGAGCAGTGCATTTTCAGACTGCCTGGAATCCAGCCGGGTATGCTGAACCACAATGGGTACGTCGGATTCTATCAGGCTGGCGTAATCTTTTCCTGCAGGTACCGGCTCGGGGTCTTTCAGATCATTAAAGCGCAGGTGTTTGGTGCGGCGTGCCGGAACAGTAAAGCGGTAAGGGCCAGCAGGATCTCTGTCAGAGAAAAATACGGTAAGTACCACATGGGCATCCTTTTCTCCTGCATTCAGGATGCAGGCTGTTTCATGGCTTAGGAATTCCGGCTCCGGTCCGTTACTCCAGCTTGGAATATATCCTTCTGCAATTGCCCATTTTTTCTTTCCAATAGGGTTCTCCATAGTACTTGTTTAAAAAATTTCCGGATTGTATAAATCTTTATACTTCAATAAATGACTTACCCGCCTGGTTGTTTTGTATGCAGGCTTGCTATGCCCTAAAAAAAAGCGCCATGACATTTTAGCCATGGCGCCTGATATTGATCAAAAAGAGCATTATACCTCTCTGAACTTTCTACGCAGGAGGATGTCAGCAGTATCCTCATCATGATAAAGGCTTTCGCCATGATGATCTTTGATGGTCAGCCCTTTTTCGTATCCTTCTTTTTCGAATGTTTGCAGGATCCAGCCCGGGTTAAATTCCTTTTCAGATACATCGGCTTCCAGCTCGTAGCGCAACAATTCATCATTTGTGTTGGGTGCAGGATCAACAATATCTATTTTTTTAATTTTTGATGTTATTCCCCTTTCTTCAAAGGGTTTTTGCACAAGATCCGTAATGTGATCGTCTGCAGTTTGATATTTGCCCCCGGGCTTTTCATAGTCCCTGAGCAACAGCATTGGAAATTCTATATAAAGTGTCATAAGTAAGTCTTCTAATGATTAGAAGACTCTTTACGACTACTGTAATCCCAATGTTTCCAGCCCCTGCTCAAACACAACATCAACCGGAATACTTTTGGCTGCCAGGCGGTCTATATCTGCCTGTAACTGCTGGGTTATATTTCCTTTTTCTGCTACCAGCTGGCTAACGGCACTGTAGTCGCCCTCGCCCTGCATTACCAGGATATCTTTGCTTAGGTCATTCATGGCCTGTTGCATTTTTTGGTAATTTACCCGGTAGGTACCTGTGGCCGCATCTCGTTCAAAAGCTCCTTTTTCGGCAAAATAATTAAACCTCACCATGTTGGCCCTGCCGTGGGCGCTGCTGGCGCCAAAGCGTATGCTCCGGAATATGGAGGCTAAAAAGGTGGTGTAATAATCCTGCAGTTGACCATCCAACTCTTTTTTCTCCAGCAGCTGGGTAACCATGTAGAGGCCCAACACATCGGCTTTGCCTTCTTCCAGGGCAGAGGCATGCTCTTTAAGCGCTTCACGCACAGTTCCCCTGTTGTTGATGGTGTTTTTTATGCCCAGGCCATGCGCTACCTCATGAAACATGGTGTTGGCAAAGAAGGCATCGAACGTAATATGCTGGCGCTGGTCCTGCGCAATAAGCTCTTCTGAAATGGGAATCAGGATTTCATCGAATTTAGCGCGCATAGCATTTTTAAGCTGCAGGCGGCGGGTACCTTTCTGCAGCTGTACCTCCTCATCGTTTGGCAGGTTAATGGCAATGGTTTTAGAGCCTGCATTGGCATCGCCGGCGTAGTACACCACATCATAGGCATTGAGGTCGGAGTCGGTGCCGGGCGTTTCGGTTTTGTAGCGGGCATCTACCGGCAGGTTACGCTGCAGTTCAGGCAGGAAGGAGGCATATTTGGCAAGGCGCTGGCTCCAGTCCATGTCCTTGATCAGGATATAAGCTTCATGGGCAGCCTTATAACCAAAGAGGTGGTCTTCGTAAGTTTCTATGGGTCCTATCACCACATCTATCTGGTTGTTCTTCATATCCATCCAGGCCAGGTCACTGGGCTGATAATTGTCTGTCAGCAGGGCTTCTGCCCGTAATTCCAGGTAATTTTTAAAACCTGGATCTTCGGCAAGTGCTGCTGCCTGCCGTAAGAGCGCCGCAACCTTTTTCACCTGTGGGGCAAATACTTCATGATAGGGAACTGCCATCAGGCTTCTGTCAGGATTACGCCTGATAAAGGTGTACTGACTGGTTTTATCAGGGATGTTCGCAGCCTCAAATTCTTCTTTGGTGATATCTGCCGGATAAAAGTTGGCACCTTCCGGTTTTGGACCTACGCCCTCTACAAAGGGGGCATTGTTTTCAAGGCGGTCCCAAGGACCATAGTTGATGTTGATGTAGCGTTTCAGGGAGTCGTTATCAGCACCACTGAGCAATACAGTAGGGTTGCCATAGGCTTCGTACCAAAACAGCTCGTTCATGATGTCCGCAGCTTCAATAAGCAGCGGAATCATCTTTCTCTGATTGTCTGATAAATGACTTAAATCAGTTGTTAGGCGTACCTGAGTATACTTTTCTAGTTTTTTTTCTAGATTAACAGAAGCCCTTACAGCAGGCCTGCTGGTGGTATCAAGGGCTATCTCCTGTGATTCGCTGCCCGACTGGCTGGACTGGCAGCCGCCAAGGCTCAGCAGTAAGGCTGCTGCTCCGATTGCATAAGTGCGCAAATTGCTCATGTAGTGTGAAAGAATGGTAATGTCGTAAAATAACCACTTAATTTTATATAGATAAAATAGAACTAAAAGAAATCGTTTTCGTTAAAAAGCCACACCTACAGATTACAATGGAAGCAGTTGATCATAAATCTTTAAAGAATACATTGCTGGATGCCTGCATCGAAAAACAGCAACAGATGGTCCAAACGGCTCGGGAGGCCATGGTTTCCATCCAGGAAAGTGCGCTTGCTGAGCGCAGCAACGAAGAAATGACAGACAGCTTCACTGCTCAATGTCAGAACGAACAGAGCATGTATGCACGACGCATGCATGAAGCTACAGGAGTGTTAACAATTTTAGAGCGTGTAAAAGGTGTTCGCAAGGGTACAGGCATTGGCTTTGGCTCCCTGGTGATCACAGATAAGATGAATTTTTTTGTTGCCGCCAGTTTGGGAGATTTTGAGCTGGATGGTCAGAAGTACTTTATCATCTCAACCCAAACGCCTATTTACGAAGCAATGGAAGGTAAAGAGCCCGGCCAGAGCTTTAGCTTTCGCGGACGAAATTATAAAATCAAAGAAGTGATGTATTAAGGATTTTCTCCAATCCACAACCACCGGAACAAAAAGAAAGGCTACCTCTGCAGGTGGCCTTTCTTTTTTAATGAGTGAATGAGCGGTCGCCGATGCGATAGATCAGGCCTCTATCAGGTCTTCTGCTTCCTGGTCTTTCAGCTGCTCTCCGCGTATTTCAGGCAGGGCATCTGGTTCAATCCACTGATGGCTGGCAGCATGCTCGGCAGCTTCGACGGTATTCTTAACCAAAAGCATTTCTACGCCCGTTTTGCTCTTTAGCTCCTGGGCTATTGCTGCTATTTCTTCGTGCCGGTGGGGCTTGCATACATCCCGGATGTAGATCACCTTTACCCGCTCCGGGTACCTGTAGACTACCTCACGGTAAATTTCAGGATCTTTCTGGCCGCTGTCTCCAATCAGGATAAAAGACTTCTGGGGGTACATCTGCATAATAGTCTTTACCTGTGCCAGCTTGTGTCCTTCATGCAGGGAGGCCATAAACCTGAACCTGTCCAGGCGGCTGTCGCGCAACAGCAGTGGCCCTTTAGGTATGTTTTGCACATGGCAAAAGTCTGCCAGCATGTCGTATAGTTTCCAGCTGCTGCTGCTCACATAAAAAATGGGGGTGAAGCGTTCCTGGTGGTAACCCCGGTGCAGGGCACGGTAAAAGGCTGCAACGCCCTCAAAAGGCAAGCGGGTTTGTGCATTATTGAAAAGCATGAGCCGCAGCTTTTTATATGCATTTGTAGCCCTGGATACCAGAATGGTGTCGTCAACATCTGATATCACCCCAATACTATTGTCCTCTCCGGAGAGAAGGATTTCACCTGTGGCACGGATGGGCCCCTGGTTATAGGTAACTTTATCCAGCAGCTCCAGCCGTACACTTTCCCAGGGATCGGTAATTTTGGCAAGTTTATTTACCTTAAAGGAGAGGTAAAAATAACCTTCGGAATCGGTTTGTACAGTTTTGTGCTGTCCCTGGAAATGGGCACGAAGCTGCACCCGCGGTGTTTCACTGCTGATATAGCGTTTAAACAGGGCAGAAGCATTGTGCCAGCTGTTTGCAGACTCTGGAATTATCTGTTGTCCTTTGTCTTCAAGCACCAGCCCACGCAAAATGGCAGTATTATCATTTCCAAACCCTCTGAATGGTAAAATTCTTGGCTGACCCAGCAGTCCTGTGCGTTGCTTGAATCGAAAACGATAATAATCCAGTTTATTGGCCGAACGGCCTAGATAACGAAATACTTTCTTCTTCATATTCTATTTACTTCACGCAATAGCAAGTGCTAAAGTTACATGGGGAGCCGGCAGAATCATTAGTCAATACACCTTTTTGAAAGTATATTTGTTATACCGTTTTGAAGGCTCTTCTCCCCCAAATTTAATACCACATTTAAACTAAACTGTGCAGGCACAGCTTTGAAAAGCAATATCTGTTTTATGCATTTATACACCATACTTTTTCTGCTGTTAATGAGCTGTTTAACTGCCCTGGCTCAGCCTGCAGACGGGCAAAAAAACGGATCAAAAAAAGAGAAAAAAGTACAGCAGGAGAAAAAAAGTATAGGTGCCGTGGCCCTGCCTGAAAACCCAAAAATAGATGGTGCGGGAGACGATGATGTCTGGCAGAACCTGCCCATCGCCTGGTCAGGAAATTTTACGCAGATCAGCCCCCACAACCTGGAGCCCGCTGCCAATACCACAGATATTAAAATTGGCTATACCGACTATGCCTTGTATGTATTAGCACTCATGCATGATCCTGCCCCGAAATCCGTGGCCAGGGAGCTGGGCCTAAGGGATGATTTCGGCAGTGTTGCCGACCGCTTTGGTATCGTGATCGATACCTATAACCAGGGACAGAATGCCTTTTATTTTGCCGTTACATCTGCCGGGGTGCAGCTCGATCTGTACATTACACCCAATAACGAAGATGTATCCTGGGATGCGGTCTGGAATAGCGCAGTTCAGCAAACAGCAGAGGGCTGGGTGGCAGAACTTGAAATTCCCTGGTCGGCCATCCGCTTTGCCAAACGTCCGGAGCAGCAGTGGGGGGTTAATTTTATGCGCATTGTCCGCAGCAGAAACGAGGAATCTTTCTGGAGCCCGGTAGATGCCTCTGAGGCGGGCCTGGTGAACCAGTCGGGAATCTTGCATGGCATTAATAACATTGAGCCACCCCTGCGCCTGCAGGTGTTTCCTTATGTAAGTGCCGTTGCGGGTTACGACAGGGGCAGTGGCAGCAGGTCTGCTAATTTTGGCGGGGGCATGGATGTTAAATGGGGAATCAGCGAAAGTTTTACCCTGGATATGGCCCTGATCCCGGATTTCAGCCAGGTACAGTCAGATAACCAGGTGCTGAACCTTTCTCCCTACGAAGTGCAGTACGATGAGAACCGTCCTTTCTTTACAGAAGGCACTGAATTGTTTAACAAAGGCGGTCTTTTCTATAGCAGAAGGGTGGGACAGACGTTCAATACTTTTGACCCGCCGGTTGCAGAAACCTCTCTGGAGCTGGGCCGTCCTGCCAATGCCAAGCTGATCAATGCCACTAAGATTTCGGGGCGAACGCACAAAGGCCTGGGAGTAGGAGTGTTCAATGCCGTTACCAACGAAACATATCTGCAGCTTCAGGATACCGTGCACCTGCACGATGGCAGCTACCAGCTGCACCGGAAGAAGCTGTTGATGGACCCTGTCACAAACTTCAATATTGTGGTGGTAGACCAAAACCTGCCCTATAATTCCAATATCTCGCTGCTCAACACCAATGTTACCCGCCAGAAAGGAGGGCGTGATGCCAATGTAACCGCCACCGATTTCAGGTTCAGGAACAAGAAGAACATGTACGAGATTGAAGGCTTTGGCGCCTACAGCAATGTTTGGGCAAATGAGGATGAGAATACCGGAGAGCGGCAGCGAATAGAAGGATATCGCTATTCTGTTTCTGCCGGAAAGATCAGTGGTAATTTCCAGTTCAGGCTGACGCGCAATGTGGAGAGCGATCGCTACGATATCAATGATTTGGGAATGATACAGGCCCCAAACGAAGTAAGCCATTATTTGTGGCTGGGCTACCAGGTGTTTGAGCCTGTCTGGATCATTAACCAGGGGGGGCTGAATGTTAACCTCAATTATGAACGTTTGTATAAGCCCTCTGCCTTTACCAGTGCCGGCGGAAATGTAAACGGATGGGTGCAGTTTAAGAATTTCTGGGATCTTTCTTTTGGTCAGAGCCACACCCCTATAGAGAGCCATGACTATTTTGAGACCCGTAGAGATGGTTACTACTTTACGCGCCTGCCCAGTCATCATGAGTATGTATATGTAAGCACCGACCGCAGAAAGCGATTGGCTGCAGCAGTGGAGCTCTGGCGATTTACCCGCAAAGCCTGGGATGCCCGCGAATGGGGCATCTGGTTTGAGCCCCGCTACAGGTTAAATAATAATGTATCGTTAATTGCAGGCCTGAATTATTCACGTGCGAAAAACGAAAGGGGATATGTAACCACCCTGGAGGAAGAAGACGGAGCACTGCAGGCGATCATTTTCGGAGACAGAAACCTCCTTACCCTGGAGCCATCGCTAAGGCTTAATGTTACCTTTAACAATAAAATGGGATTGAATGTCCGTGCCCGCTATTACTGGAGCCGGGTGCGTTACAATGGTGAATTTTTTCAGCTTCAGCCCGATGGCAGCACTGTGCCTGCAGGGTATGGGAATGATGGTATGCAGGAGGATATTTCGGACCCAGATGTAAATTTTAACAGCTTTAATATAGACCTTTTTTACAGCTGGCAGATAGCTCCGGGCAGCTTCCTTACCTTTGGCTGGAAAGATGCTTCACAAGACTGGCAGCAGGGATTTAGCCCCGGCTTTTCAGATAATATAGATCATTTTCTTAAAAAGCCGCATACCCAAACCTTCTCCCTGAAGCTTACTTATTTTGTGGATTACCTGCTGGTGAAAAACTGGCTGAACTGAGCCGGTTTGCTATCAAAGCGGAAATAAGGACTTTGCTGCTTTTTTTTGTTGTGCTTACTATCTTGCTTTTACCAACCTGATTTCTGTAGGTTTGCAGGCAGCTGGAAAACATTTCCCTTCCGGCATGTTTATGTTTTAAGTCAGCTAAACCAAAATTTTTATATGCTGAAGATTAAACAATTTTACGACGAAGGGCTGGCACATGCCTCATATGCTGTTGTAAGTGATGGCAAAATGGCGGTGATAGACCCTGGGCGGAACCCACAGCCGTATATAGACTATGCCAGTGAGCATGGTGCTCAAATATATGCAGTTATCGAAACTCATCCTCATGCAGATTTTGTAAGTGCGCATCTGGAGCTGCACAAAAAAACCGGTGCCACTGTGTATGTGAGTAGGAAAGCTGAGGCAGCCTATCCGCACACGGGCTTTGATGATGGCGACACCATCTCCCTGGGGAAAATTGTGCTGAAAGCTTATAATACCCCCGGCCACTCTCCCGACAGCATTACTGTTCTTCTTATAGATGAAGACGGCAGACAGCACTCTGTTTTCACGGGCGATACTCTCTTTGTGGGTGACGTTGGCCGTCCTGACCTGCGTGAAAAAGAAGATGATCAGCGAACAATGCGGGAGTACCTGGCAAAGCAGATGTATCAGAGCACCCGTGATATTATTATGCAACTGGAGCGGGATGTACTGGTGTACCCTGCCCATGGAGCGGGCTCTTTGTGTGGTAAAAACATCAGTACAGAGCTAACCAGCACCATTGGCAAAGAGCTGGAACAAAATTATGCACTGCAGCAGATGTCTGAAAAAGAGTTTATCGAAACTCTGCTGGAAGACCAGCCATTTATACCCCGGTACTTTAGCAGGGGAGTAGAGCTTAATAAACAAGGCGCTCCCGATTATGAAGAGAGCATCAGCAAAGTGCCCCGGCTGGGGTCGGAAGACCAACTGGAGCCCGGGGTACTGATAGTAGATACCAGAGATCAGCTGAAATTTAAAAACCGCCATATAAAGGGGGCCATCAATATAATGGATGGTAGTAAATTTGAAACCTGGCTTGGCAGTATCGTGGGGCCGGAGGAGCCCTTTTACCTGATTGCAGAAGATGCTGAAAAGTTGGAACGGCTTATCGGGAAGGCTGCCAAAATAGGTTATGAAAGTAACATCAGGGGTGCATTGGCAAATCAGGCGCCGGGTGAGGAGCACGATCTGTTTCTGATCCTGGAGCACTTTAAGGCTGCACCACAGAACTATACCGTGGTTGATGTTCGCAATGAAGGCGAAGTAAGGCAGGGGAAAGTGTTTGAACATGCCATTCCCATTCCCCTGCATCAGCTGCGGGAGCGGAAAGGAGAGGTGCCAACAGATAAACCAGTGGTGGTGCATTGCGGTGCCGGTTACCGCTCGGCGGCAGGATTCAGCATACTTGATAAAGAGCTGGAGGGCACCAGGGTATATGATCTGGGCGAGGCCATCAAAGATTATTTATAGCATTGGTTTGTACAGTTAATTTCCTGAAGTCCAGGCATCTGCATTCATCATAATCAGGTTTGTTGCAGCAAATAGATTCAATGGCAAAAAATCTTTATGAGACCTAAAATAAAAGCGAAACAATTAGCTATTGTTTCGCTTTTATTTTAATATGTATTGAGGAGGATTTGCTATGAAGGGGCAGCATTATATACGGTTTGCATACGCTATTTTACTTGTAGGTCTGTTTGCCTGTTCCAAACCAGTCGAAAACAGCCTTTCCCCAAATATTTTTGTTTATACCCTTCACCAGAACCCGGGCCAGCTGATTGATGTACGCAGCAACTCAGACTGGGCCGAGGAGCATCTGCCTGGTTCTCTAAACCTTTCCTTCGATGATCCTGAGGCTTTTAAACGAGCAATCAACCGCCTGAACCGCCGCAGTATTTATTATCTCTATTGCCACGATGGCGATAGCAGTACAGAAGCAATGCGGTATATGCAGAAGGCCGGTTTCTTAAATGTGTATTCCCTAAAAGGCGGACTCCATAACCTTAAGCAGGAGGGATATTCAGTTGCTGGTTTTTAAAGCATCAGGAACAAACTTTCAAAAGCCCCCCGTGCTGTTACATACCATAAGCGCTGGTTTCAAATTTAATGTGGTCTAGCAGCGCTGTTAACTCCTCATCACTGAATTTAAAGCCTGGCATCTGGGTCTTGTTAAATTGTTCATACAGCTCCTTTGCCACCGGATCTCCACTCTTGATCATCTGGCTGGAGTTTCTTACAAAAGCATGTATCCATTCTGTACTTCTTCTGTTGGTAACATTGCCAAGAGCCGGCCCCACTACAATGGCTTCAATGGCATGGCACTGCCTGCAGTTGTTATTAAAAAGCTGCTTGCCGGCAGGGCTTGGCTGAAGGCCTGCTGCAATAGCCTTTTGCTCATCATAAGCAGGCGCGGCACTGGCCTGTGCTGTTGGTAAGCTGCTGCCATCTTCTGCCGGGCGGGGTAATTTTATTACTACTACCAGTGCTATAAGCACACACACAGCCAGCAATGCCAGCAGCGATGAAATCACTTCAAGAAAACGTAAGGGTGGTTGTTTCATAATGTTGATAATTGATCCTTCAAAAATATGGGCTGAACGCTAAGAATCCTACTGATTCTGTCAGCTAACCCTACATTAGAATGATGCTTTTTGAAAAGCCCTGCTTTCTCCTGAAAACAGCCTCCTGGTGATGCAAATAGCTGCTGCCATACCTTTTTCTAAAATATAGACCAGCCGATCTTATTTACTTTCCGAAGTTTTCTGAATTTGGGAGACAACAGCTGATGTAAACAGTTGTAGTGAGTATTAGCAGACAAAGGTATCGCCGAAGCTTGTTGAAGGGGGGGGGCGCAGCTGCAAGCTTCCGGGCGGGCAGCAGTTTAAACATGCACTTGTGCTAAAGATAAACATCTTACAGATAAGGCAGTTTTTTAGACTATGAGTATAAGATCCGTAAATCCGTTTAATAACCAGACGATTCGTCAGTTTAACGAAGCCTCAGATAGTGAAATCAAAAAAGTACTAGAGCTCTCTCAGGATGCCTTCAGGCACTGGCGCACAGCTCCTTTTTCCGAGCGTGTAGAATGCATGAATGCTGCCGCTCAGGTGATGGAAGACGACATAGAACACTATGCCCATCTTATGACCCTGGAGATGGGCAAAACCCTTAAGGAAGCAAGGGCTGAAATTCAGAAATGTGCTGATGCCTGCCGCTACTATGCCCGGCATGCTGAAGAATTTCTGAAAGACAAACCCCTGTCCGTAGAGAAGGGGCGGGCATTTGTTTCCTATGAGCCAATTGGTACCATTCTGGCCATTATGCCCTGGAATTTTCCTTACTGGCAGGTAATCCGCTTTGCCGCCCCTAACCTCATGGCAGGTAATGTGGGTGTGCTGAAACACGCCTCCAATGTGCCGCAGGTAGCTTTAGCCATCGAAGAAATCTTTCAGCGGGCAGGTTTTCCGGCCGGCGTATTTCAATCGCTCCTGATCGGGGGTAAAAAAACCGAAAAGCTCATTGATCATAAAGTCATCAGGGCTGTTACCCTCACTGGCAGCGAAAGGGCCGGAAGTACCGTGGCAGCCCGCTCTGGCAAGCGTCTGAAGAAAACAGTGCTTGAGCTGGGCGGCAGCGATCCTTTTGTGGTGCTGGAAGATGCCGACCTCGATAAAGCAGCGGAATGGGCAGTGAAAAGCCGCATGATTAACCTGGGGCAAAGTTGTATTGCAGCCAAACGCTTTATTGTGGTGGATAAGATCCATGATGAGTTTCTGGCAAAATTCACCGAAAAAATGGCTGCCCTGAAAATTGGAGATCCTACAGACGATGATGTAGATTATGGCCCTATGGCCCGGGAAGATCTGGCAGAAGATCTGCTGGAGCAGGTGCAGAAAACCCTGAAAAAAGGTGCTACTCTGGTTTTAGGGGGCGAAAGGCCCGATCGGGAGGGTGCATTCTTTACGCCTACCATTATGGCTGATATTCCCAAAGGCACGCCTGCCTATAAAGAAGAGCTCTTTGGTCCTGTTGCCTCTGTCTTCAGGGTAATGGACGAAGATGAAGCCGTGGAAATGGCCAATGGTTCTGTATACGGACTTGGCGGTTCTGTATGGACAAAAGATGAGGAGCGGGGTATTGCCCTTGCCCGCCGCATAGAAAGCGGAGCTGTATATGTAAACAAAATGATGGCAAGCGATCCTGCAGTGCCATTTGGCGGCATCAAACTATCGGGTTATGGCCGCGAGCTTTCCGATGTGGGCATGTATGAGTTTCTGAATCAGAAATCAATCTGGGTAGGAGAGTAGCAAACTGCTACTCTCTTCTTTTTTAAATGTATCCTGAGAACTTATACATCAGCCAGCCTACCCATTCTTTAATCAGCTTATCCCAGGCAACAATGGCTTCGCCCCGCGGAATTACAAAGCTGCCAAAGTCATAGGGTGTATCGGAACTGTAAAAATCGGTGGTAAAAGCATCGGTTTGTACACCTGCCCGGTTGAAACAAGCTCGGGCTCTGCGCATATGAAAGGCCGAGGTAACCAGCAGGTAATGCCTGTTCTGATACAGACTATCCAGCATCTGTTTGGAATACACTGCATTTTCGTAAGTATTGCGGCTCTTCCCTTCCAGCAGAATTACAGAATCAGGAACTCCCGAAAGCAGCATCACCCGCCGCATGCGTTCAGCTTCCGTAACGCTATCGGCCTCCAAAGATCCGGAGCCTCCACTAAGTAATAGATTACGCACCTTGCCTATTTTGTACAGCTGAATGGCATGCATTACCCTGTCTGCCCCTTTATGGAAATGGATGCGGTCGTGGGGGCCTTTATCGGAACCCGTTACTCCAGAGAGGACAATGGCAGCCTGGTAGGGCTTTTCGATGGCTTTATAAGCTACAGGAGGCACTTCCCACCACTCCATCACTTCATTTGTAATAACCGGATTGGTGAAAATCAGGAAGAAAAGTGCAAAGGCACCCAGGAACAGGCGCTTGAGCAGTGGCTTTTTCAGGAACAGACCCAGCAGGAGCAGCACGACCAGCAACACCAGCGGATTTAACAGCTGGCCAAGGGTTTTGGAGAGGAAGAAAAACATGCCGCGAAATTACAAATTCCCGCTAAATTCCAAGTTGAGGAATGGTCTCAAAAAGCAGACTTGTAAAGTTTCAGCTAATTTTCATATATTCAGTAGTTTAAGCAGGTACAGATTTTCGCTGATCAGGTTTTTCCATGTAAACCCCATTTTTATGCTAGAAACCATGCAGGCAATCAGAATGTACAAAACAGGCGGTACTGAAGTGCTGGAGCTGGAACAAATGGATAAACCTGTTCCTAAAATCGGGCAGGTGCTTGTAAAGGTAAAGAGCATCAGCATTAATTTTGCAGATGTACTGGTACGCAGGGGGCACTATCCGTATATGCCCGATTTTCCGGCAACCCCTGGTGCCGAATGTACCGGCTATATTGAAAGAGTGGGGCCGGGGGTAAAAGATTTTACTGCAGGGCAGGCAGTGCTGGTATTTGGCAAGCCCTGCTACAGCAGTTATCTGGCAGTAAGCCAGGAAAGAGTTTTTCCCATACCAGAAGGGGTGGACCTTGACGAAGCAGCAGCCCTGCCGGTTACGTATTTAACAGCCTGGCATATGCTGCACACCATGCGCCGGGTGCGCGAGCATGAAACCATATTACTATATGCTGCTGCGGGCGGGGTAGGTACTGCTGTGCTGCAGCTGGCCAAACTGGCCGGTGCCAGGGTAATAGGGCTTACCAGCAATGAGACAAAGGCAGATTATTTACGAAAGGCTGGTTGCTGGCAGGTTATTAATTATAAAACCGAAAATGTATTAAGCAGGGTAATGGATGTTACCCATGGGCTGGGTGCCGACTTAATTCTGGATTCTGTGGGTGGCGAAAGCTTTAAAGATAACTTCAGGATGCTGAATACCCTGGGGCAGATTATATGGTTGGGTATTAGCGGCGGGATGCCACGGGGCAATATTCTGAAAACCTTTGCCCGTAACCCTGCACCCAGCTATACAGTCAGCGTTTTTCATTTATTCAGCATTATACAAAACAGGCCCCTGCTGCGCCGTTCACTGCAGAATTTAATTCAGCTGCTGGCCGAAGGTAAAATCAAGCCTGTAATTCACGAACGCCTTCCGCTGCTGGAAGCTGGAAGAGCACATGATATGCTGGAGCAGCAGCAGAACATCGGGAAAATCATACTCCACCCCTGATCAGAAAGGGAGGTAAACTTATACTCAATAAAAAAGGGCAGCCAATTTAAATGCAGGCTGCCATGTTGTTGTGTTGAAATACTCAATACTATTTATCTTCTCTGCTAACCATTTTATAAAAAGTACTTTTTTCCCCTGATTCTTTTTTGTCCTGGTACAGCAGGGCCAGGTTATTTTTTTCAAACTGATCGAAGAATTTGTCCCAGCTGATTTTGTCGAACTGGCTGTCGTTACTGCTGGCCTCGGGGAAGTGGATGCGTAGTACGCCACTGTCGTTGCTTTCAGTTCCTTTTACAAAAGCGGGAACACCATTACGGGCTTCGGCCCAGCTTCTGATCGTTTCTTTATCTGTTGTTTTCTTTGATTCACTCATAGGTTTTCTTGATAATGTTTGTCCGTGGAACAAATTTGTGTAAATGTTGTAAGCCATCGTGTTTAAAAAATTGATGATTAAAAGAATATACGCGCCTACATGTATTCCTAACGTATCAAAGTGTTAACGGTTTATTGCTTTTGCATGATCCCCTGGTTATGGATACCAGAAACCAAATAGTGTTTAACTTTGAAAGATGCACCACCACATACCAGATAGCCTGTGCAGTGAAACATGCTGCCCTGTTAAAAAATAAGCCCGGTAAAAAATGCCTGCGGTTTTAGGCAACAAGTTTGGTTTTGTTTAGTCGGGTCTACAGTTTCGCTCGTAATACAGAAACATAAGCTATAAAGCTTTGTTTAAATTCTGTATTTACATTTTTAGCTGCAGCAATATGATCAGAGAAGGCACAAAGGTTACATGGAAATGGGGTTCAGGTACTGCAGAGGGCAAGGTGCAGGAAACCTTCGATCATGAAGTAACGCGTACCATAAAAGGTTCTGAAATAACCAGAAAAGGAGAGGCCGGTAATAAGGCCCTGCTCATCAGGCAGAATGATGGGGCTGAAGTCCTGAAGCTTGAAAGTGAAGTAAGCAGGGCATAAACTGACCAACGCCTTTGTTTCTACTGGCCATGGCAGCTGCTTCAGAAGATCACGTTCCAACTATATCATACATATTATTTTTTTTAAACAGGCCACATAGGTTCCAGCATATGACTAAGAAAGCAGAAGAAAAATCGGAGAAAGTAAAAGATCAGTCACAGAAAACTCCCGGGAAAGAATCCAAAATGGATCCCGAGCCCCAGATCATCAGGGATGAGTACAGAGGCAGTGATAAACTGTTGGGGAAAGTGGCCCTCATTACAGGTGGAGACAGCGGAATTGGCCGTTCTGTGGCCGTGCATTATGCACGAGAGGGAGCAGATGTTGCTATCGTTTACCTGAGCGAAGATGCAGATGCCAATAAAACCAAACGCCTGGTAGAAGAAGAGGGTAGAAAATGCCTGTTACTGCGGGGTGATCTGGGTGACCGTAACTTTGCTGCACAATGTGTGAAGAAAACAGTAGAAGAGTTTGGTAAATTAAATATTCTGGTGAATAATGCAGCTGAGCAACATCCAACCGATGAAATGGAAGAGCTGGATCTGGATTTAATGGAGAAAACCTTTCGGACTAACATATTCTCTATGTTTTACTTAACCAAGCCGGCGCTTGAGCATTTGCAGGAGGGAGACAGTATCATTAATACAACCAGTGTAACAGCCTACAGGGGCAGCGGGCATTTACTGGATTACTCCTCTACCAAGGGGGCTATTACTGCTTTTACCCGCAGCCTGGGTAAAAACCTGGCAGAGCGTAAAATCAGGGTGAACGGCGTTGCACCGGGACCTATCTGGACACCCCTGATTCCCAGTACCATGGATAATGTGGATGAGTTTGGTAAAAAGGTGCCGCTAAACCGGCCCGGGCAACCCAGCGAAGTTGGACCGGCCTATGTGTTTCTTGCATCAGATGATGGTTCTTATATGACCAGTCAGATTATTCATATCAATGGTGGCGAGGTAGTGGGCGGATGAAACATGTTAGACGGCGCGCCGGTAATGTGTGGTCAGTTTTAGCAGCCACCTATAACAAGTGGATGGAGAATGATCCATTCCGCCTTAGTGCCGTTATTGCCTACTATACTGTGTTTTCCATGCCCGGTTTGTTCGTAATCATATTTTACGTAACCGGAAAATTTTTTAGTGGCGTAGCCATCAGAGGCCAGGTGTACCGGGAGCTTAGCGATATTTTAGGTTCCCAGGGTGCCAGGCAGGTAGAAGAAACCATTGTGGCTGCCAGTGAGGCTCAGCACAGTACTATTGCTACCATTATTGGTGTTGCATCGCTGGTTTATGCCGCAACGGGGGTATTCTTCCACCTCAAAATTAGTTTGAATGACATCTGGGAGCTAAAGGTAATCCCTGAAAGGGCTTTCAAGCAATTGATTGTAGACCGGCTATTTGCATTTGGCATGGTGCTCGTGGTGGGCTTCCTGCTGCTTAGTTCTCTAATTGTATCTTCTATTGTAACGGCAGTGAGCGGATATATGACCGAGCATGTAGCTGTTTATTCCAACTATTCAACCTATATCATCGACATCGTCAATTTTGTGATTTCCGCTACAGTAATCACGCTGCTGTTTGCCACCATTTACAAAGTGTTACCCGATGCTAATGTTTCCTGGAGCGATGTATGGATTGGTGCTCTTGTAACTTCTCTTTTGTTCCTGGCAGGCAAGGCACTTATTGCCAAATATATCGGAATTGCCGATCCTGCTTCTGCCTATGGGGCAGCCAGTTCTATTATCCTGATCCTGCTATGGACCTCTTATGCCAGCCTTATTTTCTTTTTGGGAGCGGCTTTTACCGCTGTGTGGGCCAAGCGTTATGGCCATCGCATAGAGCCCAAGCACTATGCAGTACCGGTGTACGAATACTACCGCCGGATCTCGCAAAAAGGCGAGGCAGAGTATGTAAAAGTGCAGAGTGAAAAAGTAAAACAGGTGCTGGATAATGAATTTGACACGCCACGGCTTACAGATGAAGGAGAGAAGCCACCCCTGGAACTCACCGAAGAAGAAATGGCAGCAAAAGAGGCAGAAGAACAAGCGAAAAAAGAAGAGAAGAAAAAAAATATAAAGAAGAGCTAATGCGCAGGTCTGGTAAAATGAAGGCAGGGATAAAGCCTGTATGCAACCAGTACTTTTCTTCCCGGGTTCGTTAATAATATCCTGAATCTGCTGCTTTTAGCGGATGTACTCCTCAAATAGTAGCCATTCCGTTTTCTTTTTGATAGTAATGTAGGAACCTATGCACTGTCGGTTCTATATTTGTGCCGTAAATGAAACAATACATCTATTTTCTACTGCTTTTTCTGCTGGTTTTGGGATGTAACGCCAGCAACGAAGATAAAGCTTATGAACTGCTGCAGGAGGGTAACACCTATCTGCAGCAGGCACAATACCCCGAATCGATCCGACTCTACACCCAGGCCCTCAAGCACAACCCCAAATATGCCGATGCCTATAATAACAGGGGCATTGCATATTTTAAATCCGGACAGCATGAGCAGGCTCTGGAAGATTATGGCGCTGCTTTACAGATCAGCCCCGACTATACCGACGCCCGCTTTAACCGTGCAAATGTTTACCTTGAAACAGAACGCTGGGAACAGGCCCTCGACGACCTAAGGCAGGTCTCCAGGGAATATCAGGATTCTGCTTATGTTTATTTTGCCAAAGGCCTGGCTTATAATCATCTTCAGGAAAGAGATTCTGCTCTGCAGGCATTTAACCAGTCAATTTCTCTCAACCCCAGAAATGCAGAAGCTTATGTTAACAGGGCCATTGTAAAAATGGACCAGCAGGATTATACAGGTGCCCGCATTGATCTGGAAACAGCCATCAAGCTGGACAGCAACGAAGCAAATGCCTACAATGCCCTCTCAATGCTGCTGATTGAGCAGAAAAAGTATGATGAGGCACTGAAGGTTGTTAACAAGGCCGTACGACTGCAGCCTAAAAACCCGTTTTTTTTAAATAACAGAGGCTTTGTGCTCACACAGCTGGAGAAATACAAAGAGGCAGCCAGTGACATTGATGCCAGCCTGCAGATAGACTCTACCAACGCCTGGGTATACCGCAACAAAGGAATCCTGCTGTTGTATCGGGAGCAGTTTCAGCAGGCAGAGAATTTCTTGCAAAAAGCAGCACAAAAAGATCCTTTCCTGGATGAGGTGTATTATTACCTTGGCGAACTGTACTACCGCCAGAACCAGTTCGAAAAGGCTTGTGCAGCCTGGGCCCGCTCTGCAGAAAAAGAAGAGCCATCAGGTCTGCAGGCGCTCAATGAGTTGTGCAAATAGGCTGTTAACGGCTGCTTCGCTTTTGCTTTCTATTTAGGAGATATTCCTGATTTTTAGCATCTCATCAACTTTATCTACATGGCGTTGGCTGATATGCTGCTTTTACTCTGAAATAAAAAAAGTCCCGATTATTACAACCGGGACTGTTATTAATGTTTTGTAGCTTTTTTAAAAATCGGAATGATCTGAAGTCAGGTGCCGGGGCCGGGAATTGCTATAGTAACTGATTCTCCAGCTGATCAGCCCTGCGTTCATGGGTACGGATCATATCGAGTTTAGCGGCGGCAAATGCCCGAATATTACTGTCGTTTGCTCTAAGCGCTGCATCTTCATATAACCTGATGGCATTTTCGTGCAGGGATTCCATTGTATTGAGATAGCTTTTATCAAAGGCTCTTCTGTCGGAAGTGATCATCTCTCTTGATGTTTGCTGATAACGGTCGCTCATGGTTGTGGGCAGCGACATTTTTTTGTCTTTGGCAAGTTTTTTCAGGTCATCGTGCATGCGCAGATAATCGCTGTGTGTTGTGTTGGCAAAATCAGTTACCACACGGGCATAACCCTCTTGCATGGCCCTGTTAGACATTTCTATAAACAGCAGGTTATAGTTTGCAGCTTCTACCAGAAAATCTGAATCGGTTCGCTGGGCTTCAGTATCCAGTTTCCGCAAATTACGCTGCTGTGCTTCGTGATAAGTCAGGTTGGTGGGAGCACAACTTTGTACGGCAAAAACAAGAGAGACAAAAGTTATTATTATGGAGAAATGTTTCATAATCTTATCAGTTATTTAAACAAATAAACCCTTGTTTCGGTAAAAAGGTTATATCTTAAAGAGATGGCGTTTTTTATTTGTAATTGGTCTAAATAAGAATCATCTTTGTGCTTAAGAAAAACAGACGTATGCAGGATCAGCAACTTAAGGAACTTTACCGCACTTTGAACGGATGCATTTACCAGGATAACCTGCGTAGCGTGCTGGTGTTAGAGTGGTACGGTAGGCGTTCCCTGCTGAAGTTACCTTGTTTTTTTTCGCTGAAAAAGCTGGCAGCCGGTATCAACATTGAGCTGCTGCTTACCAATACCAGCCGTGCACACGATGTGGAAATATTGACCCCCTGTGGCTGTGACCGCTGCTTTGTACTCACTGTAATGGATGTGCTGGAGTTTCAGGACCTGCTGAACGGAACCAGAGCCATGATGGAACTCAACAGCATTCTCCACGAACGCCTCCGCCGTACCCTGGCCTGCGTGTAACAGCTGTTTACTTCAGTTTTTGATTGCACTTCATTTCCTGCCGGCCATCATTCAATGAACAGGCCGCTGTTTATATTCCTTTTTTTAAATACCCGGCATTTGCAGCATAAGCTGTTGATGAAGAGTTATCTTTTTGCTGGCACAACAGGATGATCAGTCTCTTATTAAGATTTAGAACAGTTCCAAATATAGGCCGGGATATTGTAAAAAGGCAACTTAGATGTATTTTCGTCAGTATAAGATAAAGACGCACTAGCATTTTTAGATATGAAAGATTTATTAAGACGTAAGACTTCTCTTACAGAAGAAATAGAAACCGCTCTGAACGAGCAAATAAAACGCGAAGCACATTCATCTGCTGTTTACCTGGCGATGGGATCCTGGTGCGATCAGCACGGATTCGATAACAGTGCCAACTTCTTCTACAAGCAATCGTCAGAAGAGCGGGGACACATGATGCGGATCTTCAAGTATATACTGGATGTAGGTGGTAATGCTGTTTCTCCGGAAATTTCCGGCATTCAGCAGGATTATGATTCCTTCAGAAGTGTTTTTGAACATGCACTGGAGCAGGAAATTGCCATTACTCAGTCTATCAACCGCATTGTTGCCAAGTGCTACCAGATGCAGGACTTTACTACTGTAACTTTTTTGCAGTGGTTCCTGGAAGAGCAAATTGAAGAGGAATACATAGCCCGCCGCGCACTGGAGCTTTTCGATACCATCGGAGAAGAAGGTGTTGGCCGTTATATGATCGATAAGCAGATTCCTAAAATAAGCTACGATAAGAACGAGACCGGAGAATAATCTCTTACGAGAGAGAGAAGCAAAAACTTCTCTTGCTAAAGAGAGGCTTCCACTGAAAACAGTGGAAGCTTTTTTTGTTTTTTAAATATGATGGAAGAGTTTATACATGCGTTGAAAAATCGCTTACAGCAGCCTTTACCCGGCATCAGGGCACAGGCACTTATGTCGCCGCAGCTGGAGCAGGATGCACGGTTTAAACTACAGCCACGACCTGATGCCCGGCAGGGGAGTGTGCTGCTGCTGTTGTACCCACAGCAAAACACTATCTGGTTGCCCCTGATGCAGCGGCCCCAGTACCAGGGCCACCACAGCGGACAGGTAAGTCTGCCGGGTGGAAAGTGGGAGCCAGGTGATACCGATCGCCTGCAAACTGCCCTGCGCGAAACTGAAGAAGAAATGGGCATACCCCGGCAGGGGGTACAGATACTGGGCACCTTATCTGAACTTTACATACCGCCAAGTAATTTTGTGGTATTGCCAGTGGTAGGCTATATGCCGTCAGCACCTGCTTTTGTGCCCGATCCGGCAGAGGTAGAGCAGGTGCTGGAAGTGCCGCTACCTGATCTGCTGGAAGAAAATTTTATCCGTTTTACCAACACCCCGCCAGGCAGCCTGTACAAAATCAGAACACCATACTACCCTGTAGAAGAAAGAGTAGTGTGGGGAGCAACAGCTATGATTTTAAGTGAATTTGTAACCCTGGTTAATGAAATGGAAACGCGGCACCATTTACTTAAACGCCAGTCATAGCAGCCTTTTCTTCCTGCTGTCAGGGCTTCAGAAAGGTTTTGTAATGTAGACCTTGTTTGCCTTTCCCTCATCTTAAAGGTTTTAAAGTGTTTGTCGGGGCGGCGCTGCCGGGTAAGGCTTTCGGTAATAAGTACAGTCACTTTAAGCTGCGGTCTTCAGCCAGACCGTGTGTTATCCATTCTTAAATTTTTGGAAAATTCAGCCCTGAATAATTTTACTGCTAATGCCTTTAAGTTGGCTTAAGATATTGATGTTTTAGGGATAGGGCAGGAATTTTTACTTATCTTTCCGGCTTTAGAACCCCCTATAACCCCTTTTTATGGAGTCTGAAGCCTTGATTACTAACGATGCAGTAGTTTTTGGCATTTTAATGGCACTGCTCGGTATTATCTTTTACACTTCTAAAAGCGAACATCCCTTCTGGCGAAAATTTTATGGAGTGGTACCCGCCTTGCTGCTCTGTTATTTTCTGCCTTCGCTGCTCAATACCTTTGGCATTGTAGATCCGCACGAATCCAGGTTGTACTTTATGGCTTCACGTTATTTATTACCAGCCGCCCTGGTACTGCTTACCATCAGTATAGACATGCGGGGTATTATACAGCTGGGGCCAAAGGCGGTGATTATGTTTTTAGCCGGTACAGCAGGCATTGTGCTTGGTGGCCCCATTGCTATTTTCCTGGTATCGCTGGTGGCGCCGTCTGTTGTAGCCGGCGATGAGGTATGGCGCGGCTTAAGCACTATTGCTGGCAGCTGGATAGGAGGGGGTGCCAACCAGGCAGCGATGAAAGAGGTATTTGAAGTGGGCGATATTTTTAGTGTTATGGCTACCGTAGATGTGATTGTAGCCAATATTTGGATGGCCTTTCTGCTGTTTGGTGCAGGCCGTTCGGAACGTATCGATAAGATTTTCAGGGCTGATGCCTCCTCCATTGCCGATGTACGCCGCAGAATAGAGGAATACCGCCTAAGTATAGCCAAAATGCCTACACTGCCACACACCCTGATGATTCTGGGGGTGGGGTTTGGTACTGTGGGTTTCGCGCATTTTGTTGCCGATGTGCTAACGCCCTGGCTGAATAATGTTGCCCTTACGCAGGATCCAATCACGAACGAACGGCCTTATGAGTGGCTAACAGACTTTAGCCTTACCAGCCCATTTTTCTGGATAGTGATCATAGCAACAACACTTGGCCTGATCCTTTCTTTCACGCCGGCTAAAAAGCTGGAGGGCGTGGGTGCCTCCAGACTTGGTGGCGTTATGATCTACGTACTGGTAACAACCATTGGCCTGGAAATGGACATTACCAAAATTGCCGATAATCCCGGGTTATTTGTGGTGGGCCTTATCTGGATGCTGGTGCATGTGAGCATTATGCTGACCGTAGCATGGTTTATCAAAGCGCCCTTTTTCTTTACGGCTGTGGGAAGCCAGGCTAATGTGGGAGGAGCGGCATCAGCCCCGGTGGTGGCTTCGGCCTTTCACGAATCGCTGGCCCCGGTTGGCGTGCTGCTGGCGGTATTAGGGTATGCCTTAGGTACCTATGGCGCCTGGATATGCGGGCAACTTATGCGTATCGTAGCAGGTTATTAAAGGGAGCGGAAGCTTATTTGTGTTTTTGTGTGTTACAGAGAGATATGGGAAAGAAAGATTTTAGCCACATACAGGATTTTGTGTTTGTTTGTACCGGTAAAGATTGTAAGCCGGAGAGCAAATTACTTCAGAAGTCTTTTAAGGAGGCGCTGGATAAAAATAAGCTTAAGAAGGTTAGCAAAGTATTTAAAATCAAATGCACCGGCCGCTGTAAAGAAGCGCCTGTTGTAATCGTAAAAAATGAATGGTTAGGTCATGTACGGCCTGCAGACGCCGACAGGCTGGTGAAAAAGCATTTTCTTGAAAAGGAGTAGGGGTTAATTTTGCCGAACAAACAGATCTTTGCCTGATTGATGTAAGCTCATTATGGACATAAAAAAAGCCAGCGGTAATCCGCTGGCTTTTCTTTTTATATATGGAAGTGCAGCTGTTTTTAAGCGGCACCTTCACTTTGCTTAATCAGGTTAAGGGCAGAACCGGCCCAGAACCAGCCAATCTGGCCCTGGTTATAGGTATGGTTTACCTTAAACTCATCCATCGAACCATCAGCATGGGTAAGCTTCACCGTAAGCTGAGTCTCCGGTCTGAAATTGTCAATGCCAATAATATCGATGATATCATCTTCCTGTATCTTATTATAATCAGAAGGATCGGCAAAGGTAATAGCCAGCATTCCCTGCTTCTTCAGGTTGGTCTCGTGTATACGGGCAAAGGATTTTACCAGAATGGCGCGCACACCCAGGTGACGGGGCTCCATGGCAGCATGCTCGCGGCTGGACCCTTCACCATAGTTATCATCACCAACCACTACAGTTCCTATGCCTTCGCGCTTGTAAGCACGGGCAGTGGCAGGCACTTCGCCATACTCGCCGGTAAGCACATTTTTCACCTTATTGGTGGCTTCGTTATAGAAGTTTAAGGCACCAATCAGCATGTTGTTGGAAATATTATCCAGGTGGCCACGGTATTTTAACCATGGGCCGGCCATAGAAATGTGGTCTGTAGTACACTTACCCTTTGCTTTGATCAGGAGGCGCAGGCCACGGAAATCATCAGGTTTGTTTGGCTTAAACGGATCAAGCAGCTGCAGACGGTCAGAAGCAGGATCAACCGCTACCTGTACCTGGCTGCCATCTTCAGCAGGAGCAAGGTAACCTGCATCTTCTACCGCAAATCCTTTTGGAGGCAGCTCAATACCCATTGGCTCATCCAGCATTACCTCTTCGCCATCAATGTTGCGGAGGCTGTCTTTAAGAGGGTTAAAGGTAAGGTCGCCGGCAATTGTCATCGCTGTAACAATTTCCGGAGAAGCTACAAACGCATGTGTATTTGGGTTGCCATCGTTACGCTTGGCGAAGTTCCTGTTAAAGGAAGTAATGATGGAGTTTTTACGGCTTGGGTCTTTCATGTGGCGCGCCCACTGGCCAATACAGGGACCGCAGGCATTTGCCAATACCACCCCGCCAATTTCGGTGAAAGCTTCCAGCAGACCATCGCGTTCTGTGGTATAGCGTACCAGTTCAGAGCCAGGGGTTACGGTAAATTCAGATTGTACCTTCAGCTTTTTATCAATAGCCTGCTGGGCTATTGAAGCAGCGCGGGTAATATCTTCGTAACTAGAGTTGGTGCAGGAACCGATCAGGCCTACCTCAAGATCTTCCGGCCAGCCGTGCTCTTTAACGGCAGCGGCAAATTCAGAAATTGGCCAGGCAGCATCTGGTGTGAACGGTCCGTTTATATGCGGCTCCAGCTCACTTAGGTTTATTTCGATTACCTGGTCGTAGAATTTCTCCGGATCGGCATAAACCTCATCGTCGGCACGCAGGTGCTCACGAACGCTTTCGGCTGCAGCGGCAACATCGGCACGTTCGGTCATTTCCAGATAAGCACGCATGGTATTGCCATAGGCGAAGAGGGAAGTGGTGGCACCGATCTCTGCACCCATGTTGCAGATGGTTGATTTACCGGTACAGCTGATGGCATCGGCGCCATCGCCGAAATATTCTACAATATAACCGGTACCACCTTTTACGGTAAGAATACCAGCTACTTTCAGAATTACGTCTTTGGCGGCAGTCCAGCCGCTAAGTTTACCGGTTAGTTTTACACCGATCAGTTTAGGGAACTTAAGCTCCCAGGCCATGCCGGCCATTACGTCAACGGCATCGGCACCACCCACACCAATGGCAATCATGCCAAGGCCGCCGGCGTTAGGCGTATGGGAGTCGGTACCAATCATCATACCGCCCGGGAAGGCGTAGTTTTCCAGCACCACCTGGTGGATAATACCGGCACCAGGTTTCCAGAAGCCTATTCCGTATTTATTAGAAACGGAGGCCAGGAAATCGTATACTTCTTTATTATTAGTATTTGCTTTCTGCAAATCCTGTGCGGCACCAATTTCTGCCTGGATCAGGTGATCACAGTGAACAGTAGAGGGAACTGCAACAGTTTTTTTACCGGCCTGCATAAATTGCAGCAGTGCCATCTGGGCAGTTGCATCCTGCATGGCTACACGGTCGGGGGCAAATTCTACATAAGATTTGCCGCGGCCGAATGCTTCTGTTGGGTCTCCCTGGTAGAGGTGCGAATAAAGAATTTTTTCTGCGAGTGTAAGCGGCCTGCCAACAATTTTACGGGCTTTGGAAATCCTATCGCCCATTTGGCCGTACACCGCTTTGATCATGTCTATGTCAAAAGCCATTGTAGTACGAAAAGTTTAGTTCTATACCTTATATACAACTAACAGTTGCATTGGCGGCAAAGTTAAAAATTTTGTTAAATATAAAAACGGGCAGCGAAAACAACCCCCTTTTCTTAGAAAGATGCTTAATCATTTTTTAATTCCATTTCTTACATCTATCATAAAAAATACAATGTAAAAATGGTATTGTTCTAAAATATAACCTGCTAGTGATGCTTTTTGCCCACATTGGATTGTATCAGTCCTTAAAAAGAATCTGTAGCAGAGGAGTAGTCTATTTTAAATATTAAGCTATTGTGTAACAATTATTTACACAGCACTTCTTAAACTCAAATATTAAATCAGGAGATTTATTTATCATTTTTCTGCTATTTTTTTTACCTCATTAATCTCCCTTCTGCATTTATGAAAGCCTGGGGCAAGATTTCAGATGTAGTAATTTCAGTATTATTGAATTTTTTAGAAGGCATTTAACAAACATCTTTACTATCTGAAAGGGTGTAATAGCCTAGATCACAACTGCATAATGATGATTACAAGCAGGTTTATGGCAAGTGGGCCAAAAATTACAACTATGAAATACTTGATGCTTATGTTAATGCTGTTATTCGCAGTGACAGGCGTAGTAGCGCAAAATACAAGGGGTTTACAACTTACTGCCAATGTTAGTGAGTCGGGTTGTGCAGGTACCTTGCATACTGTGGCTGTAGAAGCCACAGGAGGGAAGGCACCATACACCTACTCCTGGAATGATGGCCGCACCGGTAGTTTCCGCAATGATCTCAAAGGCGGAACATATACCTGCACCGTTAGCGACTCTGAGGGGAAAGTTGTAAAAAAATCAGTTAACCTGCTGGCTTTGCCCCAGGAACTTACGGCCACCTTACGTCAGGAAAAAGCAGGCGACAATGCCAGGGTACAAATAGATGCCAGGGGAGGCACAGCACCTTACCAGTACTATTGGATAGGAAAAGGCATTAATATGGAGCCAAGCCAGCAGTCAAGCAGGTTACTTGCTCCTGAACATTACCAGGTAATTGTGCAGGACTCTAAAGGATGTACTACATCGGTTGACATAAAGATTACGAAGTAACAGCAGACCACATGAAAAAAATATACAATAAAATCTTATTGTCCCTGACAGGCCTGCTTTTTTTAAGCTTGATGGCACAAGCACAGCCAACTTTTGAAGTTACTGATTACAAAGATGCTTGTTCAGGTCAGGATAATGGTGAAATGAAGGTAACCATCACAGGGGGTACAGCACCCTTTGTAATTTACCTTATAGGCCCAACTAACCATTTTATAAATGCAGATCAGGGGGCTACTTATAAGTTACCAAACTTAAAGAGTGGTGGTCCCTACTTCCTTTTTGTGCAGGATGCTATCACAACTGCATCCTACGATAGAAATCCATTTAATATTCTGTCATTTCCAAGTCCTGCAATCAATACCCTGACTGTAACAGATAATTCATGTACAGGAGCTACTCCAAGTGGTAGTGTAAACCTGTCTGCCAGTGGTGGTTCGGGTAATTACAGCTATCGGCTGGTGAAATTTGGTGCTGGAGCGGAAGCAAATGATACCACTGTGCACAGTAGCCTGCCGGTAAATGGTCTTTCTGATGGGTATTATGAGATTTCTGTGCTGGATAATCAGACCGTATGTTTCGATTCAAGACTGTTTGAGATCAAGAATACTTTGGCACTTACCGCAGCACCACCTGCATCTCTGTGCCAGATAGAAACTTCTTACAATCTGGCAAATTCAGTAGAATCGAATGTTACAGGTGGTACTTTTACCTTTACCAGCTCCAATGCTGCCACTGCCGCTGCAATCAGTGGTAATATTTTCAATCCTTCTGCTGCAGGCTCTGGTACTCACACAATCAATGTGAGCTACGATGTAAATGGTTGTAATGCTACAGCTGTTCTTTCGGTAGTAGTTTTAGAAAAACCTGATGCCCCCATTACTTCCAGCCCGGCGGCTATCTGTGCAGGTGGAGATGTGAGTGCTATTACGATAACCGCTTCAGACCCGGCTTATACTATTAAGATCTTCAGAGATGCCGCTCTTACAAGTGAAGTATCCGGATCTGCCGCTTCTTTCGATCCTGATACAGATACACCATACTATAATAATAGTGAGGCTGGTACTTATACTTATTATATAGTACAAAGTAATCAAGGCTGTCAGAGTGAACCAGCAGTAGTGAATGTGGTGGTGAATACACTTGCCAATGCCACTTTTGCCAATAATGAGCAGGCCGTGTGTTATAACCAGGAGGATGCCAATGTGGTAGTAAATTTCACTGCCGGTACAGCTCCCTACAGCCTGACCTATAATGCCGGTGGTGCCGATGTTGTGGTAAATGATATCAATGCTGCTACCTATACTATTCCCTTAGGAAGGCTTACTGCTGATACGAAAGTAACACTGAAGTCTGTATCAGACGCTAACACCTGTATCCAGGCACTGTCATCAGAAGTTACCGTAACAGTAACTGCTCTGCCAGTGGTTACTCTTGCGCTAAGCAAAAATGAGTTTTGCAGAGATAATACAGTAATCAGGCTGGAGGATTATGCAACGGTTTCTCCTGAGGGTGGCGTATTTCTGGTGAATGGGGTAGAGCAGGCAAGTATCTTGCTGAATGAGCCATCTTTATACAATATTTCATATCAATATACAGATCCTGAAACAGGTTGTGCCAATACATCAGCCGTTTCAACGCTGGAAGTGCTGCCTTTGCCAAACATTACCTTCACCATGGCAAAGACACTTTTCTGTTTGAATGATGCAGCCGTGAGTCTTTCAGGTACTCCATCTGGTAACAGAGGCATATTTACCGGTACTGGCATAGCTAACAACGGAAACAACTATACATTTAACCCTGCCACTGCGGGAGTAGGTACACACACCATTACCTACACTTATACCAACAATAAGGATTGCTCGGCCAGTATTAGTGTGGAGGTTGAGGTAACGCCTATGCTGGATGCAACTGTAACAATTGAAGGCCCAGCCACTCTCTGTGCCGGTCAGCCTGCTACTTACTCTGTTGCCAGCGTTACGAACGGCGGTACCAACCCTACTTATTCATGGTTGGTGAACGGAGTTCAGGTTTCAACAGCAGCAACTTTCACTACCAGCAGTCTCGCAGATGGCGATGATGTACAGCTGCTACTAACCCAGGGAGACCTGCTGTGTGGAAGTAAGAACACGGCAGCTTCAAATACCTTTGAAAATATCGTTGTAAACCCTCTGCCTGCCGCAGTCTGGATCACCACTGATCAGCCTATCTGCTTTGGCAGCAGCCTGGCACTGGAACTGGATTTTACCAGTGGAACAGCGCCATTCAGCGTGGTATACAGCGATGGAAGCCAGACGCAAACTGTTAATCTTGCTACAGGCGAGAACACCATTACTGTTAGTCCGGAAGAAACAACCACTTATACCCTCATCAGCATCACAGATGCTAATGGCTGTATGCAGACACTGAATAGTTCTGTAGCCATCAGTGTAAATCCTACAGAACAATTAACTGTAAGTGTTTCTCCGCTAGTTTCTGAAGTTTGCCCGGGTGAGTCTGTTAACTATACGGCTCATGTAACCAATGAGGGTGCTGAACCAAATTACCAGTGGTTCAGGAATGGAGATCCTGTAGGTGAAAATCTGCCGGCTTTTACATTGACTGATCCACAGGCAAATGATGAGGTATGGGTGGAGGTAGTGCAGGACCCTGCTGTAACATGCCCCGGCAGCCCAACTGCAGTACCTTCGGCCAAAGCTACCGTAACTCTTAAGGAAGTAAATGCTGCCTTCAGCGGACCAGCTGATGTGTGTGTACTTGGCACCGCAGACTTCAATGCTGAAGTGAGTGGCGGTACATTTAGTATAGTTGAAGCAGAGGGTGCGACTATTGATCCGGTTACAGGTGTGTTCTCTGCCACCATACCAAATAGGTATACTATATTATATAGTATCACAGAGAATGGATGTGCGGACGAAGAAACAAGAGAAATCACCGTTACACCAGCAGTAGAACCAAGTGTTTTACTGACTGCTTCTGTTGATGAGGCCTGCGCTGACGGTTCGGTAGTATTTACCGCTAATCCGGAGAACGCCGGTGCAAATCCTGTTTTTGAATGGATTGTAAACGGCAATGTCATCAGCGACCATAACCTTAGCACTTATACGGCAGAAAACATTAGTGGCACTCTTCTGAGTGTAGAAGTGCGTGTAAGCAAAAATCCTGAAACCGATTTGTGTATAAGCAGTGAAGTAGGTTTCGACAGAGACACGGTTTATATTATGCAGCGGCCTGCCATAACCCTGGCAGCTACCGGTGATAATACCATCTGCCCTGCTGAAGAAGGCCAGGCAGGACTTTTATTCAGCTTTAGCGGTACTGCTCCTTATACTTTAGTATACAGCGACGGCACTAATGATTACACAGTAGAGGGCATTACCACGGATAGTTATGCTGTTTCGGTAGCACCAACGGAAACTACAGTTTACAATGTAATCAGCCTGCAGGATGTAAACTGTACAGCGGCAGCATTGCCAGCGTCAGTAGAGGTTGCTGTAGTACCTGCACCAGCTGCAAATCCACTTTTATCGGCCAGCCAGGATGCCTGTGACAGCTTTAGTCTGAGTTGGGGAGCAATTGAAAATGCTACTAGCTATAGAGTAGAGGTTGCTACAGATGCTTCCTTTAGTACATTACATACCAGCATCAGCCTCACAGAGACCAGCCAGCAGATTGGTGAACTGGTAAGAGATACTCCATATTATTATAGAGTTATTGCCCTCAACAGCTGCGGTATAACCACTGTGTCTGAAGTTGGCAGTATAACACTTGGATCAGAAGAGTTTAATTGTGAAGATCCGACAGATCCGACTGATCCTACAGATCCTACCGATCCAACTGATCCTACCGATCCAACTGATCCTACCGATCCAACTGATCCTACAGATCCGACTGATCCAACAGATCCAACCGATCCAACCGATCCTACTGATCCAACTGATCCGACAGATCCTACCGATCCTACCGATCCAACCGATCCAACAGATCCGACAGATCCAACAGATCCTACAGATCCAACTGATCCTACAGATCCGACTGATCCTACAGATCCGACCGATCCTACAGATCCTACAGATCCTACAGATCCAACAGATCCAACAGATCCAACAGATCCGACTGATCCTACCGATCCTACCGATCCTACCGATCCAACAGATCCAACAGATCCTACAGATCCAACAGATCCAACAGATCCTACAGATCCAACAGATCCAACAGATCCTACAGATCCAACTGATCCTACAGATCCTACCGATCCTACAGATCCTACCGATCCAACAGATCCAACAGATCCGACTGATCCGACTGATCCTACAGATCCGGGGAATTTTAGATGCGGTGTATTTGGTGCAGAGCTTACAAGTTTTGTTAGGCCAAGCTGTGGCGAGCGCAATGGTGCCCTGCATTATAAGATTACCGGAGAAGCGCCATCTATCTTTATCACTTATGCTATTGCCGGTGAAACGACAGATGTAATTCTGGATGAATCAGGTAAGAACCTGGATATTGAAAGAATTCCGGCTGGTACAGTAAGCATTTACATGCGCGACAGAAATGGTAATGAGTGTAGTTTAACCATTGTCATGGAATCTGAGCCCAAACTGGAAATTGATTTTCAGAAAACTGCAGATGGAGATATCCTCTGCTATGGCGACTTAAGCGGTAAAGCAAGGTTGATGGTAACTGGCGGCAATGCGCCATACCAGTACCTGCTGGAAGGCACAACTGAATGGCAAACCATGATTGGTAATGTAACAGATTTCAGAAACCTGGCTGCCGGTACGGTTAATATTATGGTGAGAGACAGTGAGGATGATACTTGTCCGGCTGTTGCTTCTCTTGAAATACTTAACATCAGCCAGCCTATAGAGATAGAAACCAGCATCAGCCAACAGGCTAACTGTAACGATAACGTTGGTGCATTTACACTGAACGCCATTACAGGCGGCCTGCAGGCCCAAGGCTTTAGAGTGAAGCTGGCAGAAGAAGATAACTGGCAGGATTTCGAACCTGGTATGTTGTTCTCCGGTCTGGCACGTGGTCGTCATACCCTCGTTATTGCCAATGGTAACTGCCAGGTGAGCAAAGGGGTGGTAGTGCCATCTCCGGGTCTGATTGCCCTGGACGAAAGCAGTGCTGTACGTCCTTTCAGCTGCGATTTTGCAGAGCTGCGCAATGGTATCTTCCTGAAAATGGATGCTGCCATCACACAGGTGGAAGGTCCGTACCTGGCTACCTTCTTTAAGCTCGATGATGAAGGTAATCCGCTTCAGGTGGGTGAACCCGAACGCTTCACAGAAGAAATGACCAAATTCTACCTGGAACGTGGCCGTTACCAGGTGGTAATCAGCGCCAGCAGCGGACAGGGTTGTCCGGAAAACAGAATCTTCAACATTGAGGGCTCTGAAGTGCCGGTACCAATTACCTTCCAGGCAGAACCAATCCACAGCTATTGCGATGGTTCTATCGGCGGCTTGCGCATCAGTAACCTGCAGGGATATCCGAATACAGAGTATCAAATCTTTGTAGAAAACCTTGAAGGCGAGCAAATTGCAATAGAAGGTGCTGTGATCAGCCGTACCGACTACGAAATGATATACAAGATCCAGGGATACTGGGATATATCAGGCCTTAGCAAAGGTGGCTACCGGGTATGGATTGAGCAGAATCAGAACATCTGCTCCAGAAACGAGCAGTCCCGTAAGTCTGATGTGATCAGGGTGGAAGATCCATCTCCGAAGCTGGCTGCAACCATCAAAGGTACCACAGTATCATTCCCGGAAAGAGCTACCGGCACACTTACCTTCCAGGTAACAACCGGCAGTGGAACTGCTCCTTATACCTCAAGCCTGGTATGGATGGACCGGATAGAAGGTCAGGAAAACTGGATGTTTGAATCTTACGATGATGTTGTGCCTTCTTCAAATGGTCTATACATCTCAACCTACGAAAATCTGCCTCCGGGCGTCTATGAACTCACAGTAGTGGATTCAAAGGGTTGTAGTGTAACCATTACGGAAACCATTAACTACGACATCAATATCTTTGTGCCAAATATTATTACGCCCAACGGTGACGGTAAAAATGAGGTGTTCTACATCAGGAACAAAGCTCCTCGTACACACCTCGTCATCACAAACCGCTGGGGTAAAGTGGTATACGAGAACAAAGATTACCTCAATGACTGGGATGGCGGCTCCCTGACAGATGGTATTTACTTCTACAGTATCAAAATGCCAAATAACGAAACAAGCCAGCTGAAGGGCTGGCTCGAAATCAGGCGAGGTGCAAACCCTAACTAATCCATAAAAAAGCCCGCAGCATAATCGCTGCGGGCTTTTTTTTATTAAGGTAACAGAAGTGAAATCTTGTCATAAGATAGCAGTCATTTGTTAAAAAGTGCTGGTTATTCTATATAAAAAAGATAAATTCTCTTATGATAAAATGCCTGCCAAAGCTAGAATTGAAAAGGTTGTTCAGGAATTGGTATCGGGTAATAAATAATATCAATAAGCCCGTAGCCTCCCCGATGCAGGCCCGGCTATTAGCAGCATTAATAAGCCCAAAAAATCAAAAATACTCCGTACACCAAAAATCCCAGCATCAGTATAAATAGGGTATAGGGCAGAATATCCCTTGCCTGCAGGCCGGTAATACCCAGGAGGGGGAGCGCCCAGAATGGCTGGAGCATATTTGTGAGTCCGTCGCCATAGGCCAGTGCCATGACGACCCATTCTACAGGTACGCCTAATCCTATGGCAGCCTGGCTGATGATGGGGCCCTGGACGGCCCACTGTCCGCCGCCGCTGGGCACAAAAATGTTGATGAGGCCTGCGCTTAGGAAGGTGAGAAAGGGCAGCAGGGCAGGGGAAGCGTTGTTGATAAAGGCATTGGCAAATATTACAATCAGGCCGCTATACTTCATAATGCCCATAATGCCTGCATAAAATGGAAACTGGATGATGATGCCTGAAGCACCACCTACTGCCTGCTGTACGGCAAGCAGAAAGCGATCAATGCTGCCGTGTAGCAGCAGACAGAGACCAAATATTAAAAAATTAATGTAGTTGAGATCCAGGAATGACAATCCGCTCTCACTTATAACAGCCAGGTAAATACTATAGCCCAGCATAACTACACCGGCAATCTGACCGGTTACAGGAGATCTGTCCAAACGTTCGGCGCCACTTGCAGCAGACTTATACTCAGCTTTATTTTCTGTGGCTATGGTATCGGGCAGCAGGGCCGGGGTGGCGGGCGCTTTTTTCCCCAGGAGGTAAAGCCCGGCAGGAACTACCACCAACAGGCTGAGCGTAACCCAAATATTGAGACTCGAAAAGAGGGTTTGGCTCACAGGTACTATGCCCAGGATGTTTTCCAGGAAATGGCCCCTGCCTGCTACCACCAGGGGTGCTGAGCCACTCAGGCCGCCATGCCATACCATCATGCCGCAGTAGCCAGCGGCGGCTACTAAGGGGTAGTTGATGGGAGTTCCATTCTGCTTTGCTCTTTCTGCTACCTTGCGGGCCAGGATTGCTCCAAAAACCACACAAAGGCCCCAGTTGATAAAGCCTGCAACAAGGGCTGTGAGTCCTGTTAAAGCGGCAGCACGGGCAGGGGAGTGAGCAACAAGGCCTGTTAGTTTATCAATAACCCTCTGGGCTTGTGGCGTGAGGGCAAGCGTGTGTCCCAGCACCAGGATCAGCACCATTTGCATAGAGAAGCCCAGCAACTCCCAAAAACCCTGGTACCAGTTGCCCAAAATTGCCGTAATAGAGGGCCGTTCAGGTACAAAAATAAGGGGCAGCACAAAGACCAGCCCGGTTAATAAAAGGGCTATGGTAAAAGGCTCGGGAAGAGCTTTGCGCAGGTATTCGCCAAAGGTGCTGCTCTTCATGCTGCCGGCTACAGTTTTAACAGGAAAGCAAGGGTATCAATGCCATCGGCATAGTCCCACAGCTGTGGCCGTTGTGCCTGGCCAAAGGCGGTGGAGCCAGGTGTATCTTCCCTGCCAACCACAACCTGCAGCTTTTCGCTGTGCTCCTCTATGAGCTGTGTGGCTTGCTGTGCATCTTTGTAGTACTGGTAATAAACTACAGCAACTGGTGAGGCCAGGGCTTCGGCTTCTTTGAAAAGTAAAAAACCTGTGTCCAGATGCTCTTCTCCGTTTACCAGGAATATGGATTTATAATAATCGTAGTTATTGATCCATTTATGGTGGTTTTGTACATCAGCCCAGCTTTCCAGCGACCTGAAGAGCAGCGGAAAGTCGTAGCCCTCCGGCACAAAAAGCTTGTTTACACTACGGCAACCAAGGCCCCAGTACTCAAGCATATCACGTCCTAGTGCTTTTAGCTCATCTGCTGTTTCGTGGCCGGTAAGTACGGCACAGGAGCTGCGGTTTTTACGAATGATGCTGGGAGTGTTTCTGAAGTAATACTCAAAATAGCGGTAGGTGTTGTCGCTGCCGGTGGCAATATAAGCGTCCATGCCAGTTAAGCGTTCCTGAAAATCAATATAGTCGGCAAAGCCGGGCTCTATTTCAAGTAGCTTTTTGGTGATCAGTTCTGGTAAAGGATCTGATGAGCTTGGCTTTGCATGCAGGTGGTGCCCGCTTATTAACACACTCAGCAGGTCATGGAAACCAACAAGTGGTATGTTACCTGCCATCACCAGCCCTACATGCATGGGGGTATCCTGTTCATCGGGGATGGTATAGGCACTTAGCCATGTATCTATATTTTGGGCCTGCAGCAAATTGGCCCATGATTTCAGGGCAAAGCGAACGTTAGAGGGGATAAACCAGCCATTGCGGTTCTGTGCCTGCCGGCAAAGCCGGTCCAGCTCATCAGCAGGTATTTCTCTTAAATAGGATCCTAATGCAACAAATGCCTTTATCCGTGCAGCCAGTTTCATGCTTTAATCTATCTTTATTTGTGCAATTTTTTGACTACAAACATAAACCAATTATGTTTGTTATTCAGAACGAGAACGCATAAAGATAGATTTGAAATGGCGATAATGATAACCGACGAATGCATTAACTGTGGTGCATGCGAACCAGAGTGCCCAAACACAGCGATTTACGAAGGTGGTATAGAATGGACCTGGGCAGGTGGTACCAGTTTGGAGGAGGTAGAATTGGAAGATGGCGCGAATGTAGATGCACATGCACCACAGCCGCCGCTGTCAGATGAGTTCTATTACATTGTTAGTGGTAAATGTACTGAGTGTATGGGCTTTCACGAAGAGCCGCAGTGCGCCGCCGTTTGCCCGGTAGACTGCTGCGTACCCGATCCTGATTATGTAGAAGCAGAAGAAGAACTCCTGGCTAAAAAGGCCTGGATGCACAACGAATAGTTTGAACCCAGCCTATTTATAAAAAGCCCGCTCCAACAGGAGTGGGTTTCTTTATTTAAGAGGGTAGGGTAGGTGAAGTCTGTATGAAGTGAAGTATAGTTGTGTATGATTGCAGCAATGCTGCTGAAATATTTCCCCTGTTTATCGTTGTTTATATGAGTAGTTAACTTAAAATACCGCGTTTATATACAAATGATCCCTTTCTAAGGGGTATATTCGCTTCAATACCTTTTCCTCTTTTGTTAAAAAAGACTACTTTTAGGAAAGCTGCAATAGGATGAATTGTAGTCGGACCTTTATCTTTTGTATACTTAAGCACTATGGCACAAAAATTTTGTAGCAGGCTGTTCTGTCCTTTGAGAGGAGGACTTAGTCTTTTCCTGCTGGGTGGTATTCTTCTATCAGATGGGGCTGCTGCCCAGTCTCCCTTGCCACTGAATGATTTATCTGCTTTCCGCGATCCGGCTAAAAGCTGGCAGATAGCAGGAGGGGTAGGCGCCGATCTAAACAGGCCTAACAAGCTTAATGTCTCCTCCGGTTCAGGTATTCTGGTCAATCAGCCTGATAAAAAAAATAAAGGCAAAGACCTCATTACTAATTTCGAACATGGCGACCTTGACCTGGAGCTGGATTTTATGATGGCACCAGGTTCAAATTCCGGTATATATCTGCAGGGTCTGTATGAGATACAGCTGGAAGATAGCTGGGGCGTGAAAGTGCCCACCCCTGCCAATAATGGTGGTGTTTACGAACGTTGGGACGAATCACGTCCTAAGGGGCAGCAGGGGTATCAGGGGTATGCGCCCCGTCAGAATGTAAGCAAAGCACCCGGCCTCTGGCAGCATCTTAAAATTTCTTTTCAGGCACCACGCTTTGATACGGGCGGCCGCAAAACAGAAAATGCAAGGCTGCTGCAGGTTGTACTGAATGGTGTGCTTATTCATGAAAATGTAGAGCTGCTGGGACCCACCCGGGGAGCCATCAGCAACGAAGAGCGCCCAACTGGTCCGCTGCGTATCCAGGGCGATCACGGACCCATTGCATTACGCAATGTTGTGATCACTAACTTTGATAAGCCCCGGCCCGAACTCACAGATCTTCGGTATACTATCTATGAAGGTAGTTTTGAGACAGAGCCCCATTACGACAGCCTGCCTCCTGAGGCAGAAGGCAGCTCGGTGGTCCTGACCTCTAACCTTTCTCCGCTGCCCAAAAAATTTCTGATCAGGTACCAGGGCACCCTTAAAGTGCAGGAGCCTGGTGAGTATCGCTTTAAAATGCAGGTGCCCGGTGGCGCAGGCTACGTAAAAGTGGGGGATGATTATGCCATACGCCTCTCTCGTTACAACCCAGGGGGTGCTATAACCCTGCCGGCTGGGGATTTTCCCTTTGAACTGGTTTACTCAAAGTTTGTAGACTGGGATGCACCCGCCCTGGGTTTATCAGTGGCCGGTCCTGGTATACGCGATTACATTATCAGCGATGAAGTAACCAGCAGAGGAGTCCCTGTTGATCCTATTCTTGTAACTGCATCAGACATACCAGTGCTGCGCAGCTTTATGGATATTCCCATGGATGGAAAGCAAGGCGGTTACCGTATTACGCATGCCATCAATGTGGGCAGCCAGGAGCAGGTACATTATACCTACGACCTGGATCATGGCACCCTGGTGCAGGTATGGCGCGGAGGCTTTCTGGATGCTACCCCTATGTGGCATGATCGTGGTGATGGTTCTTCCCGGCCCACCGGTGCGGTTCAGCAACTGGCAGCACCCGTGCTTTCCCTGGCGAGGCTTTCTTCTCCGCAGGCAAACTGGGTGAGTGATACCACCGGCAGTGGCTTCCGCTCCAGGGGCTATGTTTTAGATGCAAACGGCTTTCCCACTTTCCATTACCTAGCGTGGGGTACTGCTGTACAGGATATTATCAGACCACTGGATAAAGGGCAGGGCCTGCGCCGGGAGCTGCAGCTGCAAAATGCAGCAGATGGTCTGTATGTGAAAATTGCTGAAGGTGCTGCCATTGAATCAGCAGAAAAGGGCAGGTTCCTTGTAGATGGGAAGTCTTATTATCTGCAGCTAGACGATGCCGGAGGTGCCAAACCGCAGGTGCGCAGCAGTGCAGGTCGCCAGGAACTACTGGTTCCGGTGCGCAACAGGCTGGTATATTCCATCATATTCTAACCTATTTTTAAGAACAGTTCATGAAGAAGCTATATAAAAGAACAACTCCTGTACTGGCCAAGACCTGGTTGTTGGGAGCAGCCATGCTGCTGGGCACTACCGGTCAGGCACTGGCGCAGGAGTCGCCCAAAGAGGAAGATTTTTACAGGATTGTAAAAATAAGTGCACCGGAAGGCACCCTGCTGGAAGTGGGTGGATTAGCGGTGCTGCCAAACGGCGACCTGGGGGTAACAACCCGCCGTGGCGATGTATTTATTGTAGAAAACCCAACCAGTGCCCGCCCGCATTTCAGAAAATTTGCATCGGGCCTGCACGAGGTGCTGGGGCTGGCCTATAAGGATGGCTCGCTTTTCCTGGCCCAGCGCGGCGAGCTTACAAAGCTTACAGACACTAATCAGGATGGTAAGGCAGACGTTTTTGAAACTATATATGCCTGGCCCATTACCGGCAACTATCATGAATATAGCTTTGGGCCTAAAATAGCGCCCGACGGCTCCTTTTTTGTTACCACCAACCTTGGCTTTACCAACCCCTGGTGGCATGCACAGAGCCTGGTGCCATGGCGGGGCTGGACGCTGAAAATAACTGAAGATGGTAAGATGGAGCCCTGGGCTACAGGTATGCGTTCTCCGGCAGGCCTGGGGATGATTGATGGTGAATTCTTCTATACCGATAACCAGGGCGACTGGGTAGGCTCGGGAGCAATCTGGCACCTGCCCAAAGGTGCTTTTGCAGGACATCCAAGTGGACTGAGGTGGACGAGCAGGCCCGAATCGCCTGTAAAGATCAGTACAGATCAGATACATGCCGTTGTAGATCCGCGTGTTGAAAAGAATGAAAGGGGAGAATTCATCAAGCCTGAAAACAGGCAAAATGAAGATTTTAAGACTGCAGCCGATATGAAACAACAATTTCCGGAACTGCAGTTGCCAGCTGTATGGCTCCCACATGGCATTTTAGGTATCTCCAATTCTGAGATCGTTAAAATTCCAGAGGGCAGCTTTGGCCCCTTTGAAGGCCAGCTGCTGGTAGGCGACCAGGGCCAGAGCAAAATTGTGCGGGTGGTGATGGAAAAGGTAAATGATGCCTACCAGGGGGTTGCCATTGATTTCAGGAGCGGTTTCCGCTCCGGTGTATTACGCATGGCCTGGGCTAAGGATGGGTCTCTGTTTGTGGGGGAAACCAACCGGGGCTGGGGTTCTGCCGGAGATGCCAACGAAGGCCTGGAGCGGCTGATGTGGAACAATAAGCTGCCATTTGAAATGAGAACTGTGAAGGCCATGCCTGATGGTTTCGAAATTGAATTTACCCTGCCGGTAGACCGCCAGTCGGCCGAAGACCTGGCCTCTTATTCAGTAGAAAGCTTTGTCTACAAATATCACCCGGTTTATGGCAGTCCTCCTGTAAACCAGCAGGCCGGGGTTATTAAAGGTGTAAAGGTTTCGGAAGATGGCATGAAGGCACGCCTGATCGTGGATAACCTGCGTCAGTATCACATCCACCATATTTCACTGGATGGGGTGCGGGCAAAGGACAATGCTTATTCGCTGGTTCATAGCTCTGCCTACTACACCCTGAATAATATTCCTGCCGGCCAAAAGCTTAGCATGACGGAAGTAAGCACCCGGAACTCTGCAGCAGAACAGGCAAAAAAGGCTGGCGCAGCGACTAAAGCCAGCGCTAAAAAACAGCAGTCAAATACCACGCTGGTAAGTCCGGATGCACGTGGCGGCGGGGCTGGCAGCACTAAAGCAGCAGCAGCACCTAAAGTCCCCAGTTTTGAAGAAGTAAAACCATTGCTGGCTAAAAATACCTGTATCGCCTGTCACAACGAAACCAAGCGGCAGATTGGGCCGGCCTATGCAGACGTGGCCAAGCGTAATTACAGCAATGAAAAGATTGTAGAGCTAATCCATAATCCGCAGCCTGAGAACTGGCCGGGTTATGCCACCGAAATGCCGCCTATGCCACAGGTGCCGCGTGAGGAAGCCCTTAAAATTGCAGCCTGGATCAATTCCCTCAACTAATCAATAATCTTCAGCCTAAAAAAACCGACAAAATGAATGTACATAGAATGCTCTCGAAGCATGCAGCGCTGGCTGTTTTAGCCCTTAGTACCATTACTTATCAAAATGCTATGGCACAAACTGCGCCCAAAACCCCTGAAATGAAACCGGAAATGACAGAAGTTTGGGAACCGGAGCCTAAGGTGGTAACCCCCGGAGGTGTTAACAATATAGCCCCTCCTGCAGATGCCATTGTGCTCTTCGACGGCAAAAATTTAGACCAGTGGGCATCTTCTAAAGATCCAAAGAAGCCCGCCCAGTGGACTGTTGCCAATGGTACTTTTACTGTGAATAAGGGTACAGGCAATATCCAGACAAAACAGGAATTTCAGGATTACCAGCTACACCTGGAGTGGCAGGTGCCTGCAAACATTACCGGACAGGGACAATCGCGCGGTAACAGTGGCTTGTTTCTGGCTTCTACCGGCGTGGGAGATGCTGGTTATGAATTACAGATTCTGGACTCCTATAACAACCGCACCTATTCTAACGGGCAGGCAGGCAGCATTTACAAGCAGCAACCACCACTGCTGAATGCCATGCGCAAGCCCGGAGAATGGAATAGCTATGATGTGATTTTTACCGCCCCACGTTTCAAAGAAGATGGTAGTTTGTTTTCTCCTGCCCGCGTAACGGTACTCCATAATGGTGTAGTGATCCAGAACAATACAGAAATCAGGGGTACCACCCAGTATATTGGCTTGCCTAAATACACCGCGCATGGTAAATCACCCATAAAATTGCAGGACCACGGCGATCCCAGCGAACCCCTTAGCTTCCGCAACATCTGGATCAGGGAGTTATAAGTAATTTATTTGTTTCTATGTGTCCTGGTGCTGTTTTTACGCAATTTTGAGCGTTTAACAGCACCAGGGTTTTTTATTTTTATCCCTCTCATCAGTTTACTATGGTGGCAGCATTAGAGAAGGTTATCAGTTAGAAGCCAGTAAACTTACAATAACTAAATATCCCCAACAGGGGTATTGATAGTAAGTATATGTAGAAGTTCACTCCTGATGATGAAGATGCGTGATCAAAAAGCTAATGCCCGTTATACATTATTGCACTGTACAACCTTTACCTTATTTCTGCTGCTGATTACTCCCGGTTTGCTCATTGCCCGGCAGAATTATGAATCAGACACCAGCCGTACCGCTATCAATATAGGTTTACAGGGACATTACGGTTTTATCATTCCACATTCCAGTACCATTCGTGATATTGCAGATTCAAATCCATGGGGGGTAGAAGCAGATCTTAGCTTTCATTTTTCCAATCTAAAAGCATGGCAGTACCTGCAGGCATACCCACGCCTGGGTGCTTCGCTGGCTTATTATGATTTTGATAATCCCGAAGTATTGGGAAAGGCGTATTCGCTGGTGGTGTATGCAGAGCCCTTTTTATCCGCCAATAAAAATTTCAGTATTTCTTTCAGACTTGGGGGTGGCATTGCTTACATGACAAACCCCTATGATGAAGAAACCAATCCTGAAAATCTATTCTACAGTACGCGTTTCAGCTTTCCTCTGGTGGCCAACTTGATGGCCAATTACAGGCTCAGTGATCAATTTTTACTAAGAGCCGGGGGTACCTATCAGCATATATCTAACGGAGGCATAAATCAGCCCAATAAGGGCATTAATTTTCCTACAGCCACCGTGGGATTCAACTATGCCATCAGGCAGGCAACATTTACCGACCGCCAGCAAATGGAAGGGGAGCAGGAGGGTAGCAGGCGCAATTATCTGGTGGCGCTTATAGGCACCCGTCACGACAGAACAGATAAACCCACAGAACAGGCACCTCTGCTTGGGATAACTGCTTACATGAGTCAGCGCATAGGCCGTATCAGCGCCATTACGGCCGGTGCGGAATGGATTGCTGACTTTACCATCAAAAGGGAGTTGGAGAGCAGGGGAGAAGACAAAGATTTTCAGCGCGGTGCCCTGCTGGCGGGCCATGAGCTGCAGATTGGCCGTATCCGCTTTAATCAGCAGCTTGGGGTCTATGTGTACGCACCCCACAAAGGGAAAGATCCCGTTTATCAACGCTGGGGGCTGGAATACCACACGCAAAAGATGCTTTTTTTCGGCATTAACCTGAAAGCCCATCGCCATGTGGCGGAATTTCTGGATGTAAGGGCAGGGCTTAGGTTTTGATCACTTATCTCATCTTGCTTCTTTTTACCAGGTAGGTCATTAATACCTTTTGGAGGTCTTTGCGAATATCTGCCTCTACAAAATCTATCTTAAGCTGCAGGCATCGGAGTTTCAGCTCTTCATAATACTGCTCCATACGCTTGCGGTATTCTTTCCTGATTTGTGCAGGGTTAAGCTTCAGGCGTGCTCCTGTCTCCAGATCAATAAACTCATGGGGTCGGTCTTCAAAATCCAGCTCCAGCTCGGTGGCTTCGTCGGTTACATGAAAAACAATAGCTTCATGTCCGTTGTGCCGTAAATGCTGAAGGGCAGCAAAAAGCTCATCACCGGCGTCTGCATCAGCAAACATATCAGAAAACAGCACTACCAGCGAGCGTTTATGAATGCTCTCGGCAATCAGGTGCAATACACCCGGCAGGCGGGTGGTGCGGTTTTCGGCAGTTTGCTCCAGCAGTCCCTGCATGTGCACCAGCATTTTCTGCAGGTGAGTTGGGGTGCTTTTCACCTCTCCCTGGTATTCAATAGCATCCGAAAAAATAGTGAGACCTACCGCATCGCGCTGTCGCTGAAGTAAATAAGCCAGGGAGGCAGCAGCTAGTAGTGAGAACGTTATTTTACCCCTGCTGTCGGTGGGGTAATGCATAGAGGAAGAGTTGTCTACCACCAAGCGGCAGCGCAGGTTTGTTTCCTCTTCGTACCGTTTGGTATAGAGCCTGTCATTTCGGGCAAAAACCTTCCAGTCAATGTGGCGGGTGCTTTCGCCGGCATTATAAAGCCGGTGCTCTGCAAACTCTACCGAAAACCCATGGTAGGGTGATTTGTGCAGGCCTGTAATAAAACCCTCCACCAACTGGCGGGCTAAAAGATCTAGGTTACCGGTTTGCCGGATATTCTGCAGGTTTAGTTCCATTGGTTTAGCTTGTATAGGGTACAATGTACAGGGTATATCAATTCAAAAAGCACTTTCGGCTTAGCGACTCTTCTACTTATGCCAGCGCCAAAATATGAGCCAAAGCCCCGGGAATTGGTACCAAGCTCAATATACGATATAGAATATACCATATACTTTATAGCGATACACATTTCCCGCTCATTTGCTGAAAGAGGAGCCGTACCTTAATTATTTTTCCAGCCGTGCTTCGATTTTAACCCTGGCTACTCCTTTCTTATAGACCCCTAACGATCTGGCAGCAGCTTTTGATAAATCGATAATGCGGTTTCTGTTGTGGGGGCCCCTGTCGTTTATTTTTACTAATATAGTACGATTATTGGCAGGATTGGTAACCGCTACGGTGGTGCCAAACGGGAGTGTACGATGCGCTGCAGTAAAAGCTGCCGTATCGAAAACCTCACCACTGGCAGTTTTTCTGCCATGAAATCTGGCACCGTAGTAGGAAGCCAGGCCGGTCTTAGTAAAATATACAGAATTTGTATAACTTGTGTCGCGAATAGCAGCCAAAGTAGAATCTAAAGCCCTTTTGGCGGAGTCTGCCGGACTAAGAGCAGATTGCTGATTAAGGGAATTATCCTGGCCACAGGCCTGGATGAGTAAAATAGAGCAAATGATGGATAACAGGAGCTTTGCCATTTTGTTTTATAAATTTTTTAGTTTTGTTTTGTGCTGTAGAGATTCTCTCTATATTTAGCTGTGGAGATCTTCTCTATATCTAAGTGTTCTGTTAGGCTACATTGTTTTGCGAACATAAATCAAAAAGTACCGTGGAAGAGCAAAAGGAAACAGAAAAAGCTGAAATTTATAGCCAGCGTGTGCGTGCCGGTAAGCGTACTTACTTTTTCGACGTAAAGTCAACACGTTCCAACGATTATTACCTGACGATCACTGAAAGTAAACGCAGGTTTAAGGAAGATGGGTTTACGTATGAAAAGCACAAAATTTTTCTTTACAAAGAAGATTTTGAAAAGTTTTTAGAGGCGCTGAAAGAATCTGTAGACTATGTGAAAACAGAACTCATGCCGGAATATGATTTCTCACAGTTTTCAAAAGGTAACCCCTCTTCAGAAGATGAGATCGATACTGAACTGAAGTGGGACTAGTCAACCAAAACAACTATGAATAAGCTCTTACTAAACAGTAAGGGCTTTTTTTTGCCTGAACATTTACTGCTCCTCAGCCTTTTGCTACAGCCTGATTTTACACTTTTGGTTTCCATGTGCACTGATCATTAGAAAGAGAAACGCAGCGATATTGTTTATAGTCTTAACGGCCGAAGCAATAATGGGGGGTACAATTCTACCAGCTATATAAGTAAACGGGCCTTACAACCGATCTTCTTCTAAATGTGTCTTTTGAACTAGTAGATGATAGCTTATACCTGCTGCTCTCACTATATTCGCAAGGGCATTTATTTTTACCAATGAGGTATTTCAACCCAAAGCTGGAGCTGATGAAGAGTTCGCTGGTGGCGCTATTAATTGTAATAGCACTACTGGGGTTGGCTACCTGGCTGTTTTCCAATATATTAGTTTACCTGATTATTTCCCTGGTGCTGGCAACGCTGCTGCGTCCGCTGGTGATCAGCATTAGCCGTGTGCAGCTCTGGGGAATCCGGCTTCCGCGCGGAATGGCCATTCTTTCTGCCTACCTGGTAGTATTGCTGGTGCTGGTACTGTTTGTGGGGCAGTTTATACCTCTTATCTCCGATCAGGTAGTTGTGCTGGGATCTATGGATTTTGATAAGCTTTATACACAGGCAACAGAACCGCTGCTAAGGTTCGAGGAATTTCTGCGGCGTTACGACCTTACCCAGCGCGAGCCTGGATTTATGGTAAACTCCCTGCGGCGTTACATCAACAATATCATTACCCGCCTGGATGTTCAGGAGCTGATTAACAATGTAATTGGCTTTACCGGCAGCTTGTTTGTGGGTGTGATGGCCGTTTTGTTTATTACCTATTTTCTGCTGCAGGAGAAGGGTTTGCTGCGGCGTAACCTGATTTCACTTATTCCAAACCCTTATTTTGAAGTATCTATTGCCGCTGTCTACAAAATCGAAAAGCTGCTTTCTAATTACCTGCTGGCTCTCCTGTTTCAGATGTTTGCTGTTTTTAGCATTGCTTCCCTGGGACTAAGCCTGCTGGGAATCAAATATGCCCTTACCATAGGTGTTTTTGCGGCAGTTGCCAATCTGATTCCGTATGCAGGGCCAATACTGGGTGCTGTATTTGGTATTGCCGTAGCAATCAGCACCACCCAGATCCTGCCGGGTATCAATGAGTATCTATTCATGGTTGCCAAGATCGCTGCTGTTTTTGGAACTGTTCAAATCATCGATAATATTATAATTCAGCCCTTAATCTTCTCCAAAAGTGTAAAGGCCCACCCGTTAGAAATTTTTCTTGTTATATTTGCGGGCGCATCGCTGGGTGGCCAGCTGGGCAGTAGTATAATAGGAATGATATTGGCTGTGCCGGTGTATACCATTATAAGAGTTTCCTTTCTGGAATTTTATATGGGGTATAGCAAATATCAGGTATTCAGGAATCCATATGAGCAAAAGGGGCGGTAGTAGTTTGTGCAATCCCTGTTTTGTGGTTCTGCTTACCGGGTTTAGAGTTTACATATTTCAGGAAGATTAAAGGATATTAGCCATGGGGCTTCAGGTAGGTATAGTCGGTTTACCAAATGTAGGAAAGTCTACATTATTCAATGCGCTGTCCAGTGCAAAAGCAGAGGCAGCGAACTTTCCATTTTGTACCATAGAACCCAACGTTGGGGTTATTAGTGTGCCAGACGAAAGGCTTAAGGTGCTGGAGGAGCTGGTAACACCTGAGCGGGTGGTGCCTACTGTAATTGAGTTTGTTGATATTGCCGGTCTTGTAAAAGGTGCCAGCAAGGGCGAGGGTCTTGGTAATAAATTCTTAGCCAACATACGCGAGGTAGATGCCATTGTTCACGTGGTTCGCTGCTTCGAAAACGAGAATGTTGTGCACGTGGAGGGCAGGGTTAATCCTGTATCCGACAAAGAAGTAATCGATACTGAATTGCAGCTGAAAGACCTGGAATCGGTAGATAAAAAAATACAGCGGGTACAGAAAATTGCCAAGGTTGGTGATGCTGCTGCAAAAAAAGAACTGGCTGCGCTGGAGAAATTCAAGCAGTTTCTGGAAAGTGGACAGAATGCCAGGGCTATCGATGCCAGCGAAGATGAACTTGCTGCTGTAGAAGACCTCAACCTGCTTACCATTAAGCCGGTTATATATGTGGCAAACGTTGAGGAAGATCACCTGCACGAAGATAACCAGTATGTAAAGGCCCTGAAGGAAAATGTTGCGCCGGAAGGAGCACAGGTGGTAAGGGTATGTGCGGCCCTGGAATCACAAATTGCAGAGCTGGACCCGGAGGAACGCGAAATGTTCCTGGAGGAATATGGGTTGAAAGAACCGGGCCTGCACAGGCTGATCCGGGCCTCTTACGAATTGCTGAACCTGATTACCTACTTTACTGCTGGTAAAAAAGAAGTACGTGCCTGGACCATCCGCAGAGGCTGGAAGGCACCACAGGCTGCCGGTGTGATTCATACAGATTTTGAACGCGGCTTTATCAGGGCTGAAGTAATTAAATTAGATGATTATCAGAAGCTTAGGACTGAAGCAGCTATAAAAGAGGCCGGAAAAATGGGTGTTGAAGGAAAAGAATATGTTGTTCAGGACGGAGATATCATGCATTTTCGCTTTAATGTGTAGGTAAATACAATTATAACTTTTAGTTTTAAGCTATATCGTGTTCAACCAATAATTGATAAAGCCGGGCTTTATCAAACAATGTAGGTAAGCTTGCGTTATCCATTACAATTGGTGTACATTTTTTACCATAGAAACTAGGACATTAAGAGGTATAAATTTTTACAACCTTGAGGGTACGAATAATTTTTCTGTTGAAGAACAAAGGCGGTTATGTGCCGTTTCACCACCAGTATTTGCTGGCTCAGTTGATCAAGGGACTGATCCTGCAGGGGGGTGACCGCAAATACCGTGACTATGTTAACTATAACTTTTCAGGCCTGAAGGGGCAAACGAAAATTAGCCGCAACGGCCTGCACTATTACTCCAGCCGCATCACACTGGTGCTTTCCAGCAGCGATAAGGATTTTATCGATTACCTGCTGAAGGTGCTCTTTACCTTCGAACAGGTAGAGGTGGGAAACCTGATGATCGTGCCAGAGTTTGTGGAGCAGGAGCATATGCCTGAAATATCAGAGGCCTCGAAATTCATCTGTATTTCGCCGCTGGTACTGTTAAAGCCGGAGTTTAACGATTCCACTGCCAAGTCTTTTATCAATCCTACCAGCGATCAGTTTTCTGATATGCTTTATGAGTCTACCATACAGCGTATGGAAAGTGTAGGTGGTTTTACGCAGGAGCAGCTGGCGTCATTCTATAAATTTCAGGTAGTGCCCGATCGTAATTATCTGAACAAGATACGTGAAGGCCAAAAGAAATTTGCCCGCATTTATCCCCTGTTCGATCAGGATGTAAAGTATGAAGTAAGAGGCTATACCTTTCCCTTCACGCTTTATGCTGCCAGGGAGGTACAGGAATTCATATTCTCGAATGGCCTGGGCTCCTGCACACACAAAGGCTTTGGTATGCTGGATATTGCCAACAGCGATCCTACTCAGCGGGCAACGCCTTATGAGGTAGAGGGTGTAAAATCCCGGCCACAGCAGCAGCAACAACAGCACAGCGAACAGTAATAGACAAATTAGCTCAGCCTTACTATCGGCTACGGCCTGTGCGAAGGGTGCTGTAGCCTACCAGTAAATCTGCAGGTTTGGTATTAAGCCGGTAATAAACAAAGACTTCATAAAAATTTTCTGTTTCGGAAAAACTGCCCTCCAGCGTGAGGGCATTTTCTTTGTTACCCGTTAGGTACAGGTAGTTGTACCAGCCCTGCTTTAGGGGTACATCGGCCCGGTAACCACCCAAAGCAGCATCATACTGCATGGTGTAAGGTGGCATATTTAAATAGTTACTAAAATCACCTGCTACATACACCGGTCCGGGCAGTGGGTTATCTGCCTTCAGAAAAAAGTGTACATCGGCATACTCTCCACTGATATTGGGATCGCTGAAATCCTGGTTCTCAATCACAAAGTTTCCATTGATATCCTGGCGTTGGGCATAGGCCAGGCTTCCCCTGGGTCTGTCGGGCTGCAGGAAAGCATCCACCCTGTTTCTCAGACTGTCTATTCTGATGGAGGCTACATTCTGACCATGGGCGCGTACTGTGCGCAAGTCGAAGAAACGAAATTCATTCCCGCCAGGAAATGCATTGGAAAGGTCAAAAAGCTGGTACTCCAGCTGGAAGGAAGCAGTGCGGTCGCCCGTTGGCCTTAGGTTTATAACAGCATTGTCCCAGCGCTGATTTTGCCTGATCACCACCTTAATCTGCGTTGTAGGATCTACGATCCCGGGCAGGTTACGGTAAATAACATCCAGGTCGATCTGCTGGCGCTGCATACGCGCACCTCCCGGAGCTGCTACCAGGTGCGTTTGTACAGGCGCCATGTTTTCATATACCATAAATCGCCGTGTAAGCACAATATCATTTGGATTGCGGTTCCGGTACACCACCAGCATGTAATTGCCGCTGAGCTTTACCGCCGGCACCTGGAACTGGTAGTGCACGTAAGGCTGCCGGGTATTATAAGAGAAGGAAAAGTCAGTGATGGGAAACTCGTTGTACTCGTTCAGGTATTCCAGTGTACTTAAACGCGACACCTGCCAGTTATAATCGCAGTGCAGAATACGTGCTACATAGTCCCTGCGGTCCTGCTGCAGATCGTCGAAATGAAGCACCAGCTGCCTTTGCCCGCTCATTGAGGTAACTGCCGGTAAAAGCTGGCTGTTGGGAACTCCATCGTCTGGGAAGAGCTGAACACTACGGATGTTGGAAACATACTCCCTGTTCTCTGTTTTCAGCGCAGGCAGCGGCCCCCCAGAGGAGGTGCCGCCACCGCTGCCTCCCGGCACCGGGGCGCAGGTAGTAAACAAAGAAAATATGACCAGGTAAAAGGGGAGCAGTCGTAGTGCTTTTTTTTTCATCTGAATTTATGCTAATTCCTCAAGCCGCATCATCAGGTCTTCCCATTGCGACTGGGTCTTTTCCATTTTTTCTTTAACGGCGGTATACCGGCTGTTTACTTCCTGTAAACGATCCGGATTACCAAATACCTCAGGTTTGGCAAGCTCATTTTCAAGAGATGCTTCCTGTTTTTCCAGCTCTGTTACCTGCTTTTCTATTTCCTCCAGCTGTTGCTGCAGTTTTTTGCGCTCCCTGTCGTTAGAGGTGTTTACTTCTTTTTTAGCAGCAGGAGGTGCTTTTTCCTGTACCGGAGCAGATGCCTGCTTGGTAGTGGGTTCTACAGCTTTCTTTTGTTCCAGCTGCTTTGCCTGCCAGGCCACAAATTCGCCATAGGTGCCAGGATATTCGCGAATCTCGCCATCCTCAATCCACCAGATCTTATTAGCAATATATTGTATAAAGTGCCTGTTGTGCGATACCACGATATAGCTGCCTTCATACTGCTCCAGTGCCTGGATAAGAATGTTTACCGACTGCAGGTCCAGGTGGTTGGTGGGCTCATCGAGCAGCAGAAAGTTTGCTTCTGAGAGCAGCGTTTTAGCCAGTGCCACCCTTGATTTTTCGCCACCGGAAAGTACCTTTATCTTTTTAAATACATCTTCATCCGTAAAAAGAAAGCATCCCAGCAGGTTGCGCAGCTCGGTTTCTGATTTCTGGCTGCCTGCTCCTTTCAGTTCTTCGAGAATTTCGTGATCTGCCCCCAGGCTTTCCAGCTGGTGCTGTGCATAAAAGGCCATATTAATATTGTGTCCTTCGGTTCGCTCACCCGTCTGTACTGGCTCCGAGCCGGCTATGATGCGCAGTACGGTAGACTTACCCTTGCCGTTTGCACCTATTAATGCAATTTTATCTCCGCGGCGAATTTCGGCGGTTGTGTTTTTGAGGATCTGCAGATCGCCATAGGCTTTGCTGATGTCTTCCAGCATGATTACTGATTTACCACTGGGGCGGCTCATAGTAAAACGAAAATTTACCCGGCGGTTTTCCTCTACAACGGCATCTATTTTATCCATGCGGTCCAGTGCCTTTACACGGCTCTGCACCTGCCGCGATTTGGAGGCCTTGGCCCGGAAACGTTCTATAAAACGCTCTGTTTGCTTGATCTGCTGCTGCTGATTCTCATAGGCATTACGCTGCAGTTCGCTGCGCAGCTCTTTTTCTTCCAGGTATTTATCGTAGTTACCGGTATAGGTAATCAGCTGCTGGCTGGTTACTTCTACCACCATCTCCACCGTATTGTTCAAAAAGTCCTGGTCGTGCGATACAATGATAAAGGCACCTTCGTAGGTCTTCAGGTAATTTTCCAGCCACTGTATGGAAGGAAGGTCCAGGTGGTTGGTAGGCTCATCGAGCATCAGCAGGTTGGGCTTTTGCAGCAGCAGTTTGGATAGCATCACGCGCATCCGCCAGCCCCCGCTAAACTCCTTCAGCGGACGGTGCAGGTCTTCGGTGCGGAAGCCTATACCTTCCAGAACAGCCTCGGCCTGAGATTGCATGCTGTAGCCACCCAGCCGTTCAAACTCCTCCTGCTGGCGGCTTAGTTTCTCCACCAGCGAATCGCTGTAATCTGTTTCAAGCTGGTGCAGGGTTTTCTCAATCTGTCGCTGCAGTTGTACAGCATTGCCAAAGGCCTCCATGGCTACTGTTAAAATACTATCAGCGGTCTGGTAAGAGAGCAGGTCCTGGTTCAGGAAACCAATGGTAGTATCGTTACTCTTGCTGATGGTGCCTTCGTCGGGCTGGTACTCGCCGTCGATCAGGCGCAGCAGGGTGGATTTACCGGTGCCATTCAGGCCAACAAGACCAATTTTAGCTTTGGGTGTAATGTGCAGGTTGGCATCCTCATACAAGGGGCGGTCGCCAATGTAATATGACAGATTATTGATGGAAATCATACTGCAATTTACGAAATTTTAATACTAAAAAGGGTAGTGGGTGTAAAGAACCAGTGACAGACTCTTAAAGTGAAGTAATCATGGCTATGGTATAAATGGGATTAGCTCTATTTTTGCCGCCATAGCAGAAAGGAATCAACACTGGGCCTGCCACATCCATAACCTAAAACCTAATCTGCTAGTTGTATACCGAGATGTTAATTCTTTAAAGCATTCTGCAAAGTCCATTAAACATGAAGAAAATTTATCTGTTTGCTATCATGGCGCTGGCTGTTGCCTGCGGTAGTAATAATGAATCCGACCGGGAAGCAGAGCTTTCTCCGGATGCCACTACTGAAGATCCAGATGATCCAAACCTGCGTCTGCAGCGCCTTAGCCTGCCACCCGGCTTTAAGATTGAGCTGTTTGCCACTGATATAGAAGATGCCCGTTCCCTTGCCCGGGGAGACCAGGGTACCATTTTTGTGGGCAACCGGGATAAAGAAAAAGTGTGGGCCGTACGCGACGAAGATGGCGATGGCCGCGCTGATAAAAAGTGGGAAATTGCCGATGGCCTGACGATGCCCAATGGTGTTGCCTTTCATAATGGTGATTTGTATGTAGCAGAGGTGAACCGTATACTCAGGTACCGCAACATTGAATCACAGCTGGATAACCCGCCAAAGCCAGAGGTGGTATATGATCAGTATCCAAGCGATAAACATCATGGCTGGAAAAACATTGCTTTTGGTCCAGATGGCTGGCTGTATGTGCCTGTGGGGGCTCCCTGCAACATCTGTAATTCTGATAAGGATATTTATGCCACCATTACACGCATACAGCCTGATGGCGGACAACCCGAAATCTATGCCAGAGGCGTGCGTAACAGCGTAGGCTTTGACTGGCACCCACAGACAGGAGCACTCTGGTTTACCGACAATGGCGGCGATAACCTGGGCACCGCTATGGCGAAAGCAGGTAAAATTCCAAAAGACCAGGAAAAAAGTTATACCGATAATAACCCTCCCTGCGAGCTGAACCGAGCGCCACAGAAAGGCATGCACTTTGGCTACCCGTTCTGCCATGGAGGCGATATCATAGATCCTGAATTTGGCAAAGAAGGTGATTGTGCCAGGTATACGGCACCTGCACAGAAACTGGGTATTCACGTTGCCCCTCTGGGCATGAAGTTTTATACAGGCAGCCAGTTTCCGCAGGAATACCAGAACCAGATCCTGATTCCGGAGCATGGCAGCTGGAACCGCTCCAAAAAAAGCGGTTACCGGGTAATGATGGTAAGGGTAAATGAGCAGGGCGAAGCAAGCAATTATGAACCTTTCATTAGCGGCTGGCTCGATGAAGCATCACAGGAGGCCTGGGGCCGTCCCGTTGATCTTCTTATCCTGCCTGACGGTTCCATGCTGATCTCTGATGATTTTGCAGGTGCCATTTACAGAGTTACCTACCAGGGGTAATGGATATATGATGTACAGATATAAAGAAGGTGCCCGAACAGGCACCTTCTTTATTTACAGCGCATAAGATTTATTGATCCTTACTACACCCTTAGTGCTTGTCGCTTAAGCAGCCCAGCCTTTTCTTTGGATCAGGCCCTGTATATGTGCGTAGTGGTGGCGACAGTGCCATTCGTACATCCCAATCACACTATCCAGTTTGAAATTTTTCTGGGAATCGGGATGAAAATATTCACGGCTTAGCTGCTCCTGGGTGAGGCCCTCCAGCAGGTAGCTCCATTTTGCATGCAGCGCATGCAGAAAAGTAAGTGATAAGCCAATAGGTGCACGGCGGCTGTCAAATAATTCTGCCCAGCGGTCTTCGTGATAGGCCTTTATGGTTGGTGTATTTTCTGTAAGAGTCCACTTATAACGGATGTAGGCATTAGTGTGGCTATCGGCCAGGTGGTGTATCACCTGGCGAACGCTCCAGCCACCAGGGCGATATTGTGTATCGAGCTGCTCTTTGCTTAGGGGCTTTACCAGTGCTTCAAGCTTATCAGGAAATTCTTTGATTTCTTTTATCCAGCCCGTTAGTTGAGTACGCGAAACTGATAAGGGAGCCTGGTATTGTCCGATAGGGTAGCGAAGTGGATCTAACTGTCCGTTGGTCATGGGTGAGGATGATTTTAGAATTTCCATCAAAAGTTACTAAAAAAAGCTTTATTCAAAATGATAATTATTTAATCGTCAGTAAGATCTTAATGCCTGTAGGGTAGGAGAATACATGTTCTTGTAACAATAGCGCTACATTTTATTGAATATATTACATTGCTGTACCTGCTCCCTCCAAAAAATGTATATTGAATGATCAAACAACATTTTATTTCACCCTATGATTATTGCTCAAACTCCTCAGTATGCTATTTCTGTATCAAAGGCAAAGAACAGAGCCTATTTGAATATTATTGGCTTTTGGAGAAACCCTGAACAGGTATCGAATTATTTAGCTCACTGGGATAGTGCCATTGCTCTTCTGAAACCCGGGTTTACACTGCTTACCGATGCAAGAGAAATGAAAATCCACCCCGCATCAGTTCGTCAGCTTCATGAGGATGCCCAGTTGAAGATTATAAAGGCTGGTGTACTTAAAGTAGCAGAAATTCAGAAAGATATGATTGCAGAGATGCAGCTGGACGGAGTAGCGGGTGAAACCAACATGCCGAAGAAAAATTTCACGGATCCGATAGAAGCAGAACAGTGGCTGGATAATTTAGTGCTGGCATAGTACCCTGTATCACCACTCAGTATGTACATTGCTCGGTTGCATAGCCGGGCATTTCCTATGTGTAAAGAAGAGTCGGCAACGGCTTCTCCCACATTTTGCTGATGCCGTTTTTTATTACAAATTACTACTGCAGTGGGTTAAACTTTTCCTTGCCTCTAAGCAGGTCCCAGAACAGCAGAAAGTCTGATGCGAGGGAGTAGAAGGGATAGGTAAAAGTGGCGGGTTTGTTCCGTTCAAAAAAAGCATGGCCTACCCAGGCAAAGCCATAGCCAAGCAGGGGCATGAGCCAGAGTAAATACCAGGTGCCTGTTATAATTGCCAGCAGGAGCACCATTATTACCAGGCCCGTACCTATAAAGTGCAACCTACGGCTTACAGGGTTAAGATGCTCCTGCAGATAATAAGGATAGAATTCACGCAAACTATTAAACTGTGGTACTGTTTTTTTTGACATTGTGATATAGTTTATCCGAAGCTAACTTATAAATACCCCTGGCTTTCCCGTCATTCCCGCGCAAGCGGGAATCTGTTTGTAAGATGCAGTGAAATCTGATTTCTGCAGAACATCTAACAGATACCATTCTGGCTTCCACCTCATGGGATGATTGCGCGTCCCGGACTGCGCGTCTCGGACTACGTGTCCCTGGGAAGACGAATGCTATATATGGGATAGCTTCTAATATAAAAAAATCCCCTTTAAAAAAAGGGGATTCATGCTGGCAGTTACCTTCTGCTTATAATGCAAATAAAGTTTTACTTTTAGAGCAGGCGGTGTAGTTGTTTACTTGAAGGTAACAGGTATCTCAACACCGGTACGGTCCCACATCATCTTCAGCAGCACATCATTGGCCGTTTGTTCAAATTCCATGGTGAATGGCTCATATACATTCTGAAGCTGCTTGGTCGGTACGCTAAACCTTAGCAGATCTTTACTTTCGTCGTATCGATAAGCTCCCCACTGGCCTGGCTCACGGTTTACTATAATTGTCCATTTATCCTTTTCAGGAATGGTAAAAAGGGTATAGGTACCTGCCGGAATACGATTTCCTGCAAGCATGATATCGCCGGTAGTGGTAAGCTCTGTGGCTTCGTTGGCACCTGTGCGCCATACTTTGTCGAAAGGTACCAGCTCGCCAAATATATTACGGCCGCGCTTCTGTGGACGTCCGTAAGTGATTTTCACATAGGTATCTTCCGGTGACTTGAAAGTAATCATTTCCAGCGGGCTGGGTCTTAGCTTCAGGGCTTCCTGAGCCAATACCTCCTGACCAAGTAAGCATAGCAGCAGAGGCAGCAGGGTGTAAAAAAACGTTTTCTTTATCATCTCTCTTTATAGTTTTGTGTTACTTTACAGCTTCTGAGCAAAGTAAGTAAAATTTTTCATCTGCAAAAACATGCTATGAGCCGTCCTGCTTTCGACGATATATTTATGGAGCTGGCTGTAAATCTGGCCAAGCGATCCCATTGTGTAAAGCGGCATGTGGGGGCAGTGCTGGCAAAAGATACCCGCATTATCTCCATCGGGTACAATGGCCCACCGGCGGGCACCCATAACTGCGATGAAGAATGGCCCGAGACCGGCTGTGCCCGCGACAGAAAGGGGAGCTGCACGCTGGCCCTCCATGCAGAACAAAATGCCATTATCTATGCCGTAAAGAATAGTGCCAATGTAGAGGATGCAACCCTCTACGTTACCCTGGCGCCCTGCCTGGCCTGTGCCCGTATCATTTACAGCACCGGCATCAGTAAGGTGGTATACCTGCATTCTTATGCCGAGTACAAAGGGATTGAATTAGAAGAAGGCGTAGACTTTTTGCAGCGCTTTGGGGTACAGGTTGAACGCTACCAGGGCAATCTTAGCAACGTCACTCATATGATTTAGCTTCTTTTATTAATAAGAAGGGTAAACTTTATGATCTATATTCATAAAGCCGCCCTTTTCTGTTGCTTTAAAGCCAAAGTTTCTCTGGTAATTGCTAGCGGTCCAGTACCAGGGTAAGCTGGTCATTTTTACCATCTACGCTGATTTGCAGGCTTAGTCTGAGTTCGCCATTGCTGCCGGAATAAACGCCCTGGTACATGCTGCCACCACGGCTTATGCTGCGGGTACCGCTAAAGCGGGCCTTCATGCCATAATAATCAACCTCCTGGCTGGGTACTTCCATCACCATATCATTGTCGATGCGCTGCAGCTTTTCTGCATTGAAGGTTACACCATCCTGCAGGCCTATGCGTATGCTGCTGTTCCCCTTTTTTGCAATAATGGCAGTACCTGAACCAGTGGCGGTGCTGCCTTTATAGGTGGTGTAGGAGTAAGTGCCGGTGATCATGGAGCTGAAATCAGGAGATATTTCGTCCTTTTCATCAGGAGATGAACAACTAACGGCCAGTACAAGCACAAAGCAGCAGGTGAAAAATAAATTGATGTAACGCATAGTGGTGTTTTTTAAGTTGAATGTTGCAGCTATGGAGCCACCGGGAAAAGAATACCAAGCATCGTGCCAGACTAATCTTGCACCAAATGCTACCGGGGCTGCCTTTCCGGCATTGTTAATCCTGCAGGCAAATGCCACAACTTTTAAACGAAGAATCCCTGCGGCAGAGACAGGGATTCCTGATTTAAATTATGAACTGAAAGCAGGGCTGAAAAGCTTTTTTGAGCAGTAGGTGCATTGCTTTTGCATCGGTCAAAAGCTGATTATTAAATAAAATTAACTTCAGTTTCCAGCTCAATACCAAACTTCTTTTCTACTGAAGCCTGAATATCTTCTGCAAGCTGTTTAAGATCGGCACCCCTGGCGCCACCGTAATTCACCAGCACCAGCGCCTGCTTTTCATGTACGCCAATATTTCCACGCCGATGCCCTTTCCAGCCACTTTGTTCTATCAACCAGCCTGCAGGTACTTTTACAGTTTCGTCGGGCTGTGGGTAGTGGGGCATGCTGGGATATTGCTGCTGAAGTGCTGCAAACTGCTCCTGCCCGATAACCGGATTTTTAAAGAAGCTGCCTGCATTGCCGATTTGTTTAGGATCGGGCAGTTTGCTCTGCCGTATGCGGATTACGGCATTACTTACTGCCTGCAGGCTAAGTTCTTCAATTCCCAGCTCGGCAAGCGTTTTCTGAATATCGCCATAGCTGGTATTGAAGGTGTGCTTTTTATGCAGCCTGAAGATTACATGTGCAATTACATACTGGTCTCTGGCAGTAGTTTTAAAGATACTGCTGCGGTAGCCGAATTTACATTCGGGGTTGGTGAAAATGCGCACTTTTCCAGTGTTGCGCTCTACCGCCTCCAGCTGACTGAAGGTGTCTTTGATCTCCACCCCGTAAGCACCTATGTTTTGCATAGGGGCGGCACCCACAGTGCCCGGTATGAGCGACAGGTTTTCCAAACCTCCCCAGCCCTGTGCAATGGTGTAGAGTACAAAGTCGTGCCAGTTCTGACCTCCGCCAACATTCACCCACACATGTTCTTCATCTTCCTCTACTACTTTTACTCCTACAATACGGTTAAGTAATACAAGCCCCACGGGATCCCGGGTAAAGAGTATGTTACTGCCGCCACCAAGAATCAGGATGGGTAGCTGGCGGAATTGCTCCATTTGCAGCACCTCCTGAAGCTCTTCTACGGTAGAGATCTCACAGAACCAGGGTGCAATGGCATCAATGCCAAAGGTATTGTAAGCTTTTAAGCTTTTATTCTTTTCTATCTGAACAGACATGATCAGGATTATCTACTATTTTTAAGCTATTTATTTATAGTGGTCTACAAGTGCTTCGTCGCTGAAAATATCAACTTTGGATGCAGACCATTTCAGCAGGAGGAAAGAAACAAGTGCAGTGTTTCCGAATAGGGCGGCAGCACTCCAGTTATGGAAAATAAGGTAGCCAATAAAGAACAGGATTGTATAAGCCATTACCACCGCACTTAACCAGGCAAGCACAACCAGAGCAATATTTGGATTTTTCTCTCCCTCTTTATGGAAAGGCCCCCAATTGCCAACAGGCTTAACCTTATCGTAAAAGTTTTGCCGAATCTACAAAAAAAGGCTGATAAGCAGCCTTCAAAGTAACATAGAGGGTTGAATTAAAGACATTTTAAGGAGGTGAGTATTAACAGATTTTCTAAAAGCTGGTTTCTCTGCCTTAAATGGATAAATGATGATCAGAAAAAGCTTGATTGTTAAGTGGTTGTCATGTGATTTATTTACGCTACCGCAAAAAAATAACGCTACCATAGTAGCCAGGCACTGTAGCAGCAGCTGAATCAATATGCGAATGAATTAGCAACGGAACAGCAATTTACTAAAAATCTGATTGGCCATATAAGTAAATCAATATTTTGTCTGTAAATTATTTTAATTTATTGACTACAATTCTTAATTTCGGGCAATGGCATACGGTGGTTTAGAGAGTGTCTGCCACTTATTTTTATGATGAAGTGTACAGGGTTTCTTATTCTGCTACCTGCCAGCCTGTTACTGGTATTTGCTGCTTTCCTGCCTGTAGCTGCCAGACCAGCACCATGTAAAATTGCGAGGCAACTGCTGCAGACACTCCGGATGTATCATGTTGATCCGCCTGCTTCAGACAGTCTGTTTTCAGAGAGGGTGTTGCAGGAGTTTATCCAGAACCTCGATCCCGGCGGGTTCTACCTGACCATGGAATCTGTCAATACAATCCGCGGGAGCTTCGGAAATCTCGAAAAAGACATACAGAAGGGGAGGTGTACAGCATTGGAGGCGGGCATTGCAGTCTTTAGCAGGCAGTATATATTTGTAGATTCTTTACGGAGCCAGCTGCTCCGGCAGCCACTTGTACTAAGTGATGCCGATGTGCTGCAGCTAAAGCTTTCACAAAAGCAGAGCTATGCCAAAGACGGGGTTGAACTGGCAGAAAAGTGGCGGAAGCAAATTAGGTACCTGCTGCTTTACGAGGCATACATTGAAGCCGGAGAAGGAGAACTTTCGCTGGAAAACGAAGCAGCCCTTCGCATAAAGTTGCAGGAACGGCTCCAGTGCAGGCGAAGCAGGTTAATGGAGGCCGCCGGTGGGCTGCAGCTAAAGATCGGTGATCATTTTCTTAGCGCCCTCTCTACAGCTTTTGATCCCCATACCAATTATTTCCCGCCTACCACCAGGCAGCAGTTTATGGCAGCACTCTCTACGGAAGCTGAGTCTTTTGGTATACAGTTACATGAAAATCCTCAGGGCGATATTGAAATACTGAGGCTGGTACCCGGCGGCCCGGCCTGGAAAAGCAAAGAACTGCAGGAAGGCGATGTACTGATAAGTCTGCGCCCGAAAAAGGGTATGGCAAAAGATTTTTCCTGCACCAGTATAGAGGAGGCTGATGCGCTGCTGGCGGATGTAATGCTGAAACAGGCAAAACTGGATGTTCGCAAAAAAAGTGGCCAGCTCAAAACAGTAGAGCTGGTTAAAGAAAGGCTGCAGGTAGAGGAAAATGTGGTGAACAGCTTTATTCTTGAAGGTACCCATACCCTGGGTTATCTGGCTTTGCCAGCCTTTTACACCCAGCAGGATGGTTCTTATGGCCAGGGTGTCGCTACCGATGTTGCCAAAGAAATTATAAAGCTCCTAAGCGCAGAAGTAGAGGGAATAGTGCTTGACCTTCGTTTTAACGGAGGCGGTTCTGTGATGGAAGCTCTGAAACTGGCTGGAATGTTTATAGATGATGGACCACTGGGTGTAGAAAGTGACAGGTATCACAAGAACCAACCCCTGAGGGATATGGTAAAGGGCACCATTTACGATGGACCCATCATATTGATCGTGAACAATTTTTCGGCCTCCGCATCTGAAATTCTGGCTCAGGCACTTCAAACTTATAACCGTGCACTGATAGTAGGCTCATCCACCTACGGAAAAGCAACAGTACAGGTGATTATGCCGGTATCCGGACAGCACAAGCCAAAGTCCAGGGAGCCCTTTGTTAAAATGACCATTGCCAAATACTATGGTCTGCAGGGAAGCAGCTACCAGGCTGTCGGCATCATTCCTGATATTGAGCTAAGGGACGGGATATCTGCTTTTGGGCTGCGCGAGGCAGCCTATCCAACAGCGCTTAGGGCTGATGTTATCAGCAGTAAGCTGAATTTTCATCCCGAGCCAGCTCTGCCAACAGAAGCACTTAGCTTTTTGAGTGAACAGCGGCTGCAGACAGATTCTGTATACAAGCGGCAGCTGGAACATTCAAATATGCTCACCAATATTATTGCCCGTGGATTTCCAGTCAGGTTGTCGCCCCGTTACTTTAAAGCAGATTACAATCAGCTGCTCAACCTTTATGAAGAGTGTGTTACCACCAGGGGATCAGCATCGTCTCCTTTCAAACTGCAGAACCTGCCGGATACAGAAAAACTGTTTGCTGAAGATGAGGAACTGAAATCAATTAATGCCCGAATGAAGGAGGAACTGGAAAATGATCTCTGGCTTACAGAAACCTACCATGTAATGCTGGACCTGCTGGAGCTTCAGCCCAGAAGCAGTAAGCCCTAGAAACAGCTTATGCCTAACATTTATAAAAATTCTGGTGTGCTGAGCACAGAGTTAGGGCAGGGCAGATTTTTCCCGTTCATACGATCGATAAACAGAGCAGCATAAGCAGCTAAGGGACCATTGGGGTTTTGCTGCCGGAGTTGCTCATAAAGTTTCTCTGCCTCCTGATGTTCCCCAAAAAGATGGAATACCCTGGCTTTTATATACAACTGCCTGCCTGCTACTGGCTCCGCCCGTAGTTGATTGATAAGATTTGTCTGATAGGAGGAGGGCTTTTTAATGACAGGCATTTCGCTTTTAGCTGCACCAGTCTCTTTCTTAGTACTGCCTGTCGCTGTTTTATGAGGAGCCGTCAGGAGCTGGCCAAGCCTGTTATAGGCCTTATTGGCAGTATAGGCAAGGCTGTATTCATTAAAAGCACTGCCATTTTTATAGTAAAATCGAGGAAATAGGCTGCTGACTTTTTGGTCGTAAGCAGGTATTTGTTTTTGTCCGGTGCCTGTTAATTCATCCCTGAACCCAAAAGCATTTACACAGCTGAAAGCATCGATCCAGACAACACCTAGGGCAGATTCGGATCGGATCAGCGTATGAGGACTGATCCCTCTTTCATTCCGCACGCCAAAAAGCTGAACCTTATCCAGGTAATCATAGAGTAAAAGGGCCAGAAAGCCATTGACCTGATCGCAGTAGCCATAGCCGCGCACATAAGAAGCCAGTGCAGAGTTTGATATTACCGGTACTTCGGCCTGGGTCTGGTTAATAAACTGGTTTCTGGTATGATTAGTGGAAGTCTCTATATTTTCTGCCGGACTATCTGCATCCAGGCTAAGCTGGCTGGCCAGGTGATCCTTTAGATCCGCCCTTAATTTAAACTCCAGTGTTTTTACCCAAATTGCCTGGGGCAGGCTGTTTTCTGCAAGCCATTGTTCTTCATCCTGAAAAAAATAAGCCTCCTGTTCAGCTGCCAGGCTGGCAAACTTAGAGGAGGGCAGGGGAGCCAGGTAAAAGGCGCTTCCTGCTGTAAGTAGCAGGAGCAGGATTATGCCACATATTTTAAAAAAGCTGCGCATATACTTCCGATTAGCAGGCTGGGGCGATTACAGCCTGCTGTAAAGATACGCAATACAGCCTCCTTAAAGTTCAACCGGTAATGATACAGGATTTCTTTTGTTGAAACTTATGATATAGGTATCCAGCGTTGGGCTGCTGTCGCTTTCCAGGCTGTTCTTGTATTCGCTGAAGAATTCCGAGTCCGTGGAGAAAGCTTTTTCTACATCCTTTTTTTCAGAGATTACCTCACCAGTCTGGTAGACGATGTATTTGGGTAGTTTAACCGTAGCAACATTCTGGCCAGGCAAGCCTGGTTTCTCGTTCCAAAGCTTATGATCGCTGTTGTTGAATTTCATAATAGCGCCTAATATTTCCAGCTTATAAAAGTTCTTCTCGTCAAATACATAAGGGGTATCAAATGCGCACAGGCCCCAGATCTCATTGCTGGCAACACTTTTCATTTCGTCGTTCTCCATGAAATAAATAAGCCGGGGGGCCTCTATGCGTTCACTGCCTTTTTGCAGGGCCACGAAAGACTCAATGTTTTCTATGGCATCGAGGGCTACAGCAGGTTTATTATTGATAAAATCAGCGTACGTTAAATAAAGCCCCTCCCTGAATGCAGGTTTTTCTGTACCGGACAGAAGCGTGTTTTGCTGAGCCTCTACCAGCAGAGGAGCAAGGCACAACAGCAGCAAAAAGTATATAAGAGAATGTTTCATGAGTTGAAGTATCTTTAGTTGTGGAAAGAATACCCAAATATACTAATCAATGTATATATTTCAATTATTTCTATATAATATTATATAAGGAAGGAGGGGTGAACACTTTCTAGTCAGTATATTTACCTTGATTATCAGTAGATTATAGCAGCTGCTGCTTCATCAAAAAATTTATGAAAGTGCCTCTTGTATAGGTAAATTTAGTGACAGTCCTCAACTGATAGGGGAATAAGCATTGAATTTCAGGGACATCATTTTAATGTTTATGCCCATAGCATGCTTCTATTTCAGGCAGTATTACTGGCAGTGATTAGTCTTTTTAGCTGCTCTTTCGATAGTACGCCTGGTAAAACTCACCTCCGATTTCGAAAGTTGGCACTGCCTGTATTCCCTGACGGTATGACTGCTCCAGTGCTTCTTTATGCTGCTGTTTGTATTTCCTGCTTTCCAGTACTTCTCTGAATTCTGCAGCGTCCAGACCAATTTCAGCTACCTCCGAACTAAGAACCTCTATATCGCCAATGTCTTTGCTTTCTTTGAAAAAGGCTCTAAACATGCGGTTGGTGTATGCTGCTCCCTTGCCTTTTTCTTTGGCATACTGAAAACCCTCAAAAGCCAGATGGGTGTAAGGCTGTGGAGATATGTCGGGCAGTATGATTGCAACACCCAGTTGTGCTGCCATGGGATAGACAGACTGCCGCCAAACCCTGGGCAGGTATTCATCTTCAGGCTTAAGTGTTGGGGTGGGGTAGGGCCGAAGTTCAAAAGGCATCCACTCTACCTCTATGTGCATATCTGGATTTTCGCGCCTTACTTCTTCCAGAATTTGCTCTCCCAGGTAGCAGAACGGGCACACATAGTCTGAATATATTTTAATGGTAGCCATTTATAGTATTGGTTAGTGGATATCGATTTTTATGAACAATGAAAATTTCAGCAGAGGCAATCTTATATTACTTCACTATTCAATAAAGATACAAGGGCAGATGTTTGCGGAAATAACTCAAGGTTCTTGAAACCTTAGTATTTATTATGTAACTTATTGAAAACTAACTTTTTAGCCTATGAATGCGATTCAAAAGTGGGAGGCATATGGAGAAACTCACCATCCGGCCTGGCTCGACAGTCTGCGGGTACTGCTGGGACTTATTATTTTGATCAAAGGCATTGTTTTCATTTTAGATACTGCAGCCCTGCAGCAATTAATTATGCAGAGCGGAGTGCCGTTTACCTCAGTTGCCCTTGCGCATTATGTAGTCTTTGCCCACCTGGTAGGAGGTATTCTTATCATTTTGGGTCTTAAAACCCGTGTGGCAATTCTCTTTCAAATCCCTATTTTGCTGGGAGCGCTCTTTTTTGTGAATATTCATCAGGGCATGCTCACCGGCACCGGAGAGCTGTTGCTTTCAATTGCAGTACTGCTTTTGCTTATTTTCTTTTTTTTCTGGGGATCTGGACCTTTATCCGCAGATAGTTACCTGCGTACCCACAAGGATCGGTAAATATTCGGGTATATAGCTGGGGATAGATAGGGGTGGCCTGCATGTTTGCAGGCTACTTTCTGTTTAAGATCTGTCTGAATGAATTAATAACAAATAGAGGTGGAGCAGGTTGAACAGATAGAACATTTCAACCTAAAAGAACTACATGAACTGGCTTCTCCTGATTGCCGGAGGTATCATTGTTATATGGTTTATCATAGAAAGTCTATGGACAACACTATGGATCGATGGCAATTCTGCTCCTTTATCTACCCGTATTACCACGCTGATCTGGAAAATCTGGCGCACATTGTTCAGCCAGAAAAGTCATAAAGGCCTTAGCCTTGCCGGTCCGTTGGTGCTGCTTCTCACTGTTTCTTCCTGGATCATATGTCTTTGGCTTGGCTGGGCTATGATTTTTTATGCCCGTACCGGCTCGCTGGCATCCTCTGAAGGAGAACTTCCAGATTTTGCCGGAACCCTGTGGTATGTTGCTTATACCATGTTTACAGTGGGCAATGGCGATTTTTTGCCCCAGGGCAGTGCCTGGCAGTTATTAAGCGCTTTTGTTGCTTTCAGTGGCATGGGACTGGTAACGCTGTCCATCACGTATGTAATGCAGATCGTATCTGCAGTAGTTACCAAGCGTTCTTTCTCAAGCCAGGTGACCAGCATTGCTAAAACGGCCGATGATTTTGTAATAGCTCAGTGGACAGGCGACGGCTTTGGCGCTATTGAACTTCAGTTGCATGCACTTTCCGGGCAGCTCACAGTATTAAATGAGCAGCACCTGGCCTACCCTATATTGCATTATTACCATGCAAAGAATGCAGATAAATCCAGCTCAATAGCCCTGCCTGTGCTCGATGATGCACTTACCATCATCATGCTCTGTGCAGACGAAAAATACAGGCCGGCAGGTACGATACTTAAATCCTGCAGGGCCTCTATCAGCAGCTACATGCATACATTAAAAGCCGCTCATATCCATGCTGTTGATGAAGCACCCCCTCTGCCAGACTGGGAGAAGATAAAGCGGGCTGGAGTGCCCCTTTGTGATAAAGAAAGTTTTGAACAGAAATTCCGGGACAATGCCGACAGAAGAAAGTTACTCATGGGCTTAACACAAAATGCTGCCTGGCGGTGGCCATCAAAGTTAGAAGATAATGGATAGTATCGTTTATTTCTGGAATGGATGGGAGCCGCTGCTACGGACCGTTGTGGTAGGTACCCTCACCTACATCTCCATCATCGTTATTTTAAGAGTATCTGGCAAACGCACCCTTGCCAGTATGAATGCCTTTGATTTTGTTATTACAGTAGCACTTGGCTCTGCCTATGGCCGTATTCTCACGGCCAAGCAGGTATCGGTTGCAGAGGCTGTTACTACCTTTATCCTGCTGGCGCTACTGCAGTTCATAGTTTCCAAGCTGGAAAATAAATCCCGCTGGTTTTATCAGCTGGTAACTTCGCAGCCTACGCTTTTATTTTACAGAGGCCGGTTTATTGATAAGGCTATGCGCAAACAGCGGGTTCGTGAAGATTCACTTTTAGGGGCAGTACGGAAAAAGAAATTTAAAGGCCTGGATGAAGTAGAGGCCATTGTACTTGAAACTGATGGTACTATATCAGTGATTAAAAAATCTTCAGGAACTGATCAGTCTGCCTTCCGGAGCATTATTGAACGGCAGGATTTGCAAAAGGAGTAGCCAACAGAAAAAAGCCGCAGGTCATGCAAATACCTGCGGCTGTCTCTTTTATCTGTATTCTTTGTTCCTGGATCTCGCTTACTTCAGTTTCATGTCTTCCACAATCTGGCGCACCTTGCTTTCCAGACGGCCCTTTACATCGGCGGCATCTTCTCCGGCATTGGCCCTGGTGTTTACGCTGATGTAAAACTTGATTTTGGGTTCTGTACCACTGGGGCGGGCGCTGATTTTACTGCCATCTTCTGTAAGGAACTGCAGCACATTGGAGCGTGGAAAATCAAGACGTTGTTCCTCCCCCTCATTTGGTTTCCAGCAGATGCCCTGCTCGTAATCCATGATTTTAACCAGTGGACTGCCGCCAACTTCCTCCGGTGGATTTTCACGCAATTCGGCCATCATTTTCTGAATTTCTTCGGCGCCGCTCTTGCCTGGTTTGGTTACCGAAATAAGCGACTCCTGGTAGTAGCCAAAGCGTTTGTACATTTCCTGCAACAGTTCGTTCAGGCCCTTGCCACTGTTTTTAGCCCATGCTGCCATTTCTGCAATCATGGCACAGGAGGCAACAGCATCCTTATCACGTACAAAGTCGGAGATAAGGTAGCCGTAGCTTTCTTCGCCACCGGCAATAAACTCACGCTTGCCCTCCAGCTCGCGGATAACACCGGCAATGTATTTAAAGCCGGTTAGCGTATTATAGCAGTCAACACCATATTCTTCGGCCATGGTATCGATCAGGTCGGTGGTAACGATGGTTTTTACGATATACTGTTTGCCGTTGAGCTTACCTTTTTCTTTCCAGGCCTCCAGCAGGTAGTAAATCAGTAGGGCACCTGTCTGGTTACCATTCAGTAGCTGCCATTCGCCTTCCTTATTTTTGATGGCGATGCCCACACGATCGGCATCGGGGTCGGTCCCCATCAGGATGTCAGCATCCAGCTCCTTAGCCTTTTTGAGGGCCAGGCTCAATGCTTCTGCTTCTTCCGGGTTGGGATACTCTACAGTAGGGAAGTTTCCATTTGGTTCTGCCTGCTCCTGCACCACATGTACATTATTGAAACCCATGCGCTGCAGCACCTGTGGTACCAGGGTTATACCTGTGCCGTGAATCGGGGTAAAGACGATCCTGAGATCTGACTGTGCCTTAATAGCCTCGGGCGATACACTAAGGTCCACTACTTTGTTGATGTAGGCTTCATCTACCTCCCTGCCAATCAGGCTGATCAGCTGTGGGTTTTTGTTGAAGTTTACCTCGCTGACATCCTTTAGCTTGCTTACCTCTGTTATCACATTTTTATCGTGCGGGGGTACCAGCTGGGCACCATCGTTCCAGTAGGCTTTATAACCATTATATTCCTTTGGATTGTGGGAGGCAGTAATCACAACGCCGCTCTGGCAGCCCAAATGACGAATGGCAAAGCTTAGCTCCGGTGTTGGCCGCAATGCCTCAAACAGGTACACCTGTATGCCATTAGCCGAAAATACATCTGCTGTTGTTTCGGCAAAAAAGCGGCTGTTATTGCGGCTGTCGTGGGCAATGGCCACTTTCACCTGTTGATCAGGAAAACATTTTTTCAGGTAGTTTGCAAGCCCCTGTGTTGCCAGACCCAGGGTGTATTTATTCATACGGTTTGTGCCTACGCCCATGATGCCACGCAAGCCGCCCGTACCAAATTCAAGATCCTTATAAAAGGCTTCGGTAAGTTCATTTTCATTGTTGCTGTCGAGCCACTGCCTGATCTGCAGTTTGCTTTGCTCATCGACAGCAGGGCTGTTGAGCCATGCCTGTGCTTTGTCTTTAACTTCCATGTATTAAAAAGTATTATTTCCGGTATGGGGTGTGAGGTATGAAGTGCTGTACTTTACCAGGTCTCAAGTCTCACATACAAACATTTAATCATAAATTTCCTCTTAACTCCTGCTCCCGCTCTATGGCCTCGAACAGGGCCTTGAAATTTCCTTTTCCAAAGCTTTTTGCTCCTTTTCGTTGAATGATCTCGAAGAAAACGGTTGGGCGATCCTGCACCGGTTTGGTAAAGATCTGCAGCAGGTAACCTTCTTCATCACGGTCTACCAGGATGTTCATGTTTTTGAGCGGTTGAAGATCTTCTTCAATCTCGCCTACGCGTTCAAACAGATCCTCATAATAGGTTTCAGGCACATATAAAAATTCGATGCCGCGCTCGCGCATTTCGCTAACGGTCTGCACAATATCATCAGTAGCAATGGCAATGTGCTGCACGCCGGCACCTTTGTAAAAATCCAGGTACTCTTCTATCTGCGATTTTTTAACGCCGGCAGCAGGTTCGTTAATCGGGAACTTCACAAAGCCGTTGCCGTTGCTCACTACCTTGCTCATAAGAGCCGTGTATTTGGTGCTGATATCTTTATCATCAAAAGTAATGAGTAGTTTAAAGCCCATTACATCTTCATAAAACTGCACCCATTTATTCATCTGGCCCAGCTCTACATTACCAACGCAGTGGTCTACGTACTTTAAGCCGATTGGTTTAACGGGGTAGCTACTTTTTTTAGGAACATATCCTGGCAGAAAAGCTCCTTTGTAATTTTTGCGTTCTACAAACTTATGGATGGTTTCACCATAGGTTTTAATGGCTGATATTACTACCTCACCCTGCTCGTCTTTCAGGCGCTCGGGCGTCATAGCGGCTTCGGCTCCACGGCTAACTGTTTCCTTAAAACTTCTTTCTGCATCGTCCACCCACAGCGCCAGTACTTTTACTCCATCGCCATGGTTGTATACATGTTTTGCAATTTCGGTATCAGGTTGCAGGGAAGAAGTAAGCACAAAACGCAGCTTGTTTTGCTGCAGCACATAAGAAGCACGATCGCGCAGTCCGGTTTCGGGCCCGGCATAGGCAACCAGCTCAAAACCAAGGGCTGCCATATAATACATAGCACTCTGCTTGGCATTGCCAACCCAGAATTCAATATGATCAGTGCCGTTGATAGGCAAAAAGTCTTGTTCCATAGCCGATAAAAATTTTTTTCTGCTACCAAGTAATGAAAATAGGCGGGTTTATGCAAACCTTGTAAGCCCGGGATTATGCAGGCTTTACATCTAAAGATAGCAGAATACTGTTTAAAGAAGAAGTGCTGGAAGCACAGGAATGTTCAGCAGGCTTTTCATTTTTTAGCCTGTTGGTTGGATAATGTTTTAAAAAGGGCAAGTTTTGCAATATAGAACTAGCACACATGGTAAACCTCACAGACCTGGACCGCGACCTGCTTACGCTTGCAACAAAGAAAAACGAGCTGGCCGCCCTTGACTACGACGACACCCGCTACGATGAAGTAGAGGAGGAGCTACACGACCTGGAAGATGATTTTCAGGAAAAGTATGGTGATTATCTGGAAGATGCCCTTCATACGGTACACGATGATCTTTGCCCTGACAATGATGTCTTACTGCCTATTGCCTACGTTGCGCACCGTTACGTACTGGCAGAAGACGGCAGCTGGTTACCTGCCGAAGGTGGTGTGCCAGTTGAAGTGGATGAAATACCTGCCAAAGGCACTAAACTTGCCATTGCACCAAAACCCACACGCATTGTACTGATCATCTCGCCTAAGAAGCAGCAGGATGTATGGATGGCAAAATAAGCTGCAGATCCTGAACCAAAGAATTTAATATACTTAATCAATGGTGAAAGGCCATGCTGCTTTGCAGTATGGCCTTTTGCTATTTACAAGCCCAGCTGTTTATGTTGATGTAGTTTTTGATTATAGTTGAAACAGTGTTTGCAGTAACAAAGAGCTGAAGTGGCCGGTTTTGTTTTTATAACTCTGGCTATGTCTCTAAACCATGTGCAGGCACACTGTGCCCCAGAAACAGCAAAAGTAATCAGCCGGGCAGTTAGCCTCAACGGCCCCACTATTACCAGGAGCATATTATCCTGGCAGCACAACACAGTCTGTTCAATAAGGACAGCCAAAGTTGGCAGGTACTGGTACTGCTTTTTATTTTCAGTTATTATTTCATTCCCTGTAACTGCTCAAAATACAAGTGCCCCCGGCAGGAGAAGCGATCAGCTCCTTTGGTTTCGGTACCACCTGGAATTACCCCTTAATAAACAATGGCAGTTGGAGCAGGAGGTGGAGGAGCGGGCATATATTTACCCCTGGTCGCATGCAGAATTCAGGATGCGCAGCCACCTGGTCCGCACGCTGGGAAAAGGCTGGAAAGCTGATGCAGGTTTCATGGTTGTATGGGAGCTGAATCCGGTAGAACCCTACAGAGAAGCTGGCAGTCCGCGTATAGAGCTAAGGCCGCACCAGCAGATTTCCTATGCGCATGATGCAGGGGAGCACTTTAGCTTTTTGCATACCTACAAGCTGGAGGAACGGTTTTTTCAGCAGGAGAATAGAGAGGGTGAGTATAAAAATGCCGGAATAGCCTTTGAACGAATGCGCTACCGCTATGAGCTGGAAATTGCCTGGCACATAACCAACAGCCTTGACCTGAAGATAGCCGATGAGATAGTGCTGCAAACAGGGCCGGAGGTAGGACCCAATCCGTTCGACCGTAACGAAGCAGGGGCGGGCTTTACCCTGAAGCTTTCAGAGGCTTTTGCCTTTTCCACCTTTTACCGTTATCGTTACAATCCACAGGGCTATGGAGAAGTAGTAGTGCATCAGCACATTGGTCAGTTTATCCTCACCCACATTATCAACAAAAAATAAGCCTTCCGGCCTTGAGTGACCGGAAGGCTTAGCTATTTAGTTTTATAGGTATAGGTCTCAGGCAAAGCCCAGCTTTTCCCTCACGCGCTGTAGTACCTCCTGTCCAATCTGCCGGGCTTTGGCTTCGCCCTCCTGCAGCTTCCGGTCCAGCTCATCAGGATTGTCCATATAGTACCAGAATGCCTTGCGTTCTTCAGCAAAGCGGGTAATGATAAGCTCAAATAGTGCCTGTTTTGCATGTCCATAGCCATAGCCGCCTTTCAGGTAGTTCTGGCGCATTTCTTCACTCTGCTCCGGGCTGGCCAGGAGTTTATATATGGCAAAAACATTATCAGTATCCGGATTTTTTGGGTCTTCAAGGGGAGTACTGTCGGTTATAATGCTCAATACCTGTTTACGCAGCTGCTTGTCTGGCAGGAAGGGATCTATAATGTTGCCATAGCTCTTGCTCATTTTCTGGCCGTCGATGCCTGGAACCGTCATGACCTGCTCATCGATTTTAGCATCGGGCAGCACAAAAGTTTCACCGTAGCGGGCGTTAAAGGCAGCGGCAATATCGCGGGCCATTTCCAGGTGCTGCTTCTGGTCCTTGCCTACCGGTACCAGGTTGGCATCGTACATGATAATATCTGCAGTCATAAGCACCGGGTAGGTGAATAGTCCGGCGTTGATATCAGAGAGACGGTCCTGCTTATCCTTAAAGCTGTGGGCGTTTGCCAGCATGGGAAATGGTGTATAGCAGTTCAGGTACCAGGTAAGCTCGCAGACTTCCGGTAAGCGGCTCTGGCGGTAGAGAATATTTTTATCTGTATCGAAGCCAAAAGCAAGCCATGCGGCGGCTACTGCATTTACATTTTCAATGCGCTGCTCCCGGTCTTTTATAGTGGTAAGGGAGTGTAAATCAGCTATAAAAAAAAGAGATTGATTGCCCTTTTGACTGCTTAATTCAATTGCAGGGAGAATTGCACCCAGAATATTACCTAGGTGTGGACGACCGCTGCTTTGTATGCCTGTTAGTATGCGTGCCATGAAAGCCTGTTTTAAACCCAAAAGTAAATAAGGAGCAGCGTAAAAGCAGATTTTTTTTAAATTTTTCGCTAATACCTTACAAATCAGAATGCTCCGGCACTATTTTTGGATATTTGTACTTTCATAAGAAGTTGGTAAATTCAGGCATCAGATTCAGGCACCTATGAAAAAGTGGATTTTTATTGTAGCATTAGGCTTAACGGTTTCTCCAGCACTGCAGGCACAGCAGCTGGTAGAGCGCCAGGGATTTGAGAAAAAAGTATCGAGCTTTAAGTTTGAGTCCAGCACCCATGATTTTGGTGATGTTCCCGAAGATGGAGGCCCGGTTCGCTACAGATTTGAATTTACTAATACGGGCGAGGTGCCGGTAAAGGTCCTGGAAGTAAAAGCTTCCTGTGGCTGTACCACCCCTGAATGGAGCCGTGATGAGATTATGCCGGGTCAGACTGGCTTTGTAGTAGCTGAATATAATCCACAAAACCGGCCTGGTCAGTTCCATAAAACGCTTACCGTAAATACCAATGCAGAGCCTAATGTGTCGATATTGAACATTAAAGGCGTGGTGAAACCCAAGCCTCGTACGATAGAAGATGATTACCCTAACGAGATGGGTAAGCTTCGCCTGAAGTACCGAAACTTTAATATGGGCAAGGTTACTACTGAAAAGCCTGCGGTTAAAAAGTTTGAAGTATACAACCAGGGGGATAAGCCGCTGGTATTCAATAAAAAAAATGTAGAGGCGCCGGAGTATATCAATATTGCCTTCGAGCCTCAGACCCTCCCTGCCAATGGTCGTGGCAATATCATCATTACTTACGACGCCGCTGCTAAAGGCGATCTGGGCTGGGTAACAGATAATGTAGCCATTTTAACCAATGAGGCTGAAGGCGAAAACCGCAAGGGTTTCACCGTGTCTATCACTATTGAAGAATATTTTCCGCCTATGACGGAGTCTGAACTTGCCAAAGCCCCACGGCTGCAGGTAGACCGCTCCACACACGAATGGGGAAATGTAAGGCAGGGAAATACTGTGGAAACAGAATTTGTACTGACCAATAATGGTCACTCAGAGCTCATTATCCGCGATACAAAAGCAAATTGTGGATGTACGGTTTCCACACCGGAGAAAACCACTCTTTTGCCAGGAGAAAGTGCCCCGATGAAAGTAAGCTTTAATACAGAGGGCCGTAAAGGCACCCAGTATAAAACAGTTACTATTTTCTCTAACGATCCAACAGCACCAACACAGACGCTCACGCTGAAAGCCCACGTGAACGACTAAAGATTTCGATAACCAACGCACATTGGTAAACCCTCCGCCCTATGGGGCAACAGCCGAAAGCAGAAAGCTTTCGGTTTTTTTGTTTACATTTTCCTTCAGTTGACGTATATTTATGTAGCAATTGACGAAAGGCCATGGAAGTATTTGAAATATCGAACAACAGGGTGCGGATACCCGGCATCGAAAACGAACTGGATTTATTTTACCTGCACGACAAAGGTCTTCCCGGCAGTGCCCTGCGCGACCTGATGGCTTTGTATGAACTGGGGGTAGGGGAGCTTACCCTGCTGCTGAACACCTCGCGCAGTACCCTGGAGCGCCGCCTGCAGGATGGTAAAAACCTGGGCCCCTATCTTACCGATGCCCTTATTGAGCTGGTAAAGATCTACAGCAAAGGCCTGGAGGTATTTGAAGATCGCGGCGACTTTCTGAAGTGGCTCAACACCCCCAATTACTATTATTACGATATGACTCCTATGGCCACCCTGCGCAACGGCACCGGCCGCAGCCTGGTTCTGGCCGATTTACACAAGCTGGAGCATAGTATTCTGCCCTGATGGAGGTATACCGTGTGGTAATAGCCCGCTATGCCAGCGATTTAAATGGTACCGGCGGCCTGTATACCGATGGCCGGTGGCACCGCCAGGGGCATCGCATCCTTTACACTGCCCAGAGCAAAGCCCTGGCCATTCTGGAAAAGCTAGTACACCTTAGCCGCCGTGATTTTGCCATGGAGCACCGCTGCCTTACCCTCCGGTTTCCCGATAGTGCTTTAGAGGATTTTCCCGCGACACAACTGCCCCAGCAATGGAACAGCCGCCGTGGTCCGGAAGAACTGAAGGAGCTGGGTACCCAATGGCTGCTGGCTCAGAAAAGTCTGGCGCTGCGGGTGCCAAGTGTACTGGTGCCAGGCGAGTATAACGTACTGCTAAACCCTCTGCACCCCCTTATGACGGAGGTAGAGTTACTGAAAAATGAGCCTCTTCTTTTTGATGAGCGCTTGCGAAAAGAATAAAGAAGAACATAGCAATATGCACTTGAAGCAACCAAAAGATCTTTTTTCCAGACAGGCAGCCGCTTATCGGCAATACAGGCCCGTATACCCCCCCGAGCTGTACGAATTCATTCTGCGCCAGGTAAAGGATAGGGAGTCGGCCTGGGATTGCGGAACAGGCAATGGACAGGTAGCCGGGGTATTGTCTGAATACTTTCAGGAGGTAGAAGCCACTGATATCAGTGAAAATCAGCTCAGGAATGCTGTAGAGAAACATAACGTCTTTTACCAGCTGGTAAGGGCGGAAAATACTTATTTCGATAAAAACTCATTCGATCTCATTACGGTAGCTCAGGCCATTCACTGGTTTAACTTTGAGGCTTTCTACAATGAAGTGAGGCGTGTAGCAAAGAAAGGGGCTGTGTTGGCAGTTTGGGGCTATGGGCTGTTTCGGATTAACCCGGAAATAGACAGAATGGTCAATGAGTTCTATACTACCACTATAGGAGCATACTGGGATGCCGAGCGCCGCTATGTAGATGATGAATACAGAACCATTCCTTTTCCCTTCCCGGAGGAGGGCGAGCACAAAAGCTTCACCATCAGCAAACAGTGGACTTTAGCAGAGCTGGAGGGTTATCTGAACACCTGGTCGGCGGTGCAGCATTATGAACGGGAAAGGGGCGAGAACCCTGTGAAAGCGTTAATTGAGCAGGTACAGTCCATCTGGCAGGCAAAAGAAGTCAAAGAAGTAAGCTTCCCGGTGTTTATGCGCCTGGGGCGGGTGGTGTAGCCTGCAAATCACATACCTGATACATACCAGGCCGGAAAATTAATTCCCTTGTCGGGTACGTAAGAGGTGGGCTTAATTCATGGTTTAAATTCCATGCTGCCGGTCAGTACTTTAGGAGCCATAGGCGAACGCTGCTGATCCTTGTTGAAAGAAGCCAAAACGCTGTCGATCTTCCTGCTTAGCTTTTCAGCGCCAAACTCATTCATGTGGTCGGCGTCGTAAAAATCTCTTTCCACAAATGCATCATCCTGCAGCAGGTTAATGTAGTAGGTATTATCAAAGGCTTTGTCCAGCTCCTGTGCTGTAGAAATTGCCATGTTCAGCTGTACGGGATACAGGTTTTTCACATAGGTTTCGTAGGCTGGTGGTGTGTACAGCAGTACCCTGATGTTCCTTTTTTCTGCAAATTTTATAATGGAGAGCATGGCCTGGTAATTTTCTTCGAAATCGGCCAGATCGCGGTAGGTATGCATTTCTGCAGTATGCGCACCTGTTTCTGCCAGGTCTCTTCTTTTGGCATAGGTGTTATTCAGTCCATAGCCCAGAGCAGAACAGGCTATCTCTGCATTATTTTTCAGGTAGTAGTTGTACATGCGCAATAAGCCCGATTTTACAGAATTACTTAAAATTTCCGAATAGTCGTTAAGCCTGTTGGTGGTATAGAGGTCATGATAAATAGAGTAGTTTTTTACCCGCCAGGACTCGGTGCCGGTTTCAATTTTATAATGAAAGCTAAAGTATGATACCGGAACTACAATGGTTTCTAGCTTTTTGCTGTTGCTGAAATAGCGCTCTAATATTTTGTAATCATAGCCAACTGACTGAGCAACCTGGCCTGCGTTAAAGCTCTTCTTGCTAATAAACTGGGGATTGATGCCAAAATAGGCATGAGAGCTGCCTAAGAACAGTACTTCAATGCTGTCGGCATTATTTTTCAGGTATTCCTTTTTATATACATAATCGTTAGGAATATTTCGTAAGCCTATTTCCAGGCCAATACCCAGCACAACGATTGGCAAAGCAAAAAGCAGAACTAGTTTTAAAAATTTGTTCATGATCAGAATTGGAAATAAATGAACGCCTGTTTTTTATCGCCCAATATAATAATAGCACCCACCAGGCAGTAATAAAAGGCCCATTTGGTAGGGCGGGGCCATTTTACGCCAATGCGGGCAATGGCATATTCATCCTCTCTGCCTATCCATTCTATTACCATAAATACAGCGATGAGTGCCAGTACCCGGACTGGAAATATCTCAGGTGTAACAAACAGGGTGGAGGAGAATATTTCAGAGATATAACTCAGGGCATGGCCAATGTTCTCAGCTCTGAAGAAAATCCAGGCAAGCACTGTAAGGCTAAAGGTTAGCACCATGTTCATAACATCTTTGGCTGAGGGTAGCGCCCGGCCTTCTGCTACAATTCCCAGGTTATTGCGGTTTTTACCCAATAGCATCAGGGGCAGAAAGTAGAGGGCATTCAGACCTCCCCAGACAATAAAGGTCCAGTTAGCGCCATGCCAGAAACCACTCACCAGGAAGATGATAAAGATATTGCGGATACTTAACCAGAGGCCGCCCTTGCTGCCTCCCAGCGGAATGTAGAGGTAATCTCTGAACCAGGTAGACAGAGAAATATGCCAGCGCCTCCAGAATTCTGCAATATCCCTGGAGAAGTAGGGGTAGGCAAAATTGCGCATCAGGTCAAATCCAAACAGGCGGGCAGTGCCTATGGCTATATCAGAATAGCCCGAGAAATCGCCATAGATCTGGAAAGTAAAGAAAAGGGCTCCCAGTACCAGGGTGCTGCCGGAATACTCTGCAGAATTATTAAAGATCTGGTTGGCATATTCGGCACAGTTATCGGCAATCACTACTTTCTTGAACAAGCCCCACAAGATCTGGCGCAGGCCATCTACTGCCCTGCTGTAGTCAAAACTTCTGGAAGAATTGAACTGTGGCAGCAGGTTGGTGGCTCTTTCAATAGGACCTGCCACCAACTGTGGAAAGAAGCTGACATAGGCTGCAAAGGAAATAAAGTCCCTGGTAGGCTCCAGCTTTTTTCTGTATACATCTATGGTATAGCTAAGTGTTTGAAAGGTATAAAAGCTGATGCCAACCGGCAGAATGATATTCAGGGTATTTCCCTGAATTTCGCCTCCGAAGAAGGTAAAGGCAGTGGTGAAGTTATCGATAAAGAAGTTGTAGTACTTGAATACCCCCAGAAAACCCAGGTTTACCAGGATGCTGGTCCAGAGCAGGGCTTTTCTTTTGGTGGTGTTCTCCTGCTTTTCCAGGCTAAGACCCAGCAGGTAGTCAACAACGGTACTGAATATTACCAGTGACAGAAATCGCCAGTCCCACCAGCCATAAAAAATATAGCTGGCTACTACGATCAAAAAGTTCTGAATTCGCAGATTTTTGTTTGTTACAAACCAATAAAGTATAAAAATTATTGGTAAGAAAATCGCAAAATCAATTGAATTGAAAATCATCTCAAGGATCCCTCCAAAAAACTAGAGTTATTAAACTGGATAAACAAGGAAAAATTTTGGATTATTGAAATAAAGAAAATTCCATCCAAAAAACAAGTATTCTTAAACCAACACTATATTTTTGAATAAAATAATCAGGTGCTGTGATAAATGGATCTACAATTCATATCTTGTGAAATCTTATAAAAAACAGGCGAATACTGATTTTTATCCTTTATTTTCAAAGAAAGATTAGAAACTATTTGCTATTCTCGTAATATTTCGTATATTATTATGAGCAGCAGTATGTCTTCACCTATTGGGAAAATAGAAAGACAATGATTTTTAGCCATCAAAGCCTGGCGATTAATTGCTAATTATTGAGCAAAGATCCACCTGATGAACATACTGAAGATAGTATTTTACTCAAGCATTTCCAGAGTAATGATCTGCTAAAAAAGTTTTTCTGCCAGTGAATGCCAAAACGGGATTTATACTTCTCGAGGGTGTTCTACGCATGAACTTATAAATCTGTTGCCGGAATTTGTAACAATATTTTAAATTATTTATCAACACTTCATATGCTACACACTAGAAAAAGAACCGACGAATACAATTCACTTGCAGAACAGGTTATTAATTACGCGCAAAAATCTGGTTATGAGGATATTAAAGCAGACTTCGAAGGCTATAGCAGCCCTGCTTCCCTCAAAATGGTAAACCAGGGTATTACCCTGACTCCGGATTTTACTGCAATGCGGGGAAGCGGCAAGTATTATTTCGAGCTGGTTGTGAAGAATCCTGATGAAGAAGAACAGAGCACACTGATCAGTAAATGGAAAGCCCTTGAAGTATTTGCTAAAATGAAAGGTGGCAGCCTTAACTTATTTGTGCCACGGGGCAGCTATAAGTTTGCAGCGGAACTTGTGCAGGAACATGATATCGATGCAAAGATGATCAAATTATCTGATATAAAAGCGTAGAGAAGTTAGCTTCTGTGCTTTAAGAAAACAGCTTTTCTGCTATAATTAAATATACATTATACATTATTACAGATGGGTATATTTATTTAACAGTAGTTTATAAAAGGTAAATTCTTTAAATATTTGATATTTTAAGCAAGGCAACAGGATATAATTATTGATAATGTGATAGTATCCTTGGGCTGAAATCTGGCTGATAAGATTTTGATTAAAAAAGATAGCTAAATAATAAGGCAACAGACCATACGGCTGTTGCCTTATTATTTTAGTATCGCTGCGAGGTGTCGGCTCGCTCACCTTATTTCAACTTCTGCAAGACCAACATATTCCAGCAGTGCATCGCGCAGTCTGGTAAATGTGCGGGTAAGCAGTTCCTCATTTTCTTCCAGCAGCGTTACCCTAAATCCTTTCAGGTCGGAGCAGAAGGATGAGATAGGAACCACACAAATGCCGGTAGCGCCCAGTAAGTAGTAAACGAATCGCTTATCGAGGGCAACATCTTTGGCCGATACCCAGCTTTCTACCATTTCCCTGATCACAGGGTTTTCTATTTTCAAGGTCTGCTCCGGGTGCAGTACGCCTTCTTTGAAAATAATGGTATTGTAAAATGCACCATAGGTTTCGTTAAAGCGCAGCTGCGGCACAGTGCCCAGTATATCAGAGATAATACGGCTCCTTTTGCCTATGTTACTGTTTTGCTCCAGACGGTAGCTGGCATAGCGGCTGTCGCCCATAATGCGCGGAATGGCCAGCTGTGGCAGTGTGGTAGAACATACTTCAATCATCTTGGCATTGTCGAGCACCGCACAAAACTTATTGAATTCATGATCTGACTGGCGGTTGTAGTACTCCATCCAGCCGCAGCGGGAGCCCGGCCATGGCAATTCTTTGGAGATACCCTTCATGGCAATGCCTGGTACATCGCCAATTACCTCAGCCAGGGAATATGCTTTGGCACCATTATAGGTGATGTTCAGGTAAATTTCGTCGCTGATGAGCATCAGCTTGAATTCCCGGGCAATTTCCACTATGCGCATTAAGGTTTCCAGCGGGTACACCATTCCCGTTGGGTTATCAGGATTGATGATAAGGATGCCTATGATGTTGGGATTGTATTTAACCTTGAGGTAAAGATCGTCCAGGTCAGGATACCAATGGTTATCAGGATCGAGCTTATAGGTAATGGGTTCCTGGCCGGCATGGGCAGCTTCTGCAGAGGAGTGGGTAGAGTAGGCAGGAGAGGGGCCTATTACCCGCAGTCCCGGGTTAATGTACTGGTATACCTTGCCAATGGCATCGCCAAGTCCGTTAAAAAACAGGATATCTTCGGCTGTGATTTGCGCCCCGCCCCGCTGGTTATTCAGGCCGGCCAGGAACCTGCGTGTTTCCAGCACACCTTTGGAAGGGCAGTAGCTGTAACTCTTATTATCCAGGGTAAGGCCTGAAATTATTTCCTTCATCCACTGAGGCACAATGGCGTTCTTTTGGATCGGATCACCAATATTCTCCCAATACACAGTCTGACCGGCCTGCTGAACCAGCTCTGCTTTCTTTACAATCTCCCTGATCTCGTAGGTCAGCTCTTTGGCTCCGGCACTTAATATCTTATGTCTCATAGGTAAGAGGAATGACTAAACGGGCGTAAAATTAGTGCTTTAATCTGCTGAAAAAAAAATTACTGCTAAAAGTGCCTGTTAAAATATCTTTAGCCGCTATTATGTATGCCGTAAGAAAAAATTTTCAGAATAAAATTTTGATTATCGAAATTGAGGAGTACTTTTGCCTTTGTCATGAACAAGCTACAGCAAATTATAGCCCCTATTATTACCGTCGTGGTCGTACCACGAGGAACAGAGATGGCTTGCTAAGGCAGAACAGGATTTACAAACAGAAATAGCAGCAACCATCTCTTAGAGGTGGTTTTTTTGTTTCAAGGCAAAATCAAACAAGCATGAAATTAGCACAACTGGTCAATATACCTGTCAATATTATTCCTCACCCGCCGGGCTGAAAGGAGCAAAACCTGTTGATATCACATCACAAGCCTTTCAAAGCCCGCAGTGCTGAAAGGCTTTTCTTTTTTTACAGCACCTGATAAAGATTTACAACCTGGAACAAAAGCATATATGTATTTCACTAGCAACACCCTCGCATTTTCCGACGGCGAATTTATAAAGGCAAAGGATTCGCATTGTAACCTGCACAGCCAGTCGCTACACTACGGTTTTGCAGTTTTCGAAGGGATCAGAGCCTACAAAACACCCACCGGCACGCAAGTTTTCAAGGCAAAGGAGCATTACGAGCGCCTGCACTACTCTGCCCGGGCAATTGGCCTGCCTCTGGCTTATTCGGTAGAAGAGCTTACCGCCATTACCTACCAGCTTCTGGAACTTAACCAGCTGCAGGATGCCTACATACGCCCACTGGTATTTGCCGCCGATCCGCATATGAGCCTTACCGCACCCCTTGGCAGCAATTTGTTTATGGCAGCCTGGGAATGGCCAAAGCTGCTGGGCAGCAACATGCTGCGACTGATGGTTTCGCCCTACCAGCGGCCAAATCCAAAAGCGGTGCCCCTGGAGGCAAAAGTTTCTGGCCATTATGTAAACTCTATCATGGCGAGCTCCCATGCAAAGGCACAGGGTTACGACGAAGCCCTGCTGTTGGATATGAATGGTTATGTGGCCGAAGGACCGGGTGCCAACTTTTTTTATGAAAAAGGTGGAGAGCTATACACCGCACCCGCAGGAAGCATTTTGCGTGGTATTACCCGCAGCACTATTCTGGAACTGGCCCGGGAAGCAGGTATTACCGTACATGAACAGTTTTTTACACCAGATGCCCTGAAACTGGCAGAGGGTGCCTTTATGACCGGCACTGCGGCTGAGGTGGCAGGCGTAGCTTCTGTAAACGAATACAGTTTTAACAGGCCTTTTGCCGATACCATAGGAGGTATGCTGGCAATCCGTTATAAAGAACTGGTAACTGGTAGTTTGGTGGGCAGTGCCACTGCAGTGGAGGTATAGTGCAAGTTTAACAGGCTGAAATCTGTATGAAAAGTTAAAAAACCAGGACTCTAAACCACCAAATCAAACTGCAGAACCAGCTGCAGATCTTTTTAGAGATTGTATTTATAAAAGTATAAATAACTGATAAACAGTAAATTATAAATTAAAAAGATGGGTTTAGAAATAGTAGTAAACTGTAAAAATAGGTTTCAGGGACTGCTTGTAATAGATGTACTTTTGTAAGCAGAAGTACAAAAGCATGTTTTCGCTTAGGCGCCACTGCTACTAAAGATATAAAAAAGAATAGTCGGAACCTGATTATCAGCAGGATGGCTCTATACCGATACCTGCAGCATAATCAGGTTCAAAAGGAATAAAACAAGATGTCATTAAAGAAATACAGCCGCATTTATACTCAGGACGACAGCCTGCCTGCCTCACAGGCCATGCTTATTGGATCAGGTCTGTCGGAAGATGATTTGCGTAAGCCTTTTGTAGGCGTTTGCTCTACAGGATTTGAAGGCAACACCTGCAACATGCACCTCGATGAGCTGGCAAACCTGGTGAAGCAGGGAATGCAGGGCCTTGGGCTTGTGGGGCTGCGCTTCAACACCATTGGAGTGAGTGATGGCATTACGAATGGTAACCAGGGCATGCGTTACTCACTGGTTTCGCGTGAGATCATTGCCGACTCTATTGAGGCCATGGCCGGTGCTCATAATTATGATGCGCTTGCCTGCGTGGTTGGTTGCGATAAAAATATGCCGGGTTCACTCATTGCCATGGCAAGGCTTAACCGCCCGGGCATGATGGTGTACGGCGGGACCATCAAAGGTGGAAACTGGAAAGGCCAGAAGCTTAACATTGTTTCCTGTTTCGAGGCTTATGGTAAAAAATTAAAGGGCGAGATCAGCGAAGAAGATTACAGAGGCGTTATCAATAATGCCTGTCCCGGACCAGGTGCCTGTGGCGGTATGTATACCGCCAATACCATGGCTTCGGCCGCCGAGGCTTTGGGCATGTCGGTACCCTACACCTCTTCAGTACCTGCTGTTAGCCAGGAAAAAAAGGAAGAGTGCCTGCGGGTTGGTAATTACCTGCGCATTTTACTGGAGCAGGACCTGAAGCCACGCGACATTATGTTGCGTGAGGCTTTCGAGAATGCCATGGTGCTCATCACAGTGCTTGGTGGATCCACCAATGCGGTGATTCACCTGCTTGCCATTGCCAGTGCTGTGGGTGTAAAACTTACCATAGATGATTTTCAGGCAATTAGCCGTAAAACTCCTGTACTGGCCGATCTGAAGCCAAGCGGGAAATACCTGATGGAAGATCTTTGCAGCATGGGAGGTGTACCAGCCGTGATGAAAACCCTCCTGCAGGAAGGTTTGATCATGGGCGACCTGCCCACCGTTACCGGTAAAACCATTGCCGAAAACCTGCTGGATGTAAAACCACTGGGGGCGGAGCAGGATCTGCTTCGCCCGGTTTCTAACCCGATCAAGGCTGACGGGCACATCCAGATCCTGTACGGGAACCTTGCTCCAAAAGGCTCTGTTGCCAAAATTACTGGTAAAGAAGGCCTCAAATTCGAAGGCCCTGCTAAAGTATTCAATTCTGAAGAAGCACTTAACGAAGGCATCTCATCCGGACTGGTAAAGGAAGGACAGGTAGTGGTGATCCGCTATGTAGGGCCTAAAGGAGGTCCCGGCATGCCTGAAATGCTTAAGCCAACCTCCGCCATTATGGGAGCTGGTTTGGGCAGTAAAGTAGCCCTGATTACCGATGGCCGATTTTCGGGTGGTACACATGGGTTTGTAATAGGCCACGTTTGCCCAGAAGCCTATGAGGGTGGTACCCTGGCACTGGTAGAAGACGGCGACTGGATTACCCTGGATATTGCCACCAACAGCATTCACCTTCATGTAGATGAGGCACTGCTGCAGGAGCGTCGCCAGCGCTGGGTCAGACCTCCCTTCAACGCACAAAGAGGCGTTTTGCTCAAGTATGCTAAAACAGTAAGTGAAGCCAGTAGCGGATGTATAACAGATTTAGATGAAACAAGTAAATAGCCATACAACAACACAGGTAGCGGAACCTAAAAAGGAAGTTAAAACGCTTTCAGGTGCCGAAGCACTTATTCTTTCTCTGCTGGAGGAAAAGGTAGAACATATTTTTGGCTACCCGGGTGGTGCCATCATGCCTGTGTATGATGCCCTCTTCGATTATACCGATAAAGTAGAACACATCCTGGTGCGCCACGAGCAGGGCGGTATTCATGCCGCACAGGGTTACGCACGCTCTTCGGGCCGGGTAGGAGTGGTGTTTGCCACCAGCGGCCCTGGCGCTACTAACCTGATCACCGGTCTGGCCGATGCCCTGATCGACAGCACTCCGCTGGTTTGTATCACAGGGCAGGTGTACGCACACCTGCTTGGCACCGATGCCTTCCAGGAAGCAGATGTGATCTCTATTACAGCTCCTGTTACCAAGTGGAACTACCAGGTAACCAATGCCGATGAAATTCCGGAGGTGCTGGCTAAGGCTTTTTACATTGCTAAAAGTGGCCGTCCCGGTCCTGTCCTGATTGATATTACGAAGAACGCACAGCTGCAGAAGTTCGATTTTGCAGGCTGCAACCGTTGCGATCATATCCGCAGTTACCGCCCTAAACCAATTGTTCGTAAAGAATACATAGAACAGGCAGCTGAGCTGATCAACAAGGCCGAGAAACCTTTTGTGATCTGGGGTCAGGGTGTAATTCTGGGAGCAGCCGAGCAGGAGTTTAAAACATTCCTGGAAAAATCAGGCCTCCCCGCCGCCTGGACCATTTTAGGCGCCGGAGCGCTGCCGAGCGATCATTACCTGAATGTAGGCATGCTCGGCATGCATGGGAACTATGGCCCCAATGTACTTACCAATGAGTGCGATGTGCTGATTGCCATTGGCATGCGCTTCGACGACCGCGTAACCGGCCGCCTCGATAAATACGCCAAGCAGGCCAAGGTAATACACCTCGACATCGATCCTTCAGAAATCGATAAAAATGTAAAAACAACTGTACCCGTTTGGGGCGACTGCAAGGAAACCATTCCCCTGCTCACCCAGCTGGTAGAGCAGAAAAAGCATGATGCCTGGCTGCAGAAATTTAAGGATTATCACCAGCAGGAGGTAGATGCCGTTATTCAGGAAGAATTGTTTCCTACCAGCGATGGCATTACCATGGGCGAGGTGATACAGCTGCTGAATGAAATTACCGGTGGCGAGGCCATAGTAGTAACTGATGTTGGGCAGCACCAGATGGTGGCCTGCCGCTATGCCAAACTTAACCACACCCGCAGCAACATTACCAGTGGCGGTTTAGGTACCATGGGCTTTGCCCTGCCGGCAGCCATAGGCGCCAAAGTAGGCGCTCCTGAAAGAACCGTAGTGGCTGTTATTGGCGATGGTGGTTTCCAGATGACTCTGCAGGAAATGGGCACCATTATGCAGAGCAATATCGATGTAAAGATCCTGATCCTGAACAACCAGTTTTTAGGAATGGTACGCCAGTGGCAGGAGCTCTTCCACGACCGCCGCTATTCCTTTGTAAATATTGCCAGTCCCGATTATGTGCAGGTAGCTAAGGGCTACAGCATCAGCGGGCAAAAAGTAAGCGGCCGGGAAACCCTTAAAAGTGGCCTTCAGGAAATGATTGCCCATAAAGGCTCCTACCTGCTGGAAGTAATGGTAACCAAGGAAAACAACGTTTTCCCCATGGTACCCCAGGGATGCAGCGTTAGCGAGATCAGGCTTAAATAAACAGGAGACATGGGCTTTGAGACAGGAATTATTGGTCGTGAAACCAGGGACAAAAGAAGTTGAGCACTTAGCTTTTGCCCCTTATCCGGTAACCCATTTCCTGATACCTCAAACCTCATACCTAAAACAAAGAATCATGAGCAGTCAAAATCATATCGAAAGACAGGAGTTCAACATTACGGTATATACCGAGAATCAGATAGGCCTGCTGAACCGTATCGCCATCATTTTCTCAAGGAGAAAGATCAATATTGAGAGCCTGAATACCTCTCCTTCTGAGATAGATGGTATTCACCGCTTCAATATCGTGATTAATGAAACCGAAGAGGTGGTGCGCAAGATCTGCGGTCAGATTGAAAAGCAGGTGGAAGTACTGAAGGCCTACTACAATACCAACGAGGATGTGATCTGGCAGGAGATGGCGTTGTACAAGGTGCCAACAGAGGTTATTGCCGAGAAGGCGCTGGTAGAGCGTTTGCTTCGCGAAAATGGTGCCCGTGTGGTAGTAATCAGAAAAGATTATACGGTATTTGAAACAACCGGCCACCGCGAGGAAACCGATAACCTGATCAAGGTGCTGCAGCCTTTTGGCCTGATTGAATTTGTACGCAGTGCCCGTATTGCCATTATCAAGGCAAGTGATGGTTTTAACCGCAAGCTTCGCGAATTTGAGAAACGCGAACCGCATCATGAAGTGGTAGAAAACGAATACCTGAACAGCAGGGACAAAGTGTTTACTATGTGATAGGAGAAGAAAGAAGGGAGAAGTTAGATGTGGTAAGGCAATTTGGCTTCTTTTCTTCCGGAGCAATAGAAAAATAAGGATCTGGAGGTTAGCCAGTGTGTGGTCGATAGCAAAGTCTATCTTCTAACTTCTATCCTCTAACCTCTAAGAAATAAGCAACAACCTATATTAAGTTAATTTCAAAAATGGCAACAATCAATTTTGGCGGTGTAGAAGAAACCGTTATCACCCGCGAAGAATTCCCACTTTCCAAAGCACAGGAAGTGCTTAAAGATGAAGTTATTGCAGTTATTGGTTATGGCGTACAAGGCCCTGGCCAGGCACTCAACATGCGCGATAACGGATTCAATGTAATCGTTGGTCAGCGGAAAGATTCTCCTTCCTGGGATAGAGCCGTTAAAGATGGTTTTGTTGAGGGTAAAACCCTTTTCTCTATCGAAGAAGCACTGGACCGCGGTACTATTATCTGTAATCTGCTGTCAGATGCAGGGCAGATTGCCGTATGGCCTACCATCAAAGAAAGACTGAAGCCAGGCAAAACGCTGTACTTCTCTCATGGCTTTGGCATTACCTTTAAGGAGCAAACAAACATTGTGCCTCCTAAAGATGTGGACGTGATCCTGGTTGCCCCTAAAGGTAGCGGTACCTCACTGCGCAGGCTGTTCCTGGCCGGTGGTGGTCTTAACTCATCTTTTGCCGTATTCCAGGATGCTACCGGCAAAGCATGGGAAAAAGCCATTGCCATGGGCATTGGTGTAGGCTCCGGCTACCTGTTCGAAACCGATTTTAAAAAAGAAGTATACAGCGACCTTACCGGCGAACGTGGAGTGCTGATGGGTGCCCTTGCGGGTATTATTGAAGCACAGTACCAGGTATTGCGCCAGCGCGGACACTCGCCTTCTGAAGCCTTTAACGAGACTGTAGAAGAGCTTACCCAGAGCCTTGTTCCGCTGGTAGGCGAGAACGGTATGGACTGGATGTATGCCAACTGCTCAGTAACCGCACAGCGCGGTGCCCTTGACTGGAAAGGTAAGTTCAAGGAAGCAACCCTGCCCGTGATGAATGAGCTGTACGACAGCGTTGCATCCGGCAAGGAAGCTGCCCGTACCATCCAGAGAGGCTCAACCCCGGGCTACCGCCAGGAGCTGGAAGAAGAGCTGAAGGAACTGCGTGAGTCAGAACTGTGGCAGACAGGAGCAGTTGTAAGAAAGCTTCGTTCTAAATAATATCAACCTAACATTCGTGCCACGACCCTATAGTCGTGGCACGATTTCATTAAGATGGAAAACAGTACAGCCTTTTTAGACATAGCAGGAGTAGAGCGGGCGGCCAAAAATCTGAAAGGCATCATCTACAAGACGCCTCTCTTACAGAACCACAGCCTCTCCCAGGCCTACGGGGCTAATATATATTTCAAACGGGAAGACCTGCAGGTGGTGCGTTCCTATAAGATCAGGGGTGCTTATAACAAAATGTCGGGTTTGCCGCGTACGGATAACGGGCCTGAAGTGGTTTGCTCCAGTGCTGGTAACCATGCACAGGGCTTTGCCTATGCCTGCCAGCTGCTGGGCCTGAAAGGATACGTTTTCATGCCCTCCAATACTCCCGCCCAGAAGGTAGATAAGGTACGGCTTTTCGGTAAAGAGTGGGTAGAGGTAGTGCTTACCGGCAATACTTACGATGATACTTTTAAAGCTGCCCGTGAATTTAGCGACAGCCGCGGCAGCACATTTGTGCCTCCCTTTGATGATCTGGCCGTAATTGAAGGCCAGGCTACTGTTGGTCTTGAAATCCTGAAGATTGCCAATGCACCCATCGATTACCTCTTTGTGCCAATCGGCGGAGGTGGTCTGGCCTCAGGGGTGGGCAGTGTATTTAAACAGCTAAGCCCCCATACAAAAGTGATAGGCGTACAGCCACAGGGTGCGCCCTCTATGTACAACTCCATCAAGGGTCAGCGCCGCCAGGTGCTGGATAAGATCGATAGTTTTGTAGATGGCGCTGCTGTGAAGGCTCCCGGAGCCATTACCTATGAGATCTGCAGCGAAGTGCTGGATGATATTATTCTGGTGCCAGAGGGACAGGTTTGCGTAGACCTGCTGAAAATGTACAACGAAGAGGGTATTGTGCTGGAGCCAGCCGGCACCCTTACCATATCAGCCCTGAAATCTTATGCCGATCAGATAAAGGGCAAGAATGTGGTGTGTGTGATCAGCGGCAGCAACAACGATATTACCCGTATGGAAGATATCAAGGAGCGTGCCATGCAACACAGGGGACTCAAGCATTACTTTATGGTGATCTTTAACCAGAAACCAGGTGCATTGCGAACTTTTGTGAACCATGTGCTGGACCCAGAGCACGATATCATCCACTTTCAGTACATCAAGAAGAACAATAAGGAAAAAGGACCTGTATTTATAGGTGTGGAAGTAAAACAGCCGCACGAAATAGAAGGCATTAAGCTACGGATGCTGGAAGAAGGCTTTGAGTACGAGTACCTCAATGGCCGACAGGATATCCTGAACCTGCTGGTGTAAAATTCATCTGCCGGAGAAATATTAATATTAGCATTGAGAAGCTCTGGGGTACACTTCAGAGCTTTTTTATGTGTTATTGTAAGGTTATGTCGGGTTTGTTTTACCAGAAAACCTGTGTAGCTGTATACAGCCCTGACGGGTGTAAAATGGCTGCCATGGAATCATCTCTTCAAGCTTTTTTATTATGAGTAAGTCTGTAGATAAACCATACCCCACAGCAGCGTGGTGCAGATCTATATCAAGAATAATAAGTAAAAGCCCTTTTAGGTTTTGCAGTTGCCACATGAGCAGCAACCAGGCAATGGTGAACCAGTTTAGTACAGAACTTGGCAAGCTGAACGACAACTACTGGTTTAACCTCAAAACCCGTTGTTTGTACCTGTTTACCCTTACCGGTAACTTCTGGAACCTAATGGTTCGGTAATTTTGCCTGAGCGTGAATTTTATTGACCAAAAGCCCTGCACTCCGCAGGGCTTTTTTATTTAAAGGGTCCTCTGACTGCATTTGTTTACAATATACATTGCAGCAATACACTGACTGTGGTGGAGATGGCCCTTAAAGTAAAGTATAAATTAAACATTCTGCCGGCAATATCACCAGTGTAACAATTGCATGATAAATGTGCAAAATCAGCAATTGAAAGATTAGTACTTTCGAAGAGGAATGGTAAAATACTCTAGCTTCAAACGAATGAACTCCTTTAAAAAGCTACTTGATCTGATCCGTAAGAAATCTATTATTTTCTCTGCCGTGCTTATGCTGGTACTGGTGGTTACAAATGGGGGTTTCCTGGTGTACAACAACAGAGTGTTGGAACGCACTACTGCTGTTCAGGAACAAACAAAAGAGATAAAAGAATTACAGTTGTTGCTCTGGAATGATGTTGTCAGGAATATAGATGTGGGAGTGAGGGGGTATGCCATCTTACAGGATGAAGGCTTGTTAAACCCCTATGAAAACGGTTTACGCCTATACGAGGATTATCACAAGCGGGTGTATGCCAGGTTACAGGAACAGGGTTATCCAAATGCAGAGGGTTTCTTAATCGTTAAACAAGGTTTTGATGATTATCTTGCTGTTGTAGCCAATATGCTGGAGCTGGCGAAAACGGGTAACATGGATGAGTTCAGGCAGGAGCTGAAGCTGGATAGGGGCCTGTCTCTCTGGAAGATCTATGAAAAATTTTCTACTGAAGTAAATGCCTACCAGGATAATCTTTATAATGAAGCTACTGAAGAGTACCAGCTGGCCAATACTCTCACCTCCTATATTCAGCTACTGTTGCTGATTATTGGCGTGCCCACACTGATCTTTATGATTGTACGCATTACGCATGACAGCCGGGCCAGAAAAGCACTTTTTGTGGAGCTGGAGAAAAATAACAGGGAATATATATTCAATCCCGGAACACCTTTAGAAGTGAATGACGAAAGGGAGGTGATCAATAACTCTATCCTGAATTTTAAGAAAGCTTCTACCTTTATCAGTGAGATTTCAGCAGGTAATCTAAAGGTAGACTGGGAAGAGCTGAATGATCATAACCAGGCGCTGAACCAGCAAAACCTTACCGGTGAGCTGATCAACATGCGAGAAAAAATGAAGCAGCTGAAGGAAGAAGATGGCAGGCGCATGTGGACGACCGAAGGGCAGGCCAGGTTCTCTGAGATCATCCGTACTCATCAGCATGACTTGCAGACCCTCTGTTATCATTCTCTTGCCTTCATTGTAAAATACCTGAGAGCTCAGCAGGGAGGTATCTTTGTGCTAAGAGAAGAAGAGGGTGGCGAAAAGTACCTGGAACTGACAGGTTGCTATGCATTTGACCGAAAAAAGTGGGTTGACAAGCGCATTGAAGCAGGGCAGGGCCTGGTGGGACAGATATACCTGGAACGGGAGCCTGTGATGCTCACAGAAATACCACAGGCCTATACCCATATCACCTCTGGCCTGGGAGATGCCACACCAAACTGCCTGCTGGTGGTGCCCATGAAGTACAATGAGAAAGTGGAGGCAGTAATAGAAGTAGCAGGATTTGATGTATATGAGCCGTATCAGCTGGAGTGGCTTGTAAAGGTGGGTGAAATTATGGCTTCCACCCTGATCTCCATCAAAACCACAGAAACCACCAGGGCGCTGCTGGAGCAATTCAAATATCAGACAGAGCAGCTAACTTCTCAGGAAGAAGAACTCCGCCAGAACATGGAAGAGCTGGAAGCTACCCAGGAGGAAATGCGCCGCAAAGAGCAGGAGCTGGAGCGCAGGCAGGCAGAGATGCAGCAAATGCTGGACAGCAGAACCTAAATGTAACGTATAGAGCTGCGGCTGTAGCCCAATGAACATATAGAAATGGAAAGCCCTCTGAATACATCAGAGGGCTTTCCATTTTCAGAAGATTAAATGATCATTAGTTTTGATTTTGCAGCTCTTTGTAACGTACCAGGGCTTCTACATAGTAATGATCGCCGTAGGTGAGAGGTACGTCAACCTCGGAGTTCTGAGGCAGGTGACCAACGCCGTGCTGCAGGATAAAGCCCCCATTTTCACCAGGCTCTGCTTTGTAAGGTGCTTCGGAGAGGCTCTTCAGCATGGTTTCTGCTGCATTAAAATACTTTTCTGCTTCCTGGCCGCTTACAAAAGTGCTTAACTCCAGCAGGGCCGATGCATTGATGGCGCCGGCAGAGGCATCGCGCAGGGCGTTAGGGATGTTGGGCGCATTAAAATCCCAGTAAGGAATTTTATCTTCGGGCAAGTTAGGGTGATTCAGGGTATACTCTGCGATTTTCTTTGCCTGCTCCAGGTATCTTCTTTCGCCTGTTTCGCGGTAGGTCATGGTGTAGCCGTAGAGTCCCCAGGCCTGACCTCTTGCCCATGCAGAATCATCGGCGTTGCCCTGCTCGGTTCTTTTCAGCTGCACATCGCCGGTTTCCGCATTGTAGTTTACCACATGGTAGGAGCTATAGTCCGGCCGGAAGTGGTGCTGCATGGTGGTGTTGGCATGGTCTGTGGCAATCTTGTGGTAGGTAGAGTCGCCAGTTTCGCGGGTAGCCCAGAAGAGCAGGTCCAGGTTCATCATATTGTCGATGATCACCAGGAAATCCTGCGGATTATCGGAGTCCCAGGATTTGATAGCCTTTACATCGGGATCGTAGCGGGAGGCGAGGGATTTGGCACTGTTAAGAAGTATTTCTCTGTATTCAGGGCTGGGCTGAATACGGTTGGCATGGCCAAAACTGCCGAACATCATAAAGCCCAGGTCATGTGTGGTGGTATTGTACTGCTCCTTTTCCAGCAGTTTCAAGATACGCTTGGCTTCGTTGAGCAGGGCTTCGTCACCAGTTTCCTCGTAGAGGTACATCAGTGTTCCGGGGTAAAAACCGCTGGTCCACCATTCGGAGCCGCTGGTCTGATACTTATTGGTGCTGGCGTAATACGTTCTTGGGAACTCACCCTCCGGCAGATTTTTCATTAAAACCTTGTACTGTTCCGCAGCCGCCCGGATGTTTTCATCTACAAAAGCAGTGGGGTTTTCATTTGCTGTACTTTCTGTACTGGCTTCTGTTTGCTGAGTGTTGCTGCAGCCCATCTGCAGGCACAGCGCTGCCAGTGCCAGTGCAGAAGAGGGTAGGTACTTCCTGATCATAGTTAGTAAAATAACGGGCAATGCCCAGGGTGATTTTGGTTTATTCTGACCAACAATCTAATGAAAACTTGAAAGCAAAGGAATAAAATCCATAAATTATGTAAGCCTGTGGTTGGCTGTGGATTACTAACAATCCTCAGTGTGAGTCCATCGGAAAATGCTCTGCTATTTTATTCAGGCTTGATGAATCCTAATCCTACAGCTAAGAATGCCAGCCTTAAACAACATACAAAGCCGGCTGAACCTATTGGATTTCAGCAACCAATGAGTAAGTTAGAGTTCAAACCGTAGCAGAGATATAAACGAACTAGGTGCGTTTGAATGGTTGTTATGCTTAAGGCATATGCCGCCCCTGCATAGCTCTGGAAGTTTGTCCCTTAGCTCAACTACAACTATCTTGACAGTGTTGTGCAACAGCCTCAACTCAATATAACAAGGGTTGTAACGGCTCTTTGTCATAATACTGCTAAATTGATTTTTGCGTCCTTCAGTAAGTAGTAGTGAGCAGCCCCTGCTATATTTGATGTATGTTACCACTCATTGAAAAGAACAGAAACTGCCCAGCGTAAAAGTTTTTATCCTTAAATGAAGGATGAACAATGACTGAAGTTTCTTATAGGTACCTAAATCCATTAACCGATTTCCGTTTTAAGAAGCTATTGCGTGAAGCGCCAAATAGGATCTACTACATGATTTATTGGTACACTTCGGTTTGTACCATGAACACTTCTGAATGCCTATAACGGAGATATAAGTGATAATACAGGGGGTGAATTTACATGCTATTCTTAACTATCTTTATTTGACAGTTGTAGTTATTAATGTCTTTAAAATTAGACTATAGGATGTCGAGGTAAATATTTATAGTGTTATGAATGGAAGCAAAGTAGTACCCAGATGGATACCGTGGCTTTTTCTCCTATTGATGGTTTATAATGTAGGCTGCAGGCGAGCTGAGGTGGGGAAAGATACCGATGCAGTGAAGATTATTTTTGATACGGATATGGGTTCCGATTGTGATGATGTAGGGGCCCTTTCTCTGCTTCATTCTTATGCTGATAGGGGAATGGCTGAAATTCTGGGTTGTGTTTACAGTTCCGGAAAAGTGCCTTATGGCGCAGGAATAGTGGAGGCAATTAATATTTACCACGGCAGACCTGATATTCCTGTTGGTGCTGTTCATGATACTATAGTCGGTGATCCTGTTGATAAGATGTCTGCCGAAAAACTGGCAAAAGACACTGCGGCTTTCCAAAACAGGATTGTCCATAACCTGGATGCGGTGGAGCAGACCAAGCTCAACAGGCAGTTGTTATTCGGCCAGGAGGATAAAAGTGTGGTGTATGTAACAGTTGGTCACCCCAAGGGGCTTTATGATTTGCTGGTTTCTGGTCCTGATGATATTTCTAACCTGAATGGATATGAGTTAATTGAGAAAAAGGTGAAGAGATGGGTAGCCTTAGGTGCATTGGGGGCCAATAATAATCAGCAGCAATACAGAAAGGACTGGAATTTTTTCTTTAATAAGACGGCACCATTTACAAAGTACCTGGTGGATAATTTCCCGGGTGAAATTCATTTCGTAGATGCTGGAAACGATGTAATGACGGGAAAATCATTGATAAATACACATGCAGGTAATATTGTAAGGACGGCTTACCGCGACTGGCTATGGAATGTAGAAAAGAAGTCGCTGGAAGATCAGCGGCCAAGCTGGGACCTGGCTACTGTCTATTATGCAGTGGAATGGGAGGGGGCGTTTTTGAGAAATGTTGGTAATGGGTGGCTGGAATTTAATATTGAGAATGGTTGCAGGTGGCATAGGGAATCGGGTAAATCGAATCAGTTTTTCGTAGTTCAGCGTGAAGGTATCAACAATTTGTTTGCACATTATCTGAATGGGAAGATAGGGATAAGGTAATAGGCCGTATGCCGGTGGAAAAAAAACCGCTCTTATGAAACTTGAAGTCAGCATAAAGAATAAAGAATAAGTCTACCCGCAACAACAGTAGCTGTTGCAAAACTCACCGGCGGGTGGGTGGATTTAACACTTTATAATATTACCTGCTGGTGAATACTGCCGGATGTGTGCTGCTGCTATGGATGCTGGGCAGGTGGAGCTGGTAATGGGCTGGATTGAAGCTTCTTGTCTTTTTCCGAAAAGTGGAAGGCAGCCGAGGGTAGAGGGTTGTGTTTTTACCTTCCTTGTTAAAATACCAGCTTTTGCATCCCGAGGTCCAGACGGTACCCTTGAACTGCTTTTGCAGGCGCCTGTTATAAGCATCCTGTACCACCGGCTTTACATCCAGAAAGCTGCCACTGCCCCTGGATTCCAGATACTCCAGGTACAGCATGAGGTAATTCATTTGCGACTCCATCATATGCACCACCGAGTTATGGCCGAGACCGGTATTGGGACCCAGTAAAAAACCAAGATTTGGATATCCGGAAATGGTGGTGCCCATGAATGCTTCTGCACCATTCTGTTGCCATTCGTCTACCAGGCTGCGGCCCTGCAGACCCATAATACGGGTATAGAGGTTTATGTCGGCAGCAACAAAGCCGGTAGCGAAAATAATGGCGTCCAGGAGATGCTCGGTTCCATCGGCCGTAAGAATTCCTCTTTCTGTGAAACGTTCTATGGAGTCAGTTACCAGCTTTACATGAGGTCTGTTAAAGCTGGGGTAGTAATCATCGGAGCGGAGTATGCGTTTGCAGCCCAGGGTATAATCTGGGGTGAGTTTACGACGCACATCCGGATCTTTCACCTCCTTGCGTAGCTTGCGCAGGGATAGCCGGCTAATAGTCTTGTTCACTAATTTGCTACCAATAAAACCCAACCCGATAAATTCGTTTGACCAGTAGATGAATTCCCGCACTACTTTTTGCAGGAATGGAAAGCGGTGATATGTTTTTTGAATCAGGCTGGAGATAGCATGATAATAGCGGGGAGTAATCCAGGCAGGGGTTCGCTGGAGCACGGTGAGCTGTGCCACCTCGGGAGCAATGGCAGGAACAATCTGAATGGCGCTGGCACCTGTACCAATCACTGCTACGCGCTTGCCTTTGTAGTTGTAGGTAGTGTCCCATTGGGAAGAGTGAAAGCTGGTTCCCCGGAAGTCATTAAAAGCCTTGAAATCCGGTATAAATGGACGGTTGAGCGGGCCCAGCCCTAAAAGCAGCACCCCTGCAGTTGTTGTGGTTCCCTGCCGGTCTGTTACCTGCCAGTAGCCCTGCTCCTGCAGAAAGCTGGCCTCTACGATATCAGAATTAAAGCGTATGTGCCGGTTCAGCCCTCTTTTTGCCACCACCTCTTTCAGATAAGCAAGTATTTCTGGCTGATTTGAATAGAGCCTGCTCCAGTCGGGATTGGGTTCATCGGCAAATGAATAAAGGGGCGAGGCAATGTCGCAGGCGCAGCCGGGATATACATTATCGCGCCAGGTACCTCCTATTTCTGCAGCTCTTTCAAAGATCAGGAAGGAGTTTCTGCCGCTTTTCTTCAGGCGCAAAGCTGCTACCAGGCCGGCAAATCCTGCACCTATGATTCCTACTGCTACATCGGGCTTGCTGTTCATCTCAACTCTTTGTTATTTTTTTTAACAACAGCAGCCCTGAATTGTGTAAAACAGGATGGAAAATTATTAAGTTGAGCCAATTCCAACTCTCCAGGGGGTTTAATCTCTTGGAGAGGGTGATGTTTCTGCTGTTAGAATTATCCTGGCTTTTAAAATTTATCACGATAGCTCCATACCTATGAAACGACAGCTAATACTTTACATTGCAATGAGTCTGGATGGCTATATTGCTAAAGAAGATGATAATCTCGACTTTCTTTCCGTGGTGGAAAAGAAGGGGGAGGATTATGGTTATACTGCTTTTCAGCGGGAGGTGGATACCCTCATCTGGGGAAGAAGGACTTATGATAAGGTGCTGTCTTTTGGCATTGATTTCCCGCATAAGGATAAAAAATGCTATGTGATTTCCAGAAGCAGAACCGGCTCTGACGAAAATGTAGAGTTTTATGGAGGTGACCTCAGTGAGCTGATTGCCAGGATCCGGAGCAAGGAGGGTAAACATATCTATTGCGATGGGGGCGGAGAAGTAGTGTTTGAGCTAATGAAAAACAACCTTATTGATAAGCTGATCATCTCCGTGATACCCTACCTTTTGGGCAGCGGCATACGTCTTTTCAAGGATGGGAGGCCGGAGCAGCAGTTGCAGCTAAGCAAGAGCATCAGCTTTCCCACAGGGCTGGTTCAGCTTTGGTACGACAAGATGGTGGGGGCTTGAAAAAGCCCCGGTATTAAAGCCGGGGCCCCATTTTCAGTATCAGAATTTAGCTGACTTACATTTATGGACTGCAGCGTAATTAATCAGTAAATACATAGATACTAGTACTGTAACATTTTAATTTTCGAACTCCACTTCAGGGTAAAATTTCTTAAAGGTTTGGTGCGCATCGTTGGAGGTAAAGCTCCAGCATATTTTTACTTTTCGCTGATTTCGCTGTTGCTGCCAGGCTTCGACTATTCTTTTCATTTTATTAATTGATCCTATTCTTTGCTTTAGGCACTGGCGGCTCAGAGCGGAGAATTCAATTTCTGCCATGTTGAGCCAGCTTCCATGCTTAGGAGTGTAGCAGAAGCTGATTTTTTCCCTTAGTTCCATAGCTCTTTTTTCGGGTAGGGCAGCAAAGAAAGAGCCGTAGCCATGGATGTTAAGGTTGTCCAGCACGATTGTGACCTTGCTGGCATCAGGGTACTTCTCCGTAAGGAGCCTATCAAGAAAAAGGGCAAAGTCTGCCTTTGTTCTTCTTACTGTGGTTTGGCAGTAGCGCTCTGCTTTATCCATGTCATAGGCCAAGAAGATGTTGCATACGCCATTCCTTTTGTACTCACTGTCCTGTTTGCGGGATCTGCCTTCTTTCATAGGCAGAGGCTCCCTTACATCTTCCAGGAGTTGGCATGGCCGCTCATCCAGGCATAGCCTTACTTCTCCAGGTTCAGCATCTCTTTGGTAGGTGTCCAGCACTGCTTCCATCCTGCTAATATATTCTTCATCTATTTGCCCGATAACCCATTGCTTCTTTTGCCAGGGCTTGATGAGCTTTTTTTCAAATACTTCCTCACTGGCTCTGTAGAAATCTTCTCAACATACCCCAACTCTACCACTTTATCACAAATCATCTGAAGAGTCCAGTATTCATTACCCTCAGGAGGATCGCTGCAGGCAAGGGCGGTAATCTTTGCCTTCACCTCATAAGTGAGCTTGGGCGGCTGACCTGAACGAGGTTTTTCTTCAATAGCCTCTTTGGCATCCTTACCCACTTCTAAATATCTGTTCCAGATCTTATAAACCGTTGATAAAACTACATCTGCTTTAGAAGCTATCTCTTCTGCACTCATTCCTCTTGATAAAAGGAGAAGTATCCTGGCGCGTTTTACTTTCCGAACAGAATGCCTGCCCTTCTTTAGTATCCCCTGTAAATACTCCTTTTCTGATGTCGATAAAGTAACTTCCCTGCTCATGCTCCCGCAACTTTATCACAATCAACAGTTTAATGCATCTTTAGTTCTATGAATTAAGATGCTGAAGTACTAGTTTCTTTCTCCTCCAGTACCACCCAGGGATTGGAGGTGCAGGCCGGTACCAGGCTTTTTTCTATACAACTCCGCAATACCAGCAGTGTACACACAACAGCACCTAAGTTGAAGAGCGGAATGAGGATCATCACCGGCAGGCCAACAACCGTACTCAGCAAAGCCATGGCAACTACTTTGGCAGTAAGGGCCGTCATCAGCAGGGAAAGAAACACCAGGTATACAGGAGCCAGCAGGTAACCAAAAGGCTTTTCCCTGATCAGCAACAGACCTGAAAGAAAGGCAACAGGCAGCAATATGGATAGATCAAGTGCCTGCACCACCAGGGTGGTGTAATGCTGCAGTTCTTCAGGAAAAATACTGCCATCCAGTAGCGGTACTATTATTCTGCTTAACCATAAAAGGCCAATGGCAAGGCTACTGATTGATAGATTTTCGTTATGTATCCTGTTAATTAGATATGATTTACTCTTAATTTTAAATAGCTAAATTTTCTAATCAAAACGGCCTCTGGAGTACTCCAGAGGCCGTTTTGATTAGCTATAATATTTTTTTCCGAGACTTCGCGTCCCGACGCAACGAAGCGGAGTGTGGGGCCACTTAATGATAAGTTGGCTTCTATGCGCGTAGATGCCAGATAGCCGCGGGGCGGCCTCCGCTTCGGCGGTCCGATTCGTCGTTCCCCCTTCTCAAAATTTAGTACGAATCATATTTCTCCTGTATTCATAAAAGCTTTCATTCTACTGAACCACCATCCGCTTGTTTACCTGGTACCGGACATTCTTAATCCTTACCACATAAATTCCTGATTCCAGCGGCTGATGTACAGCCGTTGTTCCGCTGGGATCGGCAGCCTGCCGGAACACTAATTTTCCCATAATATCATATACTTCAATTCCAGCATCCTGTAGCGAAGCAGGAACAGCCACCATAAACCGGCCACCAGTGTTAGGGTTGGGATAAATGTGTACCTGCTGGTCAATTTCAGGACTGGATATAGCGGTAATTTCCTTTAACCTGATGCTATAGGTGCGCACAGTGCGTGCACCACAGGCATTGGTGTAAGTGGTAATATAACTGCCAGCCTGCTCTGGTTGCAGGAAGTTTAAGGTTGCTTCGGCTGTACTGGCTGAAAAACCATCAGGACCTGTCCAGCTCCAGCTGCCTTCTTCACTGTTGTCGGTGCGTGGGTTAAAATGGATTAGGTCTCCTGCTACTACTTCTGCCAGCAGGGTCTGTTCCCATTCGCCTTCGTTTACTTTCAGGTAGGGCGTTAAGGTAGCAGCAGGACAGTTACTCACATCTGCAGGCTCGCCATACACAATGCCTCTGCCCGCTGTGCTCATATAAACCCTGCCAAACACATTCATATCTCCCACCACAAATTGTCCGTTACCAGGGCCTCCGTACTCATGTGCATCATCGTTCACCTGTAGCCAGTCAGCTCCCTGGTTGGTGGAGCGAAACAGGCCATTGGTGCCGTTTATGGTTCCCCAAATGTAAAGGGTGGGATAATCACTGTCTGGACTTGCTTTGCCCAGTCCTACTGCCGAGGCGGCACTAACGCCATTGACCTTAGAAAATGATCCTCCTGAATTGGTGGAACGGGCTAAACCGCCTCCATCCAGGGCAACCCACAGATGGCCCTCTATGCCTGGGGTTGTGCGGATAATCTTGGAACCACCGCTCCCTGCAGAACCGCCTGCTGTAAAAGAAGCACCTCCGTTTGTGCTCACCATCATTCGACCGGTTCCGGAATTGTAAGCATAAAATTTATCTGGGTTCTGGGGATCAGCTACTGGTACTGCCCCCGATACATTCAAACCTGTAACAGCCGACCAGCTACTGCCTCTGTTGGTAGAGCGGTAGGTGGTAGAAGAGCCTTCCGGGGTGTGCAAAAAGGTGCTGCCATCGGCAGAAATAGCCACATGTCCTTTGGTGCCACTGCTGCTGCTTTCTGTCCAGCTTACACCCATATCGGTGGAGTAATACAGTTTGTCACCGGCGCGAAGCAGCACATTTGTGTTTTGAGCAGCGTAGGCCAGCCCTGTGGTGGTGCCCATCTGCGGGTTGTGGATAGGAGCATACTGGCTTACATCCTGATGCAGAAATCCATCGTAATCACCAATTACAGAAACAACCGGGCCATCGGGAATGCTTACCAGGTTCAGGGGCACTGTTTCCTCCAGGCCCTGCACCATAAATTTCCAGACACTGGGGTTTGCTTCAATGTTTTCTGTCATGAAAATACCATTCCCGGAGGTTACCCATACTTTTTTGGTATCGAAGGGATCGAACTCCAGCGAACCAGCCCAGTGTATGGAATGCCCTTCTACCCAGGTAATGCTATTGGGGTCCATCTCAAAACCTCTGCCGATTATGTCTGTCCAGCTGCTGCCGCCATTGGTACTCAAAAATATCCTGTCTCCCCAGGCCCCATCCTGCTGCATATAGGAGTTGATGGTGGAAGCCACCAGGCGATTGGCATTTTCGGGATCTATGCTGATACCACCAAAGGCACGGCTAATACCGGAGGGGGTAATATTGCTCCATGTGCTCGCCTGTGTATTGAATTTCCAGATCTGCCCCTTATCCATAGGTTCTGGTAAGGCCCAGTGCCCGTGTGGTCCGGCTCCATTGCCATAGGTAATATAAAGGGTGCCATCAGTGGCCAGCTTTGCGCGGTGAGGCATATAGGTGGCAGGCGCTCCACTCACAGCGGAAAAGGTAGCGCCTCCGTCGGTGCTTTTATAGAGATTGTTTCCTGTACGGGATACACCTACATAAATTGTCTGGCTTGCGTTGCCATCTGTACCGCTGGCAGGATCTATCAACACAAAGCTGATGCCGTTTTCGTTTGGGGTAGTGTTTACATCCAAGCTGTTTACTTTGCTCCAGCTAACGCCTGCATCTGTACTTTTGAACAGGCCATTCCAGCGGGTACCGGTAAAAAGTATGTTGCTGTTGTTGGGATCTACCACCAGCTTTTCGCCTGTCTGGCGGCCCATGCCATTACCATGCGCTTTAAACTGGCTGCTTACGTTGGTGAGGGAGAAGGTTTTTCCATAATCGTCGGAACGTAAAACCGCTGTTTTGCCCCCATTGAAATAAGAGATGCCAACCAGCATGTAAATTCTCCCAGGATTATTTTCATCTATGGCCAGGGATTCTACTCCCAGATAACCTGTTTCATCTGCAGAAACCCAATCCAGTAGCGGGATCCACTCGTTATTATCCGGATCCCAGCGGTAAGCACCACCCACATCGGTACGGGCATACATCAGCCCCTGATGTGTCTGGCTGGGGATAATCGCAGAAACAAAACCACCCCCGCCAATGGCAACATTCTTCCAGTTGTAGTCTGCAGCGTTTTGCGCGCTTAGTTGGCGGATCAGGCCTGGGCTAATGAGCAGGCATAAGCAAAGAATGCAAGTGATATGGCTCCTGAAAATAATTCCCCTTGATTGCTCCAGAGGTTTAGCTTGGATAGTAATGCTCTTTATAATCATTATACTAGGGTTGAGGGTGTAGGTTCAGGAAACGTTTGCGGTTTAATCCTGAATACTGATCCCAGACTTGTCTAAGAGCAAAGTTATCTATCCTGGCGTAGGGAATGGGCATATAATGTATCAAATGGGGGTGCTAAATGATAACAAAAGCACCTATTCATCCAGTTTCTCCATTATTTAGCAGGGGTAGCTTACTTCATCAGTTTAAACTTCCGCTGCATAATTGTTTGTACCGGGATGTTCTCAATCTTACTTTCCAGCCAGGAGAGAATGTCCAGGTAGAGGAATGGGCGGCGCTCAAAGGGATCGGCTGCGATAAGGGTAAGCTTTTCCTTCAGTGCAATAAATGCATCTTTGAGCTGATGGGGCTCAACATTTCCCAGGTTCCGTAAAAAACGAAAGATCTCTACCTGCATCTGCTGCTGGTCATTCATTTTGCCCAGAAAATGGTAGGTTGATTTGATCTGGTATTCCAGTGCCCGGTCGTCTCCGGCTTCGAAGTGGGCAATCAGGTTCAGGATGCGGGCAAAGCACTGCAGGTCTTCGCGCAGGTTGGCTTCCTTAAACTGAATGATCTTGTTCAGGTACAGAATAGCTTTCTGATGATCGCCGTTCCCAAAGTAGAGGCTGGCAATTTTATAGTAGAAGATCATCTGCCAGTGCGGGTCCAGCTGCGACTGGAACTGGCGGAGCTTCTCCAGTAGTTCAGGGACGAGCTCTATGCCATCTGTAAATCTGCCTTCCATGAAATAGGCATTCAGCCTGTTCGTCCAGGTATAGAGAAAGAGCAGCGCTTCAGTATTGGGCGTGGTGCGGCGGCCTTCCTCGCAGGCAAAATCTTCCAGCTTTTGCAGTACATTCATAAACCTGCTGTAATACAGGAGATTGTAAAGGGCTGAGAGCAGGTTATGGATGCCTTTTATATAGAGGGTTGTTTGTTTCTCCTTCATGGCAGGGTTTTCCTCAAACAGATCCACCCATTTCTGGGCATAGCGGTAACAGGCCCTGAAGTCGTGCACCAGGTAGTAGTACCAGACATGGGCCTGGTAGTAATTGAGCTTCTCAAAAAAACCTGCCTTCACCAAATTGATCCGGGGCAGGTTAGTGCGGAAGTAGTTCTTTACCCGTTCATAGTCGTTTAAATTACGGGCATGACCCACCTTAATGTACATACCATAAAGGCGTAGGGCTACATTAGACAACTCATGGATGTGTGTAACGTGCTGTGCCACTTCGATGGCTTCGTTGGAGAGGGCCTCTGCCTTTCCTCTAAGGCTGCGGGTGATGTACTGCGATTCTATCAGCTTTTCGAAATCTATTGCCTCCAGCACAATGTGCGGCAGTTCAGTCTGCTGTGCACTCGCCTTTACCTTTTCAAGCATTTTAAGGCTCTGCTGATAGAAGCCCTTGTTGTAGAGCACCCGGGCAAAATCGAGCTGTTCGTGCAGCTGAATTTCCGGGTTCTGGTTAGTATGGTAGAGGCGCAGGCTGGAGAGCAGCTGGCGGTACAGGTTGGCCTTGAGGTTGGCCAGTTGTACTTTTTTAATGGCTGGGGCCTGCTGTAGTATTTTTTCCTCGTCGTACTGCTCCAGGCTGTCCAGCGCATCGAACAGCTGTATAAATTTAAGCCCTTCGTTGGAGCCCTGGCGGTTGCTGAATAAGCGGAAATGCCTTTTTTCGGAGCGGGTCAAGGACTTAACCAACTGAAATACTGGATCGATACTCTCGTTAGGCATTGTAGTTCACTGCTGTGTATATAACTGAAAATGAGCGTATTAAGTTTTAAACGCTTGGGTTTTGAAATAGTAGATGTTTGTAAAAAAGGTTTTTTTTGCAGCCGTTATTCACGGTAATTGTGGTACTAAATTAAGTTTTTTTCTGCCCTAAAGATCATAAAAATGTCGGTCAAAAAAATTCAAATCTTTGATACAACGTTGCGCGATGGTGAGCAAGTGCCTGGCTGTAAGCTAAATAAAGAGGAAAAACTTATCATTGCAAGACAACTTGAGCTGCTGGGCGTAGATGTAATAGAAGCTGGTTTCCCTATTTCAAGTCCGGGTGATTTTGAAGCAGTTAAAGCAATTGCTGCCCAAACCAAAGAAGCCACCGTTTGTGGACTTTCAAGGGCGGTTGAGCAGGATATACGTACGGCGGCAGAAGCCTTGGTAGGTGCCAGGAGACCCCGTATCCATACCGGAATCGGTACATCAGACTCACACATACAATTTAAGCTGCGCACTACCCAGGAGAAGGTAATAGAGCGTGCCATTGCGGCGGTAAAGCTGGCAAAAAGCTTTGTGGAAGATGTGGAGTTTTATGCCGAAGATGCCGGCCGTACCGATAATGAATTTCTGGCCAGGGTTTGCGAAGCAGCCATCAAAGCGGGTGCTACCGTTCTGAATATTCCTGATACCACCGGCTACTGCCTGCCATCAGATTATGGTGCTAAGATCAAATACCTCTACGAAAATGTAAAGGGGGTTGAGAATGTTAGGATTTCCACCCACTGCCACAACGATCTGGGACTGGCTACTGCCAATTCTATATCCGGTGCCATCAATGGCGCCCTGCAGATTGAGTGTACCATTAATGGGGTAGGAGAGCGTGCCGGTAACACTGCCCTGGAGGAAGTGGTGATGATCATGCGCCAGCACCCGCACCTGGGCATAGATACCAACATCAATACGAAACTTTTGTCGGGTACCTCTGCGTTGGTGTCAGATATGATGCGCATGCCGGTACAGCCCAACAAGGCCATTGTAGGATCAAACGCTTTCTCGCACTCCAGTGGCATACATCAGGATGGCGTGATCAAGCACCGCGAAACCTATGAGATCATAGATCCGCGCGATGTAGGCGTGAGCGATTCTTCTATTGTGCTGACTGCGCGCTCTGGTCGTGCAGCTTTAGCGTACCGATTGCAGAAAATTGGTTATGATTTCGATAAATTTGCGCTGGATAAAGCATATACTTCTTTCCTGCAGCTGGCAGACAGCAAGAAGGAGGTAGTGGATGAAGATTTACATCAGTTGGTAGAGCAAGCAAATTTAGTTTCTGCTTAAAACTAATATGGCAAAGTCATTATTTGATAAAATTTGGGACGCACACGTAGTGCGTTCAATGGGTGGTTTGGATGTGTTTTATATTGATAAACATCTGATCCACGAAGTAACAAGCCCACAGGCATTTGATGAACTGGAAGCACGTAACCTCTCTCTTTTCCGCAAGGAACAGATTGTGGCCACTGCCGATCACAACGTGCCCACCAAAAACCAGCACCTGCCCATAGAGGAGCCGCTTTCGCGCATGCAGGTAGATAAGCTAACGGACAATTGCCGAAAATGGAACATTGAGCTGTTCGGGCTGGGACACCAAAATCAGGGTATTGTGCACGTCATTGGCCCGGAGCTTGGAATTACCCAACCCGGCATGACCATCGTCTGCGGCGATAGCCACACCTCCACGCACGGCGCCTTTGGCGCTATTGCTTTTGGTATTGGTACCAGCCAGGTTACCCAGGTAATGGCCTCTCAGTGCCTGTTGCTAAGCCGCCCCAAGCGCATGCGCATCACGGTAGATGGAGAGCTCAAAAAGGGTGTTGGTGCTAAAGATATTATCCTGTACATCATCTCCAAACTGGGAACCGGCGGTGCTACAGGTTATTTTGTGGAATATGCCGGCAGTGCCATTCGCTCCCTTAGCATGGAAGGCCGCATGACTGTCTGCAACATGAGCATCGAAATGGGTGCCCGCGGTGGTATGATCGCCCCCGACGAAACCACTTTTGAATACATAAAGGGTCGTCCCTATGCTCCGAAAGGGGAACGCTGGGAGCAGGCTCTGGCTTACTGGAAAACCCTTTATTCTGAAGAAGGAGCCCCTTTTGAGCAGGAGCTGCGTTACGATGCGCGGGATATCAACCCCATGATCACCTATGGCACCAACCCTGGAATGGGCATTGCCATCAACGAAACAATACCATCTCAGGTATCTGCCAGTGAAACTGTAAGCTTCGATAAATCACTTAAGTACATGGGCTTTAACCCGGGCGAAACCTTGCTGGGAAAAAATATTGACTATGTATTTATTGGCAGTTGTACCAACTCACGCATTGAGGACCTGCGTACAGTAGCCGAGTTTGTAAAGGGCAAGCAAAAAGCACCGCATGTAGAGGCCATTATTGTACCGGGATCCAAACAGGTAGAAAAACAGGCCATTGAAGAAGGCCTTGACAGAATACTGGCCGAAGCAGGCTTTGAGCTCCGTGAGCCGGGCTGCAGTGCCTGCCTGGCCATGAACGAAGATAAAATTCCGGCCGGTGCTTACTGCGTTTCTACCTCTAACCGTAACTTTGAGGGCCGACAGGGACCAGGCTCCCGTACACTGCTGGCCAGCCCGCTGGTAGCCGCTGTTACAGCGGTAGAAGGAAAAATTGTAGACATCACTCAGTATTTTAACTGATGGAAAAATTTGAAGTGCTTAGGACAACGGCAGTACCCCTGCCGATCGAAAATATAGATACCGACCAGATCATCCCGGCCCGTTTTCTGAAGGCAACCTCCCGCGAGGGCTTTGGCGAAAACCTCTTTCGTGACTGGCGTTACAATAGCGATGGATCGCATAAAGATGGCTTTGTGCTGAACGATGGCCGCTATGGCGGCAGAATCCTGCTAGCAGGCAAAAACTTTGGCTGTGGTTCCAGCCGCGAGCATGCGGCCTGGGCCATCTATGATGCAGGCTTCAAGGTAGTCATCTCCAGTTACTTTGCCGACATCTTTCGTGGCAACGCCCTCAATAATGGTTTGCTGCCCCTGCAGGTATCGGATGAGATGCTGGAACGGCTCTTTGTGCAGATCATGGAAAAAGATCCGACTACTGAGTTTGAGGTAGACCTGCCCAAACAGCAGTTTTATGTGCCGGCCTGGGATGAAAGCGTAGACTTTGAGATCGATTCCTATAAGAAGGAATGCCTCATTAACGGCTACGATGATATTGACTTTTTAGTGAACCAGAAAGAGGCCATAGAAGCCTACGAAAAACAGAAAGCATGGGTGTATTGAATAAGAAAATAACGGTACTGGCAGGTGACGGTATCGGACCTGAAGTGTGTAATGAAGCCATTAAGGTACTAAAAGCGGTAGCCGAAAGATGGGGCCACACCTTTACCTTCGATCATCAGCTGATGGGCGCCTGCGCCATTGATGCCACCGGCAACCCGCTGCCCGAAGAGACCCTTGCCGCCTGCATGAACGCCGATGCCATCCTCCTGGGGGCTATTGGTGATCCCAAGTACGACAATGATCCTTCTGCAAAAGTACGTCCTGAGCAAGGGCTGCTAAAGCTTAGAAAATCGCTGGGCCTGTTTGCCAACATTCGCCCTGTTACGGCTTATCCCATCCTGCTGGAGCACTCGCCGCTTAAGAACGACCGTATCGCCGGTGCTGATATGCTGTTTTTCCGGGAGCTGACGGGCGGCATTTACTTTGGCGAAAAAGGCCGTACGGCTGATGGTGCCTACGACCATTGTACCTACACCCGCGCAGAAATTGAGCGCATTGCACACCTGGCTTTTCAATCTGCAACCACCCGCCGCAACAAGCTGATGCTTGTAGACAAGGCCAATGTGCTGGAAACCTCCCGCCTGTGGCGCGAGGTAGTTAAAGAAATTGCGCCTCAGTACAGCAGCGTTACGGTAGACTACCTGTTTGTAGACAATGCTGCCATGCAGCTGATCCTCAATCCAAAGCAGTTTGATGTTATCCTGACAGAGAACATGTTTGGCGATATCCTGTCTGATGAGGCGTCTGTCATTGCCGGTTCTCTGGGATTACTGCCTTCTGCCTCCGTAGGAGAGAAAACGGCTGTATTTGAGCCTATACATGGTTCTTATCCACAGGCAAAAGGAAAAGGCATAGCGAACCCCATAGCAACCATTTTATCCGCGGCCATGCTGCTGGAGCATTTTGGTTTAAACGAGGAAGCAGAAGTGATAAAAGAAGCCGTACAAAAAGCACTGGAGCAGGAAGTGCTTACGCCGGAGCTGAATGCCAAAAATCCCTCTACCACTGAACAGGTAGGTAGTTTTATTACACGATATGTAAAAGAAGGAGTAGAGGCAGTATAAGTTGCTAGTGTATACCGCTGCGCACTCGCTCAACAGATATGTTAGTTGAAGATTACGTTAATTTTTTTGGTTAGAGAAAAAAAGGCGCATCTTAATCAAGATGCGTTTTTTTTGAGCTTTCCGGGTGAGCTGTAGCAAAATCTGCACCTATTCCATAGGCATTTAATTACCGGGAGGGCCCGGTAATTTTTATCATTTGGCCCTAAATGTTGTAGGTTGTACAGGATGTTCATATTCACTGAAACTGCTGCGCAAATTGCTGTAAAGAGACGATTTTCTTGTACTATTTTCCAGGTACTTTTGCTCACTGTCCTGATAATCTGCGTTAGCAAGACTTTTGAATGGTTCATCTTCTTGGATGCCAATATTTGCCAGGTCCAGCAGTGTGTAAAAGGTGTTTTCAGGGCCTACTTTTTTGTCTTTATTGCAGATCAGTGACTTTTGCTTGTCAGGGTATAAATGTCTGTACAGGTCAGAGGTCCAGATGAAAAGAGGTACGTGCAGTGTGTGCGGGGATTCCTTTAAATGGAAATCAACTTTTGTAGAACAGGCATCATATAAATCCTCGCCATGATCTGAGAGGAATTTTACTGCTGAAACTACATTATGCTTACTGATTGTATTGATTACGCTGTCAATAATGTAATCAGCGTATAAAAGGCTGTTGTCGTAAGAATTAATCACGGCATCCCTATTGTGTGCAGTAGGTTTTCTGATTGATACTGTTTTTCCGGATGGCCTGAAATGATCAAATTCCTTTGGGTACCTTTTAGAGTAATCCCAATGGTTGCCCATGGTATGCAGTACAATGAACAGGTCTTCCTGCAGCGTATGTAACAGGGTATCCAGGGCAGGCAGCAGGCGCTCGTCGTAATACTCTTCCAGCTCAAAGTTTGGGGAAAGCGAAGGGGAAAAAATACTGATGTCGGCTGCTTTTGCATGAGCATTGATGGAGCCTGACCAAAAAATTTCCTGATCTGTCTGATTGCTAAGCCATACTGTTTTATAGCCAGCTTCGCTAAAAGCAGATAGTATGCTTTTTTCCCTGAACTGAACATCAATACTATCTGGTGTTGCCCTTGTGATCATCATGGGTACAGACATACGGGTTTGGCTGCTACCGGAAATTACATTAGAAAAAGATACCAGGTTATCACGTGCGGCCAGTCGCGGAGACGTATTCCTGTTGTAGCCATTGATCTGCCAGCTGTTATATCGCGAAGACTCACCAATGATGAGCACAAACACTTTGCGATGTTCAACTGTGTCTTTCTGCAAAGCTCGGAAAGAGAAATCCTCTGCTACTTTCATTTCATTGTTTACAAGGGTGGAATAAGCTTCCAGAGCACCACCAACGAAAGAGGCAGGATAGTATTTAACCTTCATGAAGCTGTCAAGATCCATGTTGGTTGTTGTTTGCTTATAGAGCCCTTTTTCATAGCCAACCTTACCCAGAGCCAGTACAGCTGCCAGCAGCGAAATGGAAAATGCAATCCCAAACTGTATTTTTCTAAACTGTATCTTTTTAAGGCAGTAGAGGTAAAGCAGTGTATATGCCAGCGAAACGGGAATAAACAGGCTGAGGTAACCTGATACTACCTCCGATATTTCAGTCATGTTTGATTGCATGACCAGGGCAATCAGTTCAAATCGGGGCCTTAACTCGAACAAGAGTATCGAAAAGATAAACAAAGGTGATAAAAGAATAATTGGTAAAAGGAGGCACAAATACACCTTAATATTTTTATAAAAAATAAATAAGGGGATCAGAAAAAAGAGGCACGCCAGCAGTATTTCTTTGATGGCGAAAGAAAGTGCAACAGGTTCCCGGATAAAAAAAGCACTAACGCCAGCTGGTAAAAGTAGTAGTACAAATACCACCAGCAGAGGCAGCACCTGGGGTAGAAGTGTACGATAACTACGTGTTATTTTTAATCTGTTGGTATTCCTATAGTCAGTTGTGATAGTATCCGGGAATCCAGGCATTTCTGAATTGAAAATTTTTTAGTATTACGATAATGAATCTCTACTGACAGGTTTGAAAAAATCCATCAGGATGGTCTGATTACAAAGCCATAAGATCTTAAAATTACATAAATTTTCTGTCAAAAAAAATGAAAAGCTGTAGCTGTAGCTACCTGAGTACCAGTATTTTCTAAGAAAAAAAAAGATGTTGAAACATGTAACCTTCTCTCTATAAGTTGCAAATTCATGAAGTTGAATGGTGCTCTGGTGTTGCTCTATTTTTTTCAAAAGGAAGCAAAAAAGTAATCATAGTCTATGGTAGCAGCTGTCCTGGAGCAGGAGGCTTGCACCTCCGCTAAGATAATGTTATAACAGCTATCAGATTGCTTAATATTATGCTCCGGTGCCTTTGCACAGATCGCTCAAAAGGTAAATATTCTGCTGGTTCATCCTTGTTTTACTCCCCTTCGATAGCTAATCAAAAGGCATGAGTTACCATATATTTTCAATGGAAAAACCTCCTGCTTTAGAGCACCAGTGCTATGATGCCTTTTAAGCAGGAGGTTGTATGTTTTTTGTATGATAAGTCTGTAGTGGTTTCGTGATAGCTAACCCTAAACCTTTTTATCCTAAGAATAAAAGGAGCCTGGGTACATTATTCTCTTGATTCCTTACACTGCCGGGGGAGGCAAATCATTATTAGCCATCGATCAGCTGCTTCAGCTGTTCATAATCATTAGGCAATGAAATTATCTGTTCCTTTTTACCCAAAAAGGCCTGGAGCTGCTCTGGTATTTCTACTGCTTCCGTCAGGGTTTCTTCTACTACCTCTTTGAACTTAGCAGGATGAGCAGTCTCCAGAAATACGCCTACAGCATTTCCTTGATGTTCAGCCAGATATTCCTTCAGGCCCAGATAGGCGACAGCACCGTGTGGGTCCAGCAGGTATCCCTGCTTCTTCACCATTTTCATGGCCCTGCGAGTGTCTTCGTCGCTAAAGGCATAGCCGGTAATATTTTCGCAAAAGCGCTGGTGCTTGTGGTCGAACAATTCGCACATACGGGCATAATTGCTGGGGTTGCCCACATCCATGGCATTAGAGATGGTTTGTACAGAAGGGCGGGTTTTGTAAACGGAAGTACGTAAATATTCCGGCACCACATCGTTTGCATTGGTAGTAGCGATGAAATGATGCACAGGCAGGCCCATGGCAGCAGCCAGCAAGCCTCCTGTAATATTACCGAAATTGCCGCTGGGGACACAAAATACCAGTGGCCGGCCCAATTTCTTCAACTGTGCGTAAGCCCAGAAATAGTAAAATGACTGCGGAATAAGCCTTGCAATATTGATGCTGTTGGCAGAAGTTAGCAGGTTATTTTTATTAAGCGCGGCATCTCCCAGTGCTTGTTTGGCCATTTTCTGGCAGTCGTCAAAAGTACCGTCTATCTCTATTGCGGTGATGTTGCCCCCCCAGGTGGTAAGCTGCTTTTGCTGCAGCGGACTAACCTTTCCCTTAGGAAACAGGATATACACACGGATACCAGGTACTTTGAAAAAGCCAGCCGCTACGGCACTGCCTGTATCGCCCGAGGTGGCTACGATTACCTTCAGCTCCCGGCTTTCGTTGCGGTTAAAATACGCCATGAGGCGCGACATAAAGCGGGCACCCACATCTTTAAAAGCCATGGTGGGGCCGTGGAACAACTCCAGGCTGTAAATGTCTTCTTCTACCTGAACGGCCGGTATAGGGAAGTTAAGTGTTTCCTCTACTATCTGCTTCAGCACTTCGGCGGGTACTTCATCACCAATCAGGGCAGCAGCTACGATATAGCCAATTTCCGGAAGTGATTTGGTATGAATGTCTTCAAAAAACCGGGCAGGGAGCTGCGGAATGCTTTCCGGCATGTAAAGGCCGCCATCATCTGCCAGGCCTTTCAGTACGGCATAGGGTAAGCGAACCTTCTCTGCCGTTTTATTGGTGCTGTAGTATTGCATGCTTGGTGTTGTTAATGAGATGCCGCTGTAAGCGAATTTATTTTTGGCCCATGGGCATTGATGGAAGAAACATAAGTGTTTACCCCAATACCGTTGCTGGTTAGCTTATCGGAGAGGGCACTGGCTACTTTTCTGGCAGTATCTTCTCCTTTGCATAAGGCAAAAACCGAAGGGCCGGATCCTGAAATGCTAAAGCCAAGTGCGCCATGTGCGGTAGCAATTTCTCTCATATCGTAAAAATAAGGGATGAGCATAGACCTGACCGGCTCAATGATTACATCTACCATGCTGCGGCCAATCAGCTCCAGGTTGCCGGTACAAAAGCCTGCCACCAGACCTGCTACATTACCCCACTGGGTAACTGCATCACTGATATGAATGCGGTCTTTCAGGATTCTGCGGGCTTCCTTTGTAGGAATCTCTACATGCGGGTAGAGCAGTGCGCAGCTCAGGCCTTCCGGCACCGGAAGCTTTACCACATCCAGGGGGTTGTAGCTGCGTATGAGCACCAAACCGCCTAGCAGGGCAGGGGCTACATTATCGGCATGGGCATTGCCACAGGCCAGGCGCTCGCCCTCCATGGCAAACGGCAGTAGTTCTTCCCTGCTAAGCTGGCTGCCCATCAGTTCATTAATGGCTACCAGCCCTGCTACGGCACTGGCAGAACTGGAGCCAAGTCCACTGCCAAAAGGCATTTTTTTATAAAGCTCAATACTTACGCCCTGTTCAGCACCCAGGTGTTTCAGGTAATTGATCACCACGGCACTTACGGTGTTTTGCAGCGGATCACGGGGCAGGCGGCCCTCATCTCCCTCAATAACATCAAGGCTCACCTGTTTGCTGTCGTTAAGGTGCATGATTACCTCATCGCCGGGGTTATCAACTGCAAAACCCAGCACATCGTAACCGCAGCTTACGTTCGCTACAGTGGCAGGGGCAAATACTTTAACAGATTTCATATTTAAAAAGAAGTTAAAAGTTAGAAGTAAGAAGTTAGACTGATTTTATAGCCGTTAGTAAACAGACGAAGATGGCATTGTAGCACTTTGTATAGCACCAGTGACCTTTGACTTTCAACAGGTCTTTTATCTTTCCTCTAGCTTCTAACATCTAACTTCTCAAAAAAACTACTGCGGTGCTACTCTTACCAGGTCGGCAAGCACCCCGGCTGCGGTTACTTCGGCACCGGCGCCCGGGCCTTTGATCACCATTGGGTTAAAGCGATAACGGTTGGTGGTAAAGGAAACAATATTGTCGCTGCCCGAGAGGCTGAAGAACGGATGGCTGGCATCCACCATCATCAGCTCTACCTTTACCACCCCATTTTCAAGGTTCCCGATGTAACGGAGAGCCTTGTTCTCCGCTTCGGCAGTTTGCTTCATCTGTCTGAAGTAATCTTCAGACTTTTCCAGCTCCTCATAAAATGCTTCTACAGTTGGGGCTTCCTGGCAGTTTTTGGGCAGGATGGGCTGTATCTGCACCTCCTGCAGTTCCGTTGGTAAACCGGTTTCCCGTGCCAGGATCAGCATTTTGCGTGCAAAATCCAGGCCACTTAGGTCATCGCGCGGATCGGGCTCGGTAAAGCCTTTTTCCTGTGCCTCCCGCACTACATCAGCAAAGCTGCGATCGCCTTTAAATTCGTTGAAGATAAAAGAGATGGTACCGGAAAGAATTGCCTCAATGCGCAATACTTCATCGCCACTGATCAGCAGGTCGTGCAGGGTTTTGATGATAGGCAGGCCGGCACCGGCGGTGGTTTCATACCAGTAGTCAACACCATACTTACGTGCCAGCTGCTTGTAGCGGTTGTAGTTGGCAAAAGAGCCGCAATTACCAATTTTATTGCAGGTTACCACGGATATATTGTGCCTGAAAAGCTTGTCGTAGATTTGTGCCACTACTGCACTGGCAGTATTATCTACAAATACAGAGTTAGGCAGGTTTAGGGCAATGGCCTGTTCAATGAAAGCATCAAGATTGCTTGGCTCGCCCTGTTCCTGAAGCTCCAGCGGCCAGTCGGCCAGGTTAATGCCCTCGCGGTTAATCAGCATCTTTTTTGTATTGCTTACACCGGCAAGGTTAATGCGCACGTGCCGGTGCCCCTCCAGGTGCTCGTAGTGCTCCCTGATTTGCTTTAGCAGGGTGCCGCCAATTTTGCCGGTACCGCAGGAGAACAAATGAAGGGTTTTAACGGGAGAGAGAAACAGCGCATCATGCACTGAGTTTAATGCTTTGCGCAGGTCCTGCTTTTCTATTACTGCCGATATATTGAGCTCGGAAGAACCCTGGGCAATGGCAGAGATATTGACCCCACTCCGACCCAGGGCACTGAAGAACTTGCCGGCCAGGCCTTTGGCATTCCGCATATTTTCACCAACGGCGGCAATGATACTTAGCTCATTTTCCACCTCGGGCTTATTCAGCTGTCCTTTTACCAGCTCGTACTCAAACTCGGTTTCAATGGCTTGGTATGCCAGGGGCACATCCTGGGGGCTGATGGCCAGGGTGATGCTGTGTTCGGAACTGGCCTGGGTGATGAGAATTACATTTACCCCAAAGCTGGCGAGGGAGCTGAACAGGCGGCCGCTGAAGCCAGTGAGGCCTACCATGCCGCTGCCCTGGATGTTTACAAGGCTAATGGATGGTATAGACGAAATGCCTTTGATCAGTGAGCCGTTAGAGGAAGACTGCGGGCCGATGAGTGTTCCCTCAAAGGCAGGATTAAAGGTGTTTTTGATAACAATGGGTATTTTTCTGGCAATAGCCGGCCGCATGGTAGGCGGGTAAATCACCTTCGCCCCAAAATAGGATAGCTCAATGGCTTCGTTGTAAGATAAGTTGTGGAGTGAGAAAGCCTTTTTCACCAGGCGCGGATCGGAGGTCATAAAGCCATCCACATCTGTCCAGATCTGGATTTCCTCTGCCTCCATGGCGGCCCCAATGATGGCAGCTGTATAATCGGAGCCTCCCCGGCCCAGGGTGGTGGTTTCTCCCTTGTCGTTAGAGGCAATAAAGCCGGTAATAACCGGAATGGTATTAGGTTGCTGCTTAAAGTAGTTGCGGATCAGCTGGTAGGTGAGGCCGTCGTTTACCCTGGCATTGCCATAGTTACTGTCTGTTTTGATAAACTGGCGGGCATCGGCAAATACGGCTCTGCCACAATGCTGGTCAATAAAATGGCTGATCATCAGGTTAGAGCAAAGCTCACCATAGGCAGCCACCCGGTCTTTGATGCGGGGAGAGACTTCTCCCAGCGCCCGTACACCGGCAAGCAGGTCGTCCAGCTCGTTAAAGAGCATCTTCAGGCCAAGCAGGGCATTATTTTGTCGCTTTACTTCCAGAAATGCCCTTACTATCTCGTAATGGCGCTGCTCCACTTCCCGCAATACCCGCAGGTAATCGTTCCCCGAAGCGGCCTCTGTTAACAGCCGCAGGTAGGTATCGGTAACCCCGCTGATGGCAGAGCATACAATGGCCAACGGCTGGCCCTGCTGCTGCTGCTCTTGCACAATGTTCAAAAGCTTGCTTATTGCTTCAACAGAGCCTACAGAAGTACCGCCAAACTTCAGGATTTTCATAGTAGTAAGTTTATAAAACAGAAAAGCCTTCCCTGTTTTTCGAGGAAGGCTTTCTAAAGTATGTTAAGATTATAGATTAATTCTTATTACTTGCCTTTCCCCGTGCGCAGCCTGTTATGCCGGTAATCGTAATGATACCGGAAGTGATAATAATAATGGTATTGAACAGGTTTGATCGCATAAGTTGTGCAATTGCGGGTGCTATATTAAAAAATTTATTATTAGGAACTGCAGTTTATGCCGTATTTTATTTTTCTAAAATCCGGTAAGGCGATGGTTTTAAGGCTAAAATCTGGCAAATACCTGCTTTGGCTTGTAAAGATTTTTTGAGCTTTTTGCCTGCTGTTTCATGGAGTATTTGGTAATAAATCCAGCGCTGGCTCCCGCTTATAACGTTTGCATACTGCTGATTTCAGTTCTATCCTGTACAGAACTGAAATGATTGATGCGGCATATTTCGCCCGATGATTCCTGTCTGCTGCAGCAGAAATTTTTTTACCTGCTCTTCAGTTCTTTTACCTCCTGCATCGTCATCATCACATATTCTACTCCCAGTCTTTGTGCGTTTTCTTCTACAGTCAGGTCAAATCCTGCAGCTTTGCGCCTTTCATTCACTGTTTCCGGATCTTTGATAGGCCAGATGATGATTTTGGCGTCGTACTCATCGGAATCGGCATCATAAACAGAAAAACCATGGGCCTGGGTACCGTATACCTGCTCCTGGTTTTTAAGCATGAGTGTACGGTCCAGCATCATCGCATAGAGGGTAAAGGGTAGTTCTTTTTTCTCCGCAGCAGCTTTAACTACCGGCAGGTAGGTATCCATTTCTTTGGAATGCTGCAGCACATAAAAAGCAGCTTCGTTGGTGGGGGTGCCTACCAGTGATTTGCCAGGATAGCCATGCTGCTGAATGATCTCTTTAACCCGCTTTAAATTGTCGGCGTCCAGCTCCTGTTGTTTTTCCCAAAGATACTTAGGTACCAGTTCTTTCGATATATTGAAAGCCTTTGCCAGGGAATCTACCTTTTTCTGCGGCAGAAATTCAAGAGACAAATAGGCACGGTATTGCTGGTCGGCTGCATAAATGTTGTCCAGCTCTTTTTTAAGTACATTGTTGATCTTTTGCTGCGCTTGAATGCCTGTGCCAGTAGCCAGCCACAGGAGCAACAGCAAAAGCGGATGGAGCAGCATTCGGCTGATCCTGGAGTATGTAAAAGCAGTGTAAAGTGTTGTAGCAAGCATCATATCAGTAGCATCAGAGAAAAATAGTTCTGTAGATATTTAAAGTTTTCCTTTAAAGAGTACATTTAACGCACAACATACACAATTATTCTCTGATCTGCGTTTACTGTATATGGAATTTTTTGTGAGAAAGGGCTCGGTTGTACGTGAAATCTGGGGAAAGAGCGATACTATCCTGTTTATTTTTGCCGGTGCGGCGGCAGAATTTGCCCTGAACAAGGCAGTAGACTGGCTTTATTTTACCGGTCGCCTGCCGGCCGATCCGCTGGGCAGGCTTTTCTCTACCGTTGGTTATGCCAGGCAAATTGTATTTGCCCCCAGCACAGCAGCCATCAGTGCAATCGACAAAATAACGGCCATTCATGGTGCAGTAGAAGATAAAAGGGGCGCCCGCATCCCGGATTGGGCCTATCGTGATGTACTCTTCATGCTCATCGATTACTCCATCCGTGCTTTTGAGCTGGTGGAAAGAAAGCTCACACTGGCCGAAAAAAGGGAGGTTTTTAATGTGTTTTACAGAGTGGGAGACCGCATGGGTATTGCAGGCTTGCCTCGTACTTATAAGGAGTGGCTCGTGATGCGGCAGGAGCACCTGGAAGCCAACCTGGCCTACAGCCATTACACCGAAGATTTATACAGACAGTACCAAAAACACCTGGGAAATTTCCGTTACAGGATCTTGCGTGAGGCGCAGTTGCTGGTAGTTCCTAACCATGTTAGCAGTTTGCTTGGGATGGGAAGAATATCTCTGCTTAAACCTGTGGTACCTGTTTATAAAGTGAGCAGGCTTGTTAAACTCGACTGGCTTATTAAATCTCTGCTGCTGCCCAATGAATACAAGGAAGAAATCCAGAACCTGGACCAAAAGCCTGGCTGAGTATGAGTAAAGGTATGCACATCGTCAATCCTTCACATTACTGATCTGTTTGCTGGTGTATAAAATTTTGTATTTCCAGGATAGACTCTTTAGCTTTTTCTTCCTGTACAAAATGCCCACAGGCCAGCTCCACTACCTTTGCGTGGGGTAAGCGCTGCTTCCATTTTGCCAGATAATCCAGGTTAATAAATCTGTCTTTGGTGCCCCATAGAATCAGCCAGGGTTTATGGCTGATGGAGTTCAATACATCCCACTGTTGCTGGTACCAGCCGGAGGCGCCCATCAACGATTTTCCAATGTTCAGGAGCGATCGTCTGGAATCTTTGTCTGGAAAGGGGAGAATATAGTGCTGGTGCATTTCTTTAGAGAGTTTGCTTTTATCAGCAAAGCCTTTTTTCAGCAACATTTTAGGTGAGAAATTCAGCCAGAGGTACAATAGCTTTCCGAGGCTGCTGTTGAGTAGTCTGTCTGCTTTTTGAATTTCTTTGTTCGAGGCCGTTTCCCAAAGCCAGGTATTGAACAATATGATACCTTCAATTCTTTCAGGGTCTTGTACAGCGTACGACAGACCGATTGGACCACCAAAATCATGCACTACCAGCGTAAATTTTTGCAGGCCCAGCTGCCCTATAAATTCTGCCAGGTTCCGGGAGTGGCTTTGGGGAGTGCCCGCGAAATCGTATGGTTTATCAGACAGGCCAAAGCCAATATGATCAGGAGCAATGCAGCGGTAATTTTTTGAAAATGTTTTGATGAGCTCACGGTACAGAAAAGACCAGGTGGGAGTGCCATGGATAAATATAATGACCGGCCCACTGCCTTCGTCGATATAGTGCATTCTTCCTGCCTTCAGCTGCAGGAAATTGCTTTTGAAGGGGAAGAGGGAGCGATCAAGCCAGGCCGGGGCTGTTGTTGTGTTGGTCATCATTTCCGGATTTTAGGATTTACATATGCCTGAAAGGCTTATAGTAAAGATCCGGCTTTTGATGTAGAAAAATCTTGGTGCAGACCAAGGTGTTAAATACTGATTTTTCCCATCAGCTTACTGAAATTTGTGGGATCTATACGCAGGTAAGAGGCCAGGTACTTGTGGGGTACCATGTTAAGCAGGTGAGGACTGCGTTTGGCAAAGGATCTGAATCTTTCTTCCATATCAAAGGCCATCAGCTCGAAATGTCTTTCCATGGTACCAATCAGCAGCATTTCTGTACCTCTTCTAAAAAGAGTCTCAATTTCCCGGTGTTTCAGCATCATCTGCTGATGGTCTTCATAAGAGATTTTCAGCAGGCGGCTGTCGGTAATACACTCCAGGAAATATTTAGAGGGGGTTTGAGAAAAGAAAGATTCCGGAATGCCGGAAAAGGAGGGGGGATAAGTAAATGCGATCACATGCTCCTTGTCTTCCCGCAGGTAATAGGAGCGCTGAATACCCTCCTCCACAAAATACATAAATCGTTCGGTTTGTCCTTCCTGTGTAAGTACGGATCTGCGTTTGTAGGCCACAGGTTTCCAGCAGGAAAGGTACTCTTCCACCACATGCTCATGCAGCGGGTGTATTTGGTTCAGGAAATCTTTCATGCCGTAGTCCATCACTCCTTCTTCTATTATTTACTTTCTCAACTCTTTCTCATAGATGTATATCCATTCCTGAGGATTTATTTTAGCCGCCAGCTCTCCGATATCCTGGTAAGGGATCTCTTCTGTTTTCTTGAATCGGATACAGCTTTTACCCATATCCATTTTTGTATTTGAATGGGTTGCCCAGGCTTCCTGAAACCACTCCAGTAGTGGCTTATTGACATAAAGTGCCATATGATATAGCGCTATATAGTTCTTCTGGGAGGCAAGATTGATGAAACGCAGCGGATGCGCAGGATTTACATGGTAGCCACCGGGGTAAAGTGAATGAGGCACTACGTAGCCCAGCATGCCATTGCTCATCACTTCTTCAAATCCTTCTGGCAGGTTCCTGAGCAACCTATTCCGTAATTCCTGAATTGCTGCTTTTCTTTCTGCCGGAAGTTGATTGATGTAATCAGTTGGAGTTGCTGGAGATGTTTGCATATATGCCTGAGTTACGTGGGTGATTTCAAAATAGCACTATTTGTCAGGAAAAGAGCCTATAGCAATTGCACTAATCCTTTGAACATAATGTTAAGAAAAAAAGCAACAGCCTGTTAAAGCCATTGCTTTTTCTATCATCATGTTTATTAGTTCACCTTCTTGATGCCTGCTTTTGATTGCTTACTTAAAAGCTGAAATCCCGGTGATCTCATGCCCTAGAATAAGTAAGTGTATGTCGTGCGTACCCTCGTAGGTTACTACACTTTCCAGATTGGCCATGTGGCGCATAATGGGGTATTCACCGGTTATGCCCATGCCACCCAGCATTTGCCGTGCTTCGCGGGCTACATGCAGCGCTATTTCCACGTTGTTACGCTTGGCCAGCGATATTTGAGCAGTTGTGGCCTTGCCCTGGTCCATCAGGGTACCCAAGCGCCAGCATATCAGCTGTGCTTTGGTAATTTCAGTAAGCATTTCGGCCAGCTTTTTCTGCTGCAGCTGGAAGGAACCAATGGGTTTGTCAAACTGTATGCGTTCCAGGGAGTAGCGGCGGGCGGTGTCGTAGCAGTCCATGGCAGCACCCAGTGCTCCCCAGCTAATGCCATAACGGGCACTGTCCAGGCACATGAGCGGTGCCCCCAGTCCGCTTTTGTTTGGCAGCAGGTTTTCCTTAGGCACCTTTACATCCTGGAACACCAGCTCACCGGTGGCAGAGGCGCGCAGGCTCCATTTGTTGTGGGTGGCCGGAGCACTGAAACCTTCCATACCCCGTTCCACCACCAGGCCATGGATGCGGCCGTTCTCATCCTTTGCCCAAACGACGGCTACATCGGCATGAGGGGAGTTGGAGATCCACATTTTGCTGCCATTGAGCAGGTAGTGGTCGCCCTTGTCTTTGAAATTTGTTAGCATACCGCCTGGATTGGAGCCGTGGTTGGGTTCAGTCAGGCCAAAGCAGCCCAGCCATTCGCCGCTGGCCAGCTTTGGCAGGTACTTTTTACGCTGCTCCTCATTGCCAAATTTATAGATGGGATACATAACCAGCGATCCCTGTACTGAGGCCGTAGAGCGCATGCCACTGTCGCCCCGCTCAATCTCCTGCATAATCAGGCCGTAGCTGATGTAATCCATGCCACCGCCTCCGTACTCTTGCGGAATGGTGGGGCCAAAAGCGCCTACATCGCCAAATTTGCGTACTATCTCATAAGGAAAATGAGCATTTTGTGCCCATTCTTCAATATATGGTGTAATTTCGCGCTTTACAAAGTCACGTATGGCGCCGCGCACCAGCTTATGCTCATCGCTAAGCAGGTCGTCGATATTGTAAAAATCGGGTGCTTCGAATGCATCTGTAGAGATCCGTTTAGGTGCAGTATTGGCTTCGGGCGAATTTACTGACATAAAAAAAAGAAGTTAATTTCTGTTTAATTTCAATCTTAGAACCCCATTGCAAACGTGTTAGTGCCGCTATGGAAGCTGAAAATCTCGATGCCAATATAGTAGAAAAAATCAAGAAACTGGAAGCCAAGTATGCTGCCATGGGCCAGGATCTTGCTTCTTATCTGGAGGGCCTGCTGCAGGCCGATTACCTTAACTACTGGAATTATATCAATCTGGATACGCTGCTCACCCTGCAGCAGCCACGAACCTCCTATCCGGATGAAATGATCTTTATCTGTTATCATCAGCATACGGAACTTTTCTTTAAGCTGATCTTATGGGAGCTGGAGCAGTTAACAGGAGAGCAGCCGGTAGAGGCAGAGGTGTTCCTGGAAAAAGTAAACCGCTGCATTCGCTACTTCGATAACCTCGAGCACAGCTTTGATGTAATGGTAAGCGGTATGGACCGGGAACAATTCCTAAAATTTCGTATGTCCCTCTTACCAGCAAGTGGCTTTCAGAGCGCGCAGTACCGCCTTATCGAAATTTATGCCACAGATCTGCAGAACCTGCTGCCGGAAGAAACCCGCAGCAACCTGCCGGAAAAATACACCGATGATGAGCTGATCCAGAGTATCTACTGGCAGAAGGGCGCAACCGAGTTGGTAAGTGGTAAAAAAACACTCACCCTGCGGCAGTTTGAGCAGAAATATACTGGTCAGTTTCTGGAGACCATCAGGAATAAAAAAGAAACAAATCTGCTGCAGCAATACCAGCGCCATTACCAGAATGCGCCCAATCGTCTAGAAATAGTAGATGCCCTGCGCCGTTTCGATATGCTGGCCAATGTATTCTGGCCGCTGGCGCATTATAAGGCTGCAGTGCGCTACCTGCAGACAGATATGACTGATATTGAGGCAACAGGAGGTACCAACTGGCAGAAATACCTGCCACCCCGCTTTCAGCGTGTTATGTTCTATCCGGAGCTTTGGAACGAGCAGGAGAAAAAGGAGTGGGGCAAGCCCTGGGTACTCAAACAAATCTCGGGGCAAAAGCAATGATATCCGGCCTTTTTCTGTTATTTTGCTAAGATAGCAACCCTGAAATTCCTATTTGGTGAGACCTGTTTTCCACATCGGATTGTTCCTGTTGTGCCTTTTTGGTGCCATGTCTTTATACGGGCAAACGCCGGACAGCACAGCTGCGGGAAAGGAGCAGGCTATGCAGCCAAAGCCTAAAAAGATACAGGTATACTACGACAGCGACCAGAAGCTGCTGAAAGAAGTTTTTTTTGTACAGGATACCCTGAAGATGTTCCTGGAAGGGCCCTACACAGCCTTTTATGCCAGCGGCAGCACCAAAGAAAAAGGGCAGTATTCCAACAACGTCGCTACAGGATTCTGGGAATATTTTTATGAGAGCGGCACCCCTAAAATGAAGGGGGAACTGAAAGACGGATCTAACTGGGGGCACTGGAAGTACTTTTTCGAGAGTGGTACGCCCAGCATGGAGGGTGCCATATTTGACGGCCGCCGCCAGGGCGAATGGATTCATTATTTTGAAAACGGAAGTGTTAAACGCCGCGGCAAATACCTTGATAATAGAAAGGTAGGCATCTGGAATTACTTTTACGAAAGTCAGGATGGTCAGTATGGGCCTTTGAAAGCACAGGCTTTTTACGAAAACGGTGTTGGCGCCTACAAAGAGTTTTACCCCAATAGTGGCCTTAAGGCAGAAGGGGTATATGTAGATGGTAAAAGTGAAGGTACCTGGACCTACTACCATCCCAACGGACAGCCACAGGCAAAGGGACTTTATGCCGATGGCCTGCGTACAGGCAAATGGGAGTATTATCATGAAGATGGTGAAAAGGCAGCTACCGGAAAGTATGAAGATGGCCTGCGTCAGGGGCACTGGGAGTTTTATAACCCCAACGGTACCCTAAGCTCTGAAGGCGTGATGGAGGAGGGTAAAAAAGAAGGCTACTGGAAACTCTACAGCCAGTGGGGCGAATTCAGGGGAGAAGGTAATTTTGTAAAGGGCGAAGGAGAATACAAAGAATTTTATGAGAGCGGCCGCATCAAAACCATTGGCACCATCAGCAATGATCTTAACCAGGGTGAGTGGTTGTATTATTATGAAAACGGCAGGCTGGAGGGACGTGCAGATTTTAAGGACGGCCGTGGTTTATATACCGGGTATTACCCCGACGGCACCCTTAACATGGAGGGAGAAGTACTGAACGGACAGCGTGTTGGTATCTGGAAAATGTATAAACCCAGTGGTGAGCTATCGGGCTTTTACAAAGTATACTACGAGAACGAAACACCGGTTTATAAAATAGTAGACGACAAGCCGGAAGTTACCAGCAGAGAGCAAACCGGTTTGCCCGGCTACCGCTACAGGGTGCGTTATTTCCGCAACTTTAAGCCGCAGATCAATGAATTTAAGGCGCTCATCATAGCCGCCAACCCGCTTGCTGTTTCACTGGGCAGTGTTCCGCTTTCGGTAGAGTATTATATTCAGGAGCGCCTGGGGTATGATGTACATTTTACCTTTATCCGAAATCCTTTCTTTGAAAGACACCGAATGATTACACCGGGCGAAGAATATGCACAGGGCTTTTCATTTGCCCTTAGGCAGAAGTTTTACCAGCCCGAGGATAATCTTGGCATGTTCTATTACGGCCACGAAGTCCGGGTAAGCCCGCTTAGCCATTTTTCAAATGTACTGGATGGCACCTCCATCAGCCCAAACCCGGTGCAGCTGGATGAAGTAAAGCTGGAGTACAGTGTGCTGTTTGGCAACCGGCTTACTAACGATGCCGCCAACAAAGGCTGGACCATGGATATTTTTGTAGGCCTGGGGGTGGGTGTGCGCTTTGTGAATCCCCGCTTCCCGGTTACAGATCAATCGTACAATAATTATTTTAAAGACATACGTGAAAAACGGCTCACGGTACCTGTACGTCTGGGTGTGAATTTTGGCTATGCGCTAAACCGTCTGAAACGTTGATTGCTTTAAGGATAACCACCTTACGCAGCTTATGAGTAAAAAATTATCACTTCGGCTAACGCCCCAGCAGGCGTTCGATAAAACTCTTTTAGAAGAAATTGCCCTGCAGGAAGCCGGACTGGCTGCTGCCGAAGGGGTGGAGGTACGCCCCATGAGGCGCTCCATAGATGCCCGCAGCCGCCAGACCTGGGTAAATGTAGAACTTGAAGTTTATACAAACGGGCAGGTTCCTCCCCTGATCAGCTGGAATTTTGATGGTTTAAAAGAGGTGCAGCAGCAACCGCCTGTGCTGGTAGTAGGTGCAGGGCCTGCAGGTTTGTTTGCTGCGATCCGCCTGATTGAGCTGGGACTAAAGCCCATTGTGCTGGAGCGTGGTAAAGATGTGCGCGACCGCAGAAGAGACCTGGCAGCCATCAACAAAGAGCAAACGGTAAATCCCGAAAGTAATTACTGCTTTGGTGAGGGCGGAGCAGGCACCTATTCCGACGGTAAACTTTACACCCGCAGCAAAAAGCGGGGAGATGTGCGCAGGGTGCTGGAGGTGCTGGTGGCCCATGGTGCCACTACTGATATCCTGGTTGATGCACATCCGCACATTGGTACCAACAAACTCCCACAGGTAGTGCAGTCGCTGCGTGAAACTGTGCTGAAGTGGGGAGGAGAGGTGCACTTTGATACCCGTGTAGATGATTTTCTGCTCGAAAACGGAGAAGTTACCGGGGTGCGAACCGCCGCCGGAGATGTAATCAAGGGATTGGGCGTGATTCTGGCGACGGGGCATAGTGCCCGCGATATCTTTCACCTGCTTTACAATAAGCAGATCTTAATAGAATCTAAGCCCTTTGCGCTGGGCGTTCGGGTAGAGCACCCGCAGGCGCTGATCGATAGCATACAGTACCATTGCACCTCCCGCTCGGCCTGGCTGCCGGCCGCTGCCTACTCACTGGTGGCCCAGGTGCCTTACCAGGGGGTGGAGCGTGGGGTATTTTCCTTTTGCATGTGTCCGGGGGGCTTTATAGTACCTGCTGCTACCGCCCCTGGCGAGGTGGTGGTTAATGGCATGAGCCCAAGCCGCCGCAACTCACGCTTTGCCAACTCTGGCATTGTTGTAGCCGTTGATGCCGGAGATGTAAAACCTTTTGCCAAGTGGGGCCCCCTGGCCGGGTTAATGTACCAGCAGGCGGTAGAGCAAAAAGCCTGTGCCGCTGCCGGAGGCACGCAGGCAGCGCCTGCCCAGCGCCTGCAGGATTTTGTATCGCGCCGTGCCAGCAGTACCCTGCCAGCTACCAGCTACCAGCCGGGGCTGCAATCGGTCATGATGGAGGAAGTTTTGCCCCCTGCCATTGGCCTGAGGCTGAAGGAGGGATTCAAAGTATTCGGGCAAAAGATGCGCGGCTACCTTACCAACGAAGCGCAGGTGGTAGGGGTGGAGAGCCGTACCTCCTCACCGGTAAAGATCCCGCGCGATCCTGAAACCCTGGAGCATGTGCAGGTGGCCCGTTTATACCCCTGCGGCGAAGGGGCTGGTTTTGCCGGCGGCATTGTATCGGCTGCTATGGATGGAGAGCGCTGTGCCGAAAAGCTGGCAGAGAAATGGGCAGCTAAGTGGGTGAAAATGTAACCTATGGCCCTGATCAGGAGTACATATTAAAGTTATGAACAAGAAAACTGTAGTTATAGGAGCCACGCCTAATCCTTCGCGCTATGCTTACATAGCCTCTAACATGCTTAGGGAATATGATCATGAAATTGTGCCCGTAGGTATCAAAACAGGTGAGGTGGCCGGTGAGCAAATTCACGATATGCGTGAAAAGCCTCAATTTTCAGATGTAGATACCATTACCCTTTACATTGGCACCCATAATCAGACCGAATGGTACGATTATATCCTGGGGCTCAATCCCAAGCGTATTATTTTTAACCCCGGTACCGAAAATACCGAGCTGGTAGAGATGGCTCGTGAAAAAGGTATACAGACCGTTTACGGCTGCACCCTGGTAATGCTGCGGGCAGGAACATATTAAATAGGTTATCAATCAATAATGAGCTCGCAAATATTTTAGATACTTCAAATCTTAATGAAGCCAGTAGAACAGAGTATTCTACTGGCTTTTGTTGTTTTTATACTGATTAGATGATTTTCTGTAGAGCAGTAAGTACTGTTATGTAAATCTAAAATTAGCGAAGCGGCTATCCTATATGAATATGCAGCTAATGTCATCAGATCTAACAGGCTGTAGGTTCAGCGGTCTGATGTTTCATTTGATTTATCAAATTAAAGCGATGCGATTGCCTGCTAGGAATGCTGAAAGGATGAATTGCCCTGTAAGTTTCAGGATCAAGCAGTACAACAATATTTACGCCTTCTTACTGGGGTTTGAGAAATTTATATTTTATTTAATATTTTAGTGCATAATTGAAGAGAGGCTTAAGCCAATTACCTTATCAGTGCGCTTTTTAGCCTTCCCCATAGGTTACTGCTGTAGAAGAATTCATTTCATGATAAAGAAAATTTACTGCTTAGTGGTGGTGGTAGTACTTTGGTCTATGCTTCCGCTTTACACTTACGGACAGAAAGTAGGACATCAGTTACTTACTGATAGTTCAGGCACTGTTCATGGTAACTTAGCAGGTAAATTACCGCAAAAAAATTTTTCCGGTAATCATGTTTCTGTTCTTGCCTCCACCACGGTTACTGATTCCGGTGCAAAAAATCTCATACCAGCTGAGGCGCCAATGAGCACAGAGGATGTGTCCTGGGAGTGTGTAATATCAGAACTGCAGGAAGTAAAAGAATTCTCCGGTCAGTCTGAGTTTAGCTACTTAGGCAGCAGTGTAGCAATTGATGGCACTGTTGCAGTAGTAGGCGCTTATCGGGAAGGTTCTTATAAGGGATCGGTGTATGTCTATCGTTTTAATGGCAGTGAGTGGCAGCAGGAAGCAAAGTTGATGGCAGCAGACGGAGCCCCCAACCATTATTTTGGCTACGCTGTAGCTATATCGGGAAATAATGTGGTAGTAGGTGCCTATAATAATGGTAATGGGGCTGCTTATGTTTATCAATTCAGTAATAATAACTGGCAGCAAGCAGCAAAGCTATCTGCACAGGGCGGTGAAGCTGCAGGTAATTTTGGATGGTCTGTAGGCATAGCTGGTGCAACGGTAGTGGTAGGAGCGCCACGCTATAGTGATGCTGTTTTGTATACGGGGGCTGTTTATGTATTCAGTCTAAAAGAAGGGGTTTGGCAGTATCAGACTAGAATTGTAGCCTCCGACAGAGCACAAAATGATCTGTTTGGTAGGTCGGTAGCTGTATTGGAAAATACGATTGTGGTTGGCGCACCTGATGATAGTTCAAATAACTTATCAGCTTCCGGGTCTGCGTATGTATTTAGCTGGGATGGAACTGCCTGGTTGGAGAAAAATAAATTACTGGCCCCGGATGCTGCCCATAATGATCGCTTTGGCAGTGCAGTAGCGCTGTCTGCACAGCAAATATTTGTGGGTTCTCCCAATGATGATGACCAGGGTAGTGATTCTGGTTCTGTCTACGAATTTAACTTTAACAGCAACAACTGGACTTACCGTTCAAAGATCCAGGCTTTTGATGCTTCCTACTACGATTATTTTGGGCTAAATCTTGGTGTATCGGGAGATAAGCTGATTGTTGGTGCACATAAGGAAAATGCTAAATATTTAGATGCAGGTGCTGTCTATATTTTTGAGAATGGAACAGCAGGATGGAAGCAACAGGCAAAGCTGATGGCATCAGATGGCGCTGCAAATAATAATTATGGATTTGCAGTAGGTGTCTCCGGTTCCGCTTTTGTTGTTGGAGCTCCCTATGCGGATCATGAAAGCGCAGATGCCGGAGCTGTTTATTTTATGGGCTGCCCGGCACAAACAGAAGGTAACAAGCCTCCCGGGATAGTTGCTGATCAAAGTTTTCTCCTTGATAAAACAGCTACAGCTGGTACTCTTGTAGGAAACATTCAGGCAAATGACCCGGAGGGGGATGTTTTGAGAAAATGGCAAATTGTTGGTGGTAACCTGCTGGACGCATTCAAGATCGATGCCAGTACAGGTTCTCTTTCAGTAAACAAGCCTGCTGCTTTGGAAGATCATCTGCAAACAGGTTTTCGCTTAAGCATATCGGTTAGCGATGGCGCATTAACTGATCAGGAAGATATAATCGTCCACCTAACAGGACAAGCTAAGGACTTTGATCTTACTTGCTGCACAACGACTGATTTTAAAGAATCATATAGGGAGGCTGATTTATTGAACAATGCTTCCTATGGTTACAATGTAGCAATTGATGGAAATACAGCAGTAATAGGCAACAGTATTGAAGATTCGTTTCAGGGGGCCGCCTATGTATATGAAAAAAACGAAGATGGCAGCTGGAAGAGAGTCGCGCGCCTTAGTCCTTCTGATGCAAAGGCTAATAAGTTATTTGGTACTGCGGTAAGCGTGTCTTCATCAGTGATCATCATTGGTGCCAGACAGGATGTTACCTATGGCTATTCCGGGGCCGCCTACATATTTGAGCGACCTGCAGGTGGCTGGCAGAATAGTACTGAAACAGCAAAAGTGATGGCGTCTGATGCTGATGAAAGTGAGTTTTTCGGTGCTTCTGTGGCTGTATATGATGCTACTGCAATTATAGGGGCTTATGGAAGTTCTGAATTTGGCAGAATGTCGGGTTCGGCTTACATCTTCGAGAGAGGAATTGATGGCTGGAAAAGTGTGCGGGAGGTAGCTAAGTTAGTACCTGATGATGGAATGCCAAATGCTAACTTTGGCTATTCCGTTGCTATTCATGGAACCACCATTGTGGTAGGCGCCCGTGGAGATCGGGAAAGCAGGGGTGCTGCCTATGTATATGAGCGGCCTGTAAAGGGCTGGACCAATGTTGTTCAGCAGGCGAAGCTAACAGCTGGCAATGCCACCACAAAGGATTATTTCGGTAATGCTGTAGGTGTTTCCGGCGCTACCATTGTGGTGGGTGCACATAAAGATTTAGGAAATGTAGGAAGACCAGGCGCTGCCTATGTTTTTGAAAAGCCAACTGCCGGCTGGAAAGATGCCACAGAAACAGCAGTATTAACTGCGTCTGATGAACACAGTCAAAATGCATTTGGATATACTGTTGATATTTCCGGTAAAACCATTGTGGTAGGTGCCTATGGAGATTATGCTTATACCGGTGCCGTTTATGTGTTTGAGCGGCCTGATAATGGCTGGCAAACAGCTAAACAAACCCAAAAGCTAATCGCCTCTAATAACAAGCTAAGCAATAAGTTTGGTAATTCTGTAGCCATATCAGGAACCCATATTGTTGCAGGAATGCATAACAGTGCCTTCGACAGGGTTACACCAGGATCAGCCTATTTCTTCAACTGCCCACTGGCAGTTACTTCCAATACACCGCCCACCATATCCAATAAAATATTTAGTATCGATGAAAATTCAGCAAATGGAAGTGAAGTTGGTGCAGTTCAGGCTGCCGATGAGGAAGGGAATGTATTAAGCTATAGCATTATTTCCGGCAATACCGGCAATGCTTTTGCACTTAACAGCAGTACAGGAATGATCACTGTAGCCAATACGGCTGCCATAGATTACGAAACAAATCCTCGCTATGAATTAACAGTAGCAGTGAGCGATGGCCAGGCCAGCAGCCAGGCGCAGGTAACTATTTTGCTCAGTAACCTGAACGATAATGCGCCTTTGGTTGATTGTAAACCCCTAAACGTTGCGGCTCAGCAGGGTTGTGCCAGCAGGGTAGAGGCGAAAGCCTTTGATGGGGGTGCTACTGATGCGGATGGTGATGAGCTGACGTTCACAGTAACTCCTGCAGGACCATACCCCATAGGCACCACGGCGGTAATCCTTCAGGTGTATGATGGGAAACATTATTCCCAGTGTACCACAAGCATTACAGTAAAAGATGAAACTGCTCCTACAGCAATTGTAAATAACCTTCAGTTGGTACTCAATGAAGCGGGCACAGCACAATTAACTCCTGATCAGGTAGATGGCGGCAGTTACGATTACTGTTCGGCGGTTACAGCAACACTTGGCAAAACAGAATTTACCTGTGCCGATTTGGGAACCAACCTGGTAGACCTGGTGGTCAGGGACGGCAATGGCAACACTGCTACTGTGCAGGCTACCATTACAGTTGTAGATACACAGGTGCCAAGGGTGCCCGATACCTTTGAATTTTTTGTAGATGAAAATAGTCCTGAAGAGACCTATGTAGGTTTTATAGGAGCCAGGGATAACTGTAGCATCAGTTACATGCTGAAATCAGCAAGTGTGGAGAATGCCTTTACTGTCGATGCGACAGGGCAAGTACTTGTGGCCGGTGGTGCTGTGCTTAATTATGAGGGAGTCTTTTCCTATACCCTCACGGTAGAAGTTAGCGATGAGAGTGGGAATACAGCTTTGACTACCATCAGCATCAGGCTGAACAATCTCTTTGAACATTCTCCACAGCTGGGAATATTGGCTGCACAGGAAATACTGGAGGATGAGCTTTACCTATTTGAAATACCAGCAGAAGCATTTACAGATCCGGATGAAGGTGATGTACTTACCTATAGTTTCGTTAATCTGCCCCACTGGCTGGTGTATGATACATACAGCTATAAACTGACAGGCACACCCCTGAACGAGCATGTGGGGGAGTATCAGATTGTTGTCAGAGCAACTGATTTAGGCAATCAGTCTGCTGAGCAAAGCTTCTCCCTCAAGGTAATCAATGTGAATGATGCCCCTGAAGACATAGACATACTTGGATTAATAATTTCTGAAAATCAACCAGCAGGTACCCTTGCAGGTGAGCTTAGTACCCTGGATGTAGATGCTGGCGATATCCACAACTATAGCCTGGTTTGGGGAGAAGGCGATAAGGATAACCAGCGTTTTCAGATTTCCGGTAACCTCCTCCAGGTTTTAACCCCTCTTGATTATGAGGAGAGACAACAGTATTCAGTACGCATCCGCACCACCGACCAGGCGGGTGCCACCTTTGAGAAAATCTTTAAGATCTCTGTGATGGATGAACAGGACACAGAGGCTTTTCTGCCGAATCTGTTCTCTCCAAATGGTGACCTTAGTAATGACCGCTTCATCTTAAGATCTAAAATTCCTGAACAGCTTCACCTGCGTATTTTTAACCGTCAGGGAAGGCTGGTATATGAAACCACAGATGTTACAGAAGCAACCCAAAGGGGCTGGGATGGTACCTGTAACGGTATTGCACAGCCCGAAGGTACTTATGTATGGCAGCTCACAGGCCGCTACGGTGATGGTTTACCACTGACTGTTGCAGGTAAAACAATGGGAAATGTTGTGCTGACCCGATAAAAGAAATCTTCTTATGAAAATAAAAGCTGATCGATTCCGCCTGCTGTTTCTGCTGATGGTGCTTATGCTTTCAGGCAGCGCCTATGCACAGCTCCCGGGCTTAAGCCAGTTTTGGCTGGCGCCTCAGACAAACACTCCTGCTGCCCTGACAGGGAGTGATTATGCCCAGTTTAGCAGCCATTACCGCAGGCAGGCCATTAGCGAGGATCTTGGATATCACAGTTATGTATTAAGCGGCAGCTTACCGCTTTACTACAAAGAGGGCAACCGTTTTGGTACGGCTGGTTTAAGCCTGCTGCATGATAGGAGCGGACAGTTTGGCTTGCTTACAACCAATGGGCTCATGGCTTCCTTTAGCTATGAGACCAGGCTTAGCACCCAGCACCACTTGGTAGGAGGGCTGCAGGCAGGATACTTTAACCGCGGCATTAACTGGAGCAAAGTACGCACCGATGCCCAGTGGCAGCATGGCGTATATGATCCGAACGCAGGTGTTGGAGAAAATTGGACCCCTGAACGCAGCGGTGTGCTGGTTATTAATGCTGGCATTGGTTATCACAGGCTAAACCAAGCCGGACAAAACCAGCTGCGTATACACCTGGGCGCCAGTAACCTAAGCAAAAGCAGCTTTGACCACCTGGAAGGAGACAGGGAAGAGCCCCTGCCGCTGGGGCTAACCTTTTTTACAGATTATGTCGCTTACCGTAATGAATATTACGAACTGATTCCGATGTTGCGCTGGCAATGGGAGGCAGGTCTGGGCGATTTACATACCGGTATTATGCTGAAAAGGGCTTTGAAAGCAGGAGGTGTTGAGGATAATCACCTGGGATTGGCCATACTATACAGCGGACAGCAGACTGCTATTTTTTCACTGCAGCTGATACAGCCCACTTTTCTTTTCGCCATAGGCTATGATCTTGCACTTGGAGAGGCAGCGCCAGCTACCAGGAATGCAGTAGAAGCAAGCCTTGGCTGGCGCTTTAACAGGGCAAGTAGCGGAAAGTAGCTTATTACCAATAAATTACTGCACCAACTATGGGGCTGCTGTCTTGTGGTAACACCGTTGAAATAAACTGTATTCCTGAAGCAGGTATTTCAGAAGATTGAAAAGCCGGCTTGATATTTTTTTTCCGTTTTGTCTTTTATCAGGATCAACCCATGTAGCTCCAGCTATGACAAGCGAAAACCATGAATGTTATTCAGGTGAAAATCGTTATTTATGCAAAATATATACCTTTTATAGGATATAACACCAGGTCTCTCTTATTTGTATTATTCCAAGCGTTAAATCGTAAGACTAAGGGAGAAATTTGTGGTATATATTGGTAAAATTTACTATCTTTGTATGTTACGAAAATGTAGGTATGAGTCCTCAAGATAAAGCTAATTCAAGTGATTACGGTGCCAGTAATATTCAGGTACTGGAAGGTTTGGAAGCAGTGCGCAAGCGCCCTGCCATGTATATTGGAGATGTTGGCGTTAAAGGCCTGCACCACCTGGTGTGGGAGGTAGTTGACAACTCTATTGACGAAGCCCTGGCAGGCTACTGTAACCACATCGTTGTAGAGGTTTTTGAAGACAATTCTGTTAAGGTAACAGATAACGGAAGGGGCATCCCAACCGACCTTCACATAAAAGAGAATCGTTCTGCCCTGGAAGTGGTTATGACCGTGCTGCACGCCGGGGGTAAGTTCGATAAAGACACTTATAAAGTATCCGGTGGTTTGCATGGTGTGGGTGTATCCTGCGTGAATGCGCTTTCTGTTCCCCTTCGGGCAGAAGTACATCGTAAAGGGAAGGTTTATGAGCAGGAGTACAGTAAGGGTATTCCGCAATACAGCGTGCGTGAAATTGGTACGACCGATAAAACCGGTACCATCATACACTTCAAACCCGACGGTGAGATTTTCACCAATACTGTCTTTAATTACGAGACTATCGCGACTCGACTGCGCGAACTGGCATTCCTGAATGCAGGGATTACCCTGGAGCTCTTTGATCACCGTGAAAAAGACGACGATGGTAAATCCATCTACCAGAAGTTTCATTCCGAAGGCGGCTTGAAGGAGTTTGTGCAGTACCTGGACAGTACCCGTGAAAAACTGATCCCCGAGCCTATTCATATTACCACTGATAAGGGAGAGATCCCGGTAGAGGTAGCCATGAGCTACAATACCTCTTTCTCTGAAAACGTGGTGAGTTATGTCAATAACATCAATACCATTGAAGGTGGTACTCACGTTGCCGGTTTTCGCCGTGCACTTACCCGTACCCTTAAAGCCTATGCCGATAAATCGGGTATGCTGGATAAGGTAAAGATTGATATCAGCGGTGATGACTTCAGGGAAGGCCTGACCACAGTTATTTCGGTGAAAGTAGCCGAGCCTCAGTTTGAGGGGCAGACTAAGACTAAATTAGGTAACTCCGATGTGATGGGTGCGGTAGATACTGCCGTGGCCGAAGCACTGGGTTACTGGCTGGAAGAGCACCCACGCGAATCCAAGCAGATTGTGCAAAAGGTAATCCTGGCTGCACAGGCGCGCCACGCCGCCCGTAAGGCCCGTGAAATGGTGCAGCGTAAAAACGTACTGGGCAGCAACTCGCTGCCTGGTAAACTGGCCGACTGTTCCGACAGCGATCCGGCAGAATGCGAACTGTACCTGGTGGAAGGTGACTCAGCAGGCGGATCTGCCAAGCAGGGACGCGACCGGCGTTTTCAGGCAATTTTGCCCCTGCGGGGTAAAATCCTGAACGTAGAAAAGGCCCAGGAGCACAGGATCTACGACAACGAAGAGATCAAAAACATGATCACAGCCATGGGCGTAAGCTTTGGCACTGTCGAAGACGAAAAGGCCCTGAACATGGACAAGCTGCGTTACCACAAGATCATTATCATGACTGACGCCGATATTGATGGTAGCCACATCCGTACCCTTATCCTTACATTCTTCTTCCGCTATATGCGCGATCTGATCGAGAAAGGATATCTGTACATCGCCCTGCCGCCTCTTTACCTGATAAAGCGTGGTAAAGATGAGCGTTATGCCTGGAGCGAGGAGGAACGATTACGCTTCATTAAGGAGATGGCTCCGGAAGGCAAAGAAGACAGTGTGGGTGTACAGCGTTACAAAGGTCTGGGTGAAATGAACCCGGAGCAGCTCTGGACCACCACCATGGATCCTGAAATGCGAAGCCTGAAGCAGGTAAGCATTGAATCTGCTGCCGAGGCCGATCACCTGTTCTCCATGCTTATGGGAGATGAAGTGGCACCTCGCAGAGATTTTATCGAAAAAAATGCCAAATATGCCAAACTGGACGTTTAACGTCTGGAACATAAAATATAAAAAGCCTATTCTTTCCAGAATAGGCTTTTTACTTTAAGACTGATATCTTAGCAATAGCCCTTATTTTTACGTATAAGCTATCAGATAAATTTTTTCGTTTGCACATATGCTCAGACAAAACCGCATATCATCTTATATATTCAACAGCCCATTCATCAGCAGAGATTTAAGCTGGTTAAAATTCAATGAAAGGGTATTGGATCAGGCACGGAATCCCAACCGTAACATCTTTGAAAAGCTAAAATTCCTGGCCATTACCTCCTCTAATCAGGATGAGTTTTTTATGATCAGGGTGGGTAGTCTTTATAACTATATAGACTATGGCCGCGAACGGATAGACTACTCAGGACTGCGTGAAATTCCTTTTAAACGGAAGCTGTTTGCCGATGCACAGGCTTTTCATGCTGAGCAGCACAAGCATTTTCTGGAAAAGCTGGTGCCGGAGTTCAATGAAAATGGCTTTAGAATTGTAAAGCTCGATGAGCTGGAGGATTATGAATTAAAGCAGGTTAAGCGCTATTTCAAAAAGACCATCTTTCCCATGATCACTCCCATGGTCTATGATAGCTACCACACCTTTCCAATCCTGATGAACAAACTGCTCATCTATGGTGTAATCACACATAATCCTACTGATAAAAAAGAACAACGCAAGCTCTCCTTCATACAGATTCCGCAGAATCTGCCCCGTTTTTACGAAATAGAACGTGAAAATGAGATTCTGTTCGTACCTATCGAAAATATCATCTGCCGCTTTATTGCCAAATTTTTCCGCAATGTGGAAATACTGGCAGTAAACCTGTTTAGGATTATCCGGAATGGCGATTTTACCCTGGAGGAAAGTGAAGATGTAGATTCCAACTTCCTGGAAGAAATCAAGCAAAAGCTGAAAACACGCAAAACAGGCAGGGTGGTACGCATAGAAATAGAAGAAGGCTATGATGGATGGATGATACGCCTGCTGAAAAAACGCTGGAGCATTGATGCAGATAATGTATTTGAGGTATCTAAAAACAGCCTGATGGATTTTACAGGGCTGGGGCAGATTTTCGGTCACAGGGAATTCATAGATGCCCAGCCTACCGGTCACCCTCCGGTATCCCCCCTTACATATACGCATACAGACAGGGCTGAAAGTATTTTTGAAGTACTTAAGCGGAAAGATATTTTTCTGCACCATCCTTATAATAGCATAGATCCTTTGCTCACTTTAATGGAGCAATCTGCCGAAGATCCTGATGTACTGGCCATAAAAATCACCATATACCGCCTGGCAGATGATTCCCGTATTATTACGGCGCTATTAAAAGCTGCTGAAAACGGAAAGCACGTCTCGGTATTGTTCGAGCTGAAAGCCCGTTTTGATGAAGAGAATAATATGCGCGAAGCCAAACGCCTGCAGCAGGCTGGTTGCTTTGTGATTTATGGCATCAGTAGTTTTAAAACCCACACTAAGCTGCTGCTGGTGGTGCGCAAGGAAGGTAGTAAAGTACGCCGATACGTACACATGAGCAGTGGCAACTACAATGAGAAAACAGCACGACTCTATACAGATGTTAGCCTGCTTACCAGCCATGATAAGTATGCCAATGACGTATCTGAGTTTTTTAATGTAATTACAGGCCATAGCAATCCGGAAACCTACCGCTACCTCATTACGGCCCCGCGCGATATGCGTCAGCAACTTATTGAGCTGATCAGAAAGGAAGCAGAAAATGCAAGACAGGGACTGCCTGCCGCCATAAGTATAAAAATAAACTCGCTGGAAGACCGGGAAACCATACAAGAGCTTTACGCCGCATCGGAAGCGGGTGTGCCCATTAAGCTGGTGGTGAGGGGGATTTGCTGCCTGAGGCCGGGCAGACCTGGTTTAAGTGAGAACATTATTGTAAGATCTCTGGTAGGCGATTACCTGGAGCATGCCCGTTTGTACTATTTTCATAACGGCGGTGAACCGCTTGTATATGCCGGCAGCGCCGATATAATGGTGCGAAGTTTTGACAGGAGGCTGGAGTCGCTCTTTCAGGTATTGGACCCAATGGTGCTCAAGGAGTGCCTGGCCATTCTGGATTATAACCTGCGCGATAATGTAAATAGCTATCTGCTGCAGGAGGATGGTAACTATGTGAAAATTCAGCCGGCTGAAGATGAAGAGCCCTTCAATGTGCATCAGGAGTTCTTTAGAATAACTGTTCAGGATATTGATGGTGTTCACATCTTTGAGGAACATCTCAAGGAAGAGGAAACAGAAGAAGATGATGAGGAAGAAGAGCTAAAGGAAGAAGAGGAGGAAGTAAGCTCGAAAGAAAAGTAAAAGCAGAGCAGGCTGCATTGTTGAATAAAAAAAGCTTGGCCTGCTCTGTTATTTTAATTTTGTTGCTGGTATAAATGCTTCAGCAGGCCATCTTTTAACCCTACAGCAGGTACTTTTATAGAAGTACACCCGGCCCAGCGCATTATTTTAAGATAAAGATCTGCTGCCGGCACGATAACATCGGCCCGGTCTGGATTTAGCTGCAGCTTATGGATACGGTCCTGTACGCTTAAACTATCAATGTAATTGCGCAGCTCCTGTAGTTTTTTAAGGCTTAAGTACTGACCGGTTTTTTTGCCTGCCATGTTGTACAGTTTGCTTATGTTTCCTCCTGTGCCAAGGGCTAAGGCTTTTCCATTTATTTTTTCCAGGTGTTTTTTTACCCATGATTCCAGCGCATGCCATTCTGCAGCAGAATCTTTGCCCTGCAGGTTGCGCACGGAGCCCAATGAAAAAGACTCTGAAGCCTTTTTGATATGGTTATGGTACAGGTTTAGCTCTGTACTGCCTCCGCCAACATCAATATGCAGGTAATGTCCGGCATCGAGCGTATCGGTGATGGCAAGATCAATATACGACGCTTCCTGCTCTCCATTGATGATGTTAATGCTGATGCCGGTCTGTTCAAGAACTTTCTGTGCAAGGGCCTCACCGTTAGCCGCTGTACGCATGGCAGAAGTGGCACAGGCAAAGTAATCGTCTACTTCGAACAACTCCAGTAACAATTTGTAAGCCTGCATTAGTTTTACAAACTTCTGTTCTGCTAACTCGCTGATGCTCCCTTCTGTAAACACATCCTGACCAAGCCGTAAGGGAAAACGTACATACTCAACTTTTTTAAAAACAGGACCATTAGCACCATCTAAAACAGCGCTTATTTGCAGGCGGACGGCATTAGAGCCTATATCAATTGCGGCAAGCTTCAAAACGTAATGTTTATTTAATGTAACTTTGTTGCAAAAAAGGTATACTTTGTTACCTTTGACAAAAGTAAACACAAAAGCCGTGAAACTATCAACATTTTTTTTCGCAGCTACGCTTCTGATGGCTACTCTCAATAGCTGCATCGAGTCAGAGGACAGTTTTCAACGTCCTTTATTAGCGTACTACAAACCTGTTTATGCCACACAGCAGGAAATGTTCAACATTCGGGTGCAACCGGCCAGAGCACTGAACGACCCCGGCCGCATTTACACCAAGGGAACAATGCTCATCATCAACGAGCGCTTTAAGGGTTACCACCTGATTGACAATGCTGATCCAGCCAATCCAAAGCCTTTGCTTTTTCTGGAAGTGCCGGGTGCGGTTAACATGGCCATGCAGGGGCAGTACCTGTATGCTGATAACATCACAGACCTTATTACCATCGACTTAAGTGACCTGCGGCAGATAAAGGAAGTAAACCGCCAGAAAGATGTATTTGAAGGATTCAAGCCATACCCCCTGCTGCGGGATGTGGGTTTTGAATGTGTTGATAAGAAAAAGGGCATTGTAGTGGGCTGGGAGCTTGCAGATATGCCATCGGGCGAGGTAGAATGCTGGCGTTAATTTTTTAAAGCTTTTAAGTCTGAAATCATGAAATTAAGAAATCTCATTCTCCTAATATTATCACCCCTTTTGGGTGCCGGTGCCTGCAGTGATGATATGTCATCGCCAAACGAGGTAATGCCAGGTGCTGGTTTGGGCGGCTCTATGGCCCAGTTTACGGTTTACAACGGGCGGTTATATTTGCTGCAGGCTGACGAACTGCAAACCTATAGCCTCCAAAATCCGGCTGCTCCGCAGCTGGCCAGTACCCAGCAGGTTGGTATTGATGCAGAAACTCTTTTCCCTTATAGTGGAAACCTCTATGTAGGTTCTCAAAACGGTATGCACATTTACTCACTGGAAAATCCTCAGCAGCCAGAACATCTTTCTACCTTTCAGCATATTACCAGCTGCGATCCTGTGGTGGTAGAGGGTAACTTTGCCTATGTAACACTCCGCACCGGTTCTCCCTGTCGTTTTGGAACTAACGAACTAAACATCCTGGACATCAGTGAGAAAGTAAACCCCCGCCTGATCAGCAGTCTGCAAATGTACAATCCCCAGGGTCTGGCTGTTAATAATGGTATTCTATATGTATGCAATGCAGAATATGGATTGGTTGCCCTTGATGTAACGAACCCTTTCAGTCCGAAGGTGCTGAAAGAATATAAAGACTATGATGGCTATGATGTGATCTTCACCCCGAGAAGTTTGATGATGATTGGAAAAGACGGACTGGTTCAGTTTGACCCCGCCAATCCGGCAGATCTTCAACAATTAAGTATCATTCCAGTAGAGCCTTTACAATAAACATGAAACATATGTTTTTGCTTGCAGCAGCTCTTTTGCTGCTGCACTTTTCTGTTTTTAGCCAGACAGCGGAATTAAACCAGACAGCAGATCCTGAAGCTGACGCTGAAACACTTACACCTTTTATCAAAAGCCTGTCAATTGGTGTGGAAGTGTGGCCGATCACTAAAGAACGGCTCCGCCTGGGTTATCACTGGGAATGGAAGCCAAACCGGCAGTGGATGCACGAGCTTGCCTACTTCAATGCCAGCAGCAATATCTTCAATATTCGTGAAGACTGGTGGGAGGATCGTGTGGGTAATCTGCAGGGGGTGCAGTTAAAAAATGAACTTAGGTTTTACCACCGCAACCAGGGGCCGGCGTACTGGTACCATGGCGCCAGCTTTGCTTATCTGTACAGCGAGCATACCCTGACAAAAGGGATGGAGTGCGAAGACACCGGCTGGGGGGGAGGCTGTGCCTATTTCCGATCCTTTAACCCTCTAGTTGCACATAGCGGCACAATAGCGGGCAATTTTGGTTTGGTACTTACCACCAATGGCATTCTCCATTTTAATTTCTTTTCAAGCCTTGGCCTCAGAGGTACCTATTTTCCGGTTTACAAATCTGATGCATATTTTGGAAGGGGCATGACAATGGCCTCAGGCGAGCATTATGTGCTGGAACCCTATCTGCACCTGGGGGTAAACCTGTTTTTTGCACTGCAGAAAAGAAAGGAGCAGGCTACAGGCTTGCAGAATCAATAGTTTTTCTGCATTTTTGCACTGCTTATCCAGAAAGACGGAGGGAATGGGCCCGATGATGTCTTAGCAACCTGGACAGACCTAGTCTGGTGGTGCTAACTCCCATGCCTGATACAGGCAGAAGATGAGCGCATCTGTGCAAACTGGTGCATCCGCTCCCTCCCCCTTTATGGGTAAGCCTACATGAGCGGATAACTATGAATTCTATAACAACTTCCCGTACTGAACTTTTATATCAGCAGCTCGAAAAGCGCATTCTGGTACTTGATGGTGCCATGGGTACGCAAATTCAGCAATATACCCTAACGGAAGCCGATTTTCGCGGCGAACGTTTTGCCAGTCATACCCACGACCTGAAAGGCAACAATGACCTGTTAACCCTCACCAGGCCAGATATTATCAGTGCCATTTACAGGGCCTACCTGGAAGCCGGCGCTGATATCCTTGAAACCAACACCTTTAGCAGCACCTCCATTGCCCAGGCCGACTATGCCCTGGAATCAGCTGTGTACGACCTGAATAAGGAGAGTGCCCGCCTCGCCCGCGAAGCTGCCGATGACTACACGCAGCAGAACCCGGAAAAGCCGCGTTTTGTATCCGGCTCTATAGGGCCTACCAACCGTACGGCATCCCTGTCGCCGGATGTAAATAATCCCGGCTACCGGGCAGTTACTTTCGATCAGCTGGTAGAGGCTTATACTGAGCAGGTGCAGGGGTTGGCAGATGGTGGTGTTGATATTTTCCTGGTAGAGACGGTATTTGATACACTCAACTGCAAAGCTGCCATATTCGCCATCCTTGAGTGGCAGAAGAAATCTGGCCGGGAATTGCCCATCATGATCAGCGGCACCATTACAGATGCCAGCGGCCGTACCCTTAGCGGGCAAACACCTGCCGCTTTCTGGGCCAGTGTTAGCCATGCACCACTCTTAAGTGTGGGTTTTAACTGTGCACTTGGGGCAAGACAACTGAAGCCATACCTGCAGGAACTGAGCCGACTGGCCAACTGTGGTGTGAGTGCGCACCCTAATGCAGGCCTGCCTAATGAATTTGGCGCTTACGACCAGTCGGCCGAGGAAATGGCTGGTATTATAGATGAGTTTTGTAAAGAAGGCCTGGTAAATATCATTGGTGGCTGCTGCGGCACCTCCCCGGCCCATATCAAAGCCATTGCCGAAGTAGCGGCAAAGCATAAGCCACGACAGCGCCCTGAACCTTCCAGGCAACCACTGTTCAGTGGATTGGAAGCTTTCACCATTACTCCTCAGACTAATTTTGTAAACATTGGTGAGCGCACCAACGTAACTGGTTCACGTAAATTTGCCAGGCTCATCAAAGAGGGCGATTTTGAAGAAGCCCTGTCTGTAGCCTTGCAGCAGGTAGAAGGGGGTGCCCAGATCCTGGATGTGAACATGGATGAAGCCATGCTCGATTCAGAGGCCTCTATGGAACATTTCCTACACCTGATTGCCTCTGAGCCTGATATTTCGCGCCTGCCCATCATGATAGACTCCAGCAAATGGAGTGTAATAGAGGCAGGTCTGAAATGTGTGCAGGGCAAAAGCATTGTAAACTCCATCAGCTTAAAGGAAGGAGAGGAGGCGTTTCTGGAAAATGCCCGTAAGGCACGCCAGTATGGTGCTGCAGTGGTGGTCATGGCCTTCGATGAAGAAGGACAGGCAACAGACCTGCCCCGTCGTATAGAAATTTGCACCCGTAGCTTTAAGCTGTTAACCGAGGTAGTAGGCTTTCCTCCGCAGGATATCATTTTCGATCCTAATATCCTGACGGTAGCCACCGGTATGGAGGAGCATAATAACTATGCAGTTGAATTTATCGAAGCAGTAAAATGGATCAAAGCCAACCTGCCGGGTACGCTGGTAAGTGGTGGTGTCAGCAACGTTTCGTTTTCCTTCCGGGGCAATGATCCGGTGCGGGAGGCCATTCACAGTGCATTTCTGTACCATGCCGTAAAGGCCGGACTGGACATGGGTATTGTAAATGCCGGGCAGCTGGTGGTGTACGAAGATATAGAACCTGCCCTGAAAGAGCGGGTGGAAGATGTGCTGCTGAACAGGAAGGCTGATGCAACCGAACGGCTGATTACGTATGCCGAAGAAATAAAAGGCCAGGGTGGAGAGCGCACAGCAGCACAGGAGCAGGCCTGGCGCCAGCAGCCGGTGGCAGAGCGCTTAAAGCATGCCCTGGTGAAAGGTATTGTAGAACATATTGAAACGGATGTGGAAGAAGCCCGCCAGCAGTACGCAAAACCACTGGAGGTGATTGAAGGCCCCCTAATGGCCGGCATGAACGTGGTGGGAGACCTGTTTGGCGAGGGTAAAATGTTTTTGCCACAGGTGGTGAAAAGTGCCAGGGTGATGAAACGTGCCGTTGCCTACCTGCTGCCATATATAGAAGCAGCCAAGGAAGAGGGCACCAGCAGCAGTGCAGGTAAAGTATTAATGGCTACCGTTAAAGGTGATGTACACGACATCGGCAAAAACATTGTAGGCGTTGTTTTAGGCTGTAATGGCTACGAAGTGGTAGATATGGGCGTTATGGTACCCCTGCAGCGTATTTTGGATCAGGCACAGGCAGAGGGTGCAGATATCATCGGGCTTAGTGGTCTGATTACCCCATCACTGGATGAAATGATCTATGTGGCCCAGGAAATGGAAGCACGAGGCATGACACAGCCGCTGCTGATTGGCGGCGCTACCACCAGCCGTATACACACGGCCGTTAAAATTGCGCCTGCTTACTCCGGACCTGTGATACATGTGGTAGATGCCAGCCGCGCTGTTACGGTAGCCTCCAGGCTCATGGGCTCCGAACGGGATAGCTATACCAGCGAGATCAGGCAGGAGTACGACCACATGCGTGAAGGGCATGGACAGCGCCAGCGTGACAAAAATTATGTAGCCATAGAGGAGGCACGCAAGAACCGTTTTGCCATTTCATGGGAAGGTTATCAGCCGCCCAGGCCGAAGTTTTTAGGTACAGAAAAATTTGTTAACTATCCCCTGGAGGAGATTGCTAAGTTTATCGATTGGACTCCTTTCTTCCAGACCTGGGAATTAAAAGGCCGCTATCCCAACATACTGGAAGACGAGAAGCAGGGAGAGGTAGCGACAAGGCTTTTTGAAGATGCACAGAAGATGCTGCAGGATTTTATCCGGGGCCGTAAAATTCAGGCAAATGCCGTGATTGGTTTCTGGCCCGCCTGTGTGGAAGATCACGATACGGTGCTGCTGTACAAGGATGACAGCCGGCAGCAGGTGCTGGACCAGTTTCTCACCCTGCGCCAGCAGGGGCAAAAAGCAGGAGGATTGCCTAACATCAGCTTTGCCGACTTTGTGGCACCCAGAGAAACCGGTCTGCGCGATTATGTTGGTGGCTTTGCGGTTACAGCCGGAATTGGCCTGGATAAAATCGTGAAGGAGTACGAGGCAAAACATGATGACTACAGTTCCATAATGGCCAAGTCCATTGCCGACAGGCTGGCCGAAGCTTTTGCCGAGCTGATGCACCAGCGCGTGCGCCGTGAGTTCTGGGGCTATGCGCCGGATGAGGCATTGGCTAACGAAGACCTGATCAGGGAGAAATACCAGGGTGTGCGGCCTGCCCCGGGCTATCCTGGCTGCCCTGACCATACCGAAAAAATAACCCTTTTTCGCCTGCTGAATGCTGAAACCATCGACATGCACCTGACGGAAAACCTGGCCATGACGCCTGCAGCTTCTGTAAGCGGCCTCTACTACAGCCATCCCGAGAGCCGTTATTTTGGCCTGGGTAAAATTGGCAGGGACCAGGTAGAGGATGTAGCCCGCCGGAAAGGTGTGCCTTTTGAAGAAATGGAACGCTGGCTGAAGCCAAATCTAAATTATGATTGATTACGGGTGTCGGGTGTCAGGTATCAGCATGAGTCAGACATTTTTGGCCCACGCTTTTACCTTGATAATGCCTGATGCTGCAGCAGCTGCAAAAAGAAGATGCTGGCCTCCTACCCGATACCTGATACCTGATATTTGATACCTTTATTAAAATGAAAATTACAGAGCATCTCTCCAGAGCTGAAAAAACCTTGTTTTCTTTTGAGGTGCTGCCGCCATTACGGGGGCAGAGCATTCATAGCCTTTACGAACATATGAATCCACTCATGGAGTTTAACCCTCCATTTGTGGATGTTACTTATCACCGGGAGGAGTACGTTTATAAGAAACGTGAAAATGGCCTGCTGGAAAAAGTAAGTGTGCGAAAACGCCCAGGTACGGTAGGTATTTGTGCGGCTATCAAAAACCGCTACAATGTAGATGCAGTACCCCACATCATCTGTGGAGGCTTTACTAAAAGTGAAACAGAAAATGCCCTGATTGACCTGGATTACTTGGGTATAGACAATGTGCTGGTACTGCGCGGAGATCCAATAAAATCAGAGGCTCGTTTTGTGCCTGAGGCAGAGGGTCATCATTATGCCATAGATCTGGTAAGGCAGGTTAAATGCATGAACAAAGGCATCTATCTGCACGAGGAGATGGAGAATTCAGCGCCTTCTAATTTCTGCATAGGCATTGCAGGCTATCCAGAAAAACATGAGGAAGCCCCCAATCTGCTGGCAGATGTACGTCACCTGAAAGCAAAAGTAGAGGCTGGTGCCGATTATGTAGTTACCCAGATGTTTTTTGATAACAGCAAGTTTATCCGTTTTGTGGAGATGTGCCGTGAGGCAGGCATTACCGTGCCTATCATTCCGGGCTTGAAGCCAATTACGGTAAAGCGTCAGCTGGCGGTATTACCAAAAATCTTCCACATCGATATTCCGGAAGAGCTGCTGATTGAGCTTGAGAACTGCAAAAATGATGCAGCAGCAAAACAGATAGGCATAGAGTGGGCTATTAAGCAAAGCAAAGAATTGATGGAGTGGGGGGTGCCCTGCCTCCATTATTACAGCATGGGCAAAAGCGATAGTGTGTATTCTATTGCCAAGGAAATGTTTTAGTCTCGTAAAATATATTGAAAGAAAAAGAGCAGCTGATAGGTGTCAGCTGCTCTTTTTTTATAAGCTCTCAGATGATTAGACGGAACGTCGTCATTCATCCCAACTTTTCATCGCTTCATTCCCCCTGTAGAGAAATGGTGAATCCATCATACATGTAAAGGCATAAAAAAAGGTAGCAAAGCCAAGCCTAACTACCTTTTATAAACTGATATATTCTAAGGTTTACCAGCTGCGGCTTTTGGAGCCTTTGCTGCCTTTGGATCTCTTTTTGTCACGATCGCCACCCCAGCCGGAATTTGAGCTTTTGGCTCTTTTTTCTTTGGGAGCTGCAGTGAAGAGCGGATTCTGACGTCCATACTTCGTAGTGAAAACCTGAAGTATTTTTTCAGCTTCGGCCTCACCCAGGTTGATATAAGCATGAGAATCGAACATTTCGATCTTGCCTAAACGAGCAGGGCGTATACCTGTTTCCTGCTGAATATAATTCAACAGATCAGTTTTGCTCATATCGTCGCGGCGGCCCATGGCTACAAACAAACGAGTTTGGCTGCTGTCTTCGGAACGCTCTCTTCTGTCGCTTCTCTCGCTTCTTTCAGAAGAATCTCTTCTTCTGTCCTGCATAGGCTGGATCTCAGGCATATTGGTAATGTCCGGACCGGCAGCATACTTCAGCAGGGCTGCAATAGCTTCTTCGGCAGAGTACTGGCTTAGCAATTCTGCAGCCAGCGCCTGAAAGTCCTTAGTAGCACCTTTTGTAATCACTTCTGTAACCTGCTCTTTCAAACCATTCAGCCTGCGTTGCAGTACTTCCTGGTTAGTAGGAAGCTTACCCAACCTGATATCAGCCTTGGCAATATGGCGAACATTACCCAGCAGGCGTCTTTCAGAAGGGCTCACCAAACTAATGGCAGTACCCTGCTTACCGGCACGACCTGTACGGCCAATACGGTGTACATAGCTTTCGGCCTCGTAAGGCAGGTGGTAATTTACCACATGCGTCAGATCGGTTACATCGATACCACGGGCAGCCACATCTGTTGCTACCAGGATCTGTGTTTTACGATCGCGGAACTTCTGCAGAATTTTCTCGCGCTGAGCCTGAGCTACATCGCCATGCAGGGCTTCAGAAGGATACCCACGTGCTTCCAGCTGCTGAGCAAGCTCTGCAGTTTCGGCTTTGGTACGGCAGAAGATCACCCCATAGAAGCTTTCTTCCATGTCGATTAAACGGCTAAGGGCGTTAAACTTTTGGTCTGCACGCACCTCATAATACACCTGATCAATCAGGGCAGTGGTTACGTCTTCACGTTTCGCTACCAGACTCTGGTAATTACCCATGTAGGTTTTAGCCAATTGCAGAATGCGCTGCGGCATTGTAGCCGAGAACAGCAGCATACGGCGCGCCGGGTTTACGCTTTGCAGGATACGCTCAACATCTTCGGCAAAGCCCATGTTCAGCATCTCGTCTGCTTCGTCGAGCACTACATACTTAACCCCTTGCAGGTCTAATACGCCGCGTTCCAGCATATCTATTACACGACCGGGGGTACCTACTACAATGTCGGCACCCTTTTTCAGTTGCTTTATTTGTAGGCTAATGCTTTGTCCTCCGTAAACTGTTACGATAGACAACTTCTTTTTGCCCTTTAAACTGTCAATCTCGCTTGCCACCTGCATACAAAGTTCGCGGGTAGGCGTAAGAATAATAGCTTGTATAAATCCAGCTCTTTCCTCTGCTCTATCAAGCACGGGTATACCAAATGCAGCAGTTTTGCCGGTTCCGGTTTGTGCCTGGGCCACCAGGTCGGTGTCGCCATTCAGCAGTAGAGGGATTGTTAGGGCCTGGATTGGTGTGGGTGTATCAAAACCTTTCTGCTCCAAAGCCGCCAGTACGGTTTCGGAGATACCCAATGAACGAAATTCTTCCAATTAATGATTTTTGAAGCAGCAAAGCTACGCTATTTTTCGAGCTTTACGGCATGTTACTAATAATTCTCAAATTGAGGCAATTAGCGATAACGGGAACGAGCGGTCGCTTTTCTGTGGGGGGTACTGAGAAAAACGAAGCACATGCTGCGGCCTATGGCCCTGTACAACATGTACTTATGAAATCTAATTCAGCAGATCGCGCTGCCTGGCAGCTAATTTTGCTGCCTTTCAGAGTGTATAACCTAAATGCAATATGCTTAAGTTCCACTACAATAAAAACTTCACAGAAATCTTATATGTTTAGAGGAAATTTAAAATAATTAAACAAAAAGAGTAGTGCTACGTACTTTGCAAAGTGGACACAGGAGATGATGGTGCTACAGCCTGGCAACTTAATTTCGTTTTCGTTCCCGCTTTAAAATAATTACAGCTAAATCTACAAAAACATGTTCGGACTTTTTAAATCAAAAACAGAAGAGCAAAAGCTCAGGGAGCGTTATGAAAAACTGATGGGTGAATCATATAAGCTTTCACACTCTAACCGGCAGGCCAGTGATCAAAAAGCAGCTGAAGCAGATGACATCATGAAACAGTTGGAAGGCCTGAAGCAAAAGCCCTGAAATCCGTTGATGGGATTTCAGCGCCATGCTTCCGATCTATTTTTCATTTAATAACAAGCCCATCTGCAAACCTATGATCAGTGGGCGCTCATCAAAATGAGGGCTGATACTTTGGTTATTGTTAAGTTGCAACTGTACAGCCGGACCCATGGTAAAGGCTGTGTGACCAGCCAAGCGGGCTTTTATCAGATAACCTACACTCACAAAAGTATTGATCTGCTGCTCTGAATTATAGTGTAGCATGGCTTCTGTATCCAGAAAGCTGTTTACAAAGCGGGTAGGCAGCTGATAGCTTAAACCTGTAGATAAGCCTACATTGTGATAAACTTTTTCGATAGTCTGGCTATGTTCAAAATGTCTGGCAGTATAACTTAAGGCATTGGAATTGGCAAATTCAGCTATATAGGAATCAGGTCTGGCATTGTGATAGGTATATGACAGGTTCTGCTGCTGGTACCAGTAATAAGCTCCAGATTTCCAGTTAAGGCTTTTCATAAGCGGGTACGAAACGCCGGCAGCCAGTTGTCCGCCCAGCCTTGAACTGGAGATGGCAGGTTCAGGTGCCAGAGAGGTAATGATAATACCATCAGACTTACTGGGTTCCACATGGCTATAGGAAAGCGTTGGTTGGGCTTTTACCCATAAAGAAACCCTGTTCCTGTTATTTTTATCTTTAGAAATTACCGGTGGAGTTTCTGCTGTTACTACTGTCTGAACTACTGCTGTTTCTATGCCTGGTGCTTCTATATGAAAGAGAAGGGGATCTGCCTTAGGGACTATGGCCGCAACTGTCAATAAATGTTTATTCTTCAGCAGGGGAGAGGTTGCTTCAGGTGCAGCTTCTGTTTCTGAAATGATTGATGCTATTTTTCCGTTTGGATCTTCATTGTTAATTATCTCTTTTCCGATATCAGTGCTGATGCTGACGTCAGCTGCAGAGGCTGGAGCAGCGGCAGCTGTTGCTGCAATGGCATCCCTTTCTGGTAATATACCGTTATTGGGTTGGGTGCTTATTTCTTCCTGATGCCGGGCTATAGTTGCTTTGTTGCTTTGTTTTTTATGTGCATTGGTAGTTTGTGGCACATTGCTGTTATCTGCTATGACTACTGCTTCACCTTTATTTTCAGCAGGCGAAAGCTTGTTTTTAGCTGCTTTTATATGTTCTGATGCTGGTTTTTCCTCAGCCAGTCCAGCCACTGAACCGGAAGATACCCTGTTCTGGCTATCAGGTGTTTTGGTGGTAGATTTTTCAGCTACCTCATTAAATTCATTGTTTTCTAGAGTAGTAGTTTTCTCTGCCAGGCCTGGCACAGCAGTGGGATGGAGGTCATCCTGGTTTTGCCACATCCAGAAACCTGCAGGAGCCAGGAGCAGTGCTATGGCTGCCGCAATAAGCAGCCAGGGCCGGCGGGGTTTCTTCTCCAGCTCTGCTTCTATACGATCCCAGGCATCGAAAGCCGGAGTGCCCTGCATATTTTGCAGCCGCTTACCCAGATTTTCCTCCCAGGGATTAGATTGCTTTTTCATACTTAGTTACTCCCATTTCTAATAATCTTTTCTGAAGTAGTTGTTTTGCAGCATGGAGCTGCGATTTTGAGGTACCCACTGTAATGCCCAGCATTTCGGCTATTTCCGGATGGGTATGCCCGTCTACCACGTAGAGGTTAAAAACCAGTCTGTAGCCTTCGGGCAGCAATTGAATCAGTTCTGTCAGTACCTCATCATTTAGGTTGTCAATAATCTTATTATAGGTATCGTCTACTACCTGTACATCCTGCACATTTACATGTGCCATCATTTTGGCAGAGGCTTTATAATGGTTAATAGCATGGTTGATCATGATGCGGCACATCCATCCTTCCAGTGCTTCCGGTGTTTTAAGGGTGCTGATGTGCTTGAAGATTTTTACAAAACCTTCGTGGAAAATATCTTCGGCATCTGCTGAGGAACGGGCATAGCGTAAACACACCCCCATAAGTTTATGGCGGAACCTCTCATAAAAAGTACGTTGTGCTCTTCTGTCGCCTTTTTTGCAGCCTTCCAGAAGCTCCTGTATACTCATATTATGGTAAGTAGTGTTTACCCTGCTTCTGCTTACTGCAAATTTATGGAAACGCTGCTCTCAGAGCATTCTCCCGTTGTATTGCATATTTCATAACTCAATGAATCGGTTCCAACAAAACCTTTTTTTGTCCGATAATAAATAATATTGTTTTCGATATAAGTACTGCCTGTTTGTGCCGGCGCTGAAATGCGCAGCTCCATGGAAGCAGTGCCACAGATTTCATCATTTTCCAGCACAGGCAGTGCTACGTATTCAGCTTCTCCACTGTCTTCGGTATAGGCGGCAAGGTTGTACTGATCTTCTCTTGCCTCAGGTATGCATGCTCCACCGGATGGGCTAATTTCTAGGAATACATATCCCAGAGTGCAGCGTGTTCCATTGCCAGTTGTGGTTTGACAGATCTGATAAATAAAGGAATCGGAGCCGGTAAAACCAGCCGTAGGGGTAAAGTTGAAAATGTTATTGATCAGGCTTAATGTTCCCCTGCCTGGCAGTGCAGATACAGAAGTGAGTACAGCTGCATTTGAACAGATCTTGTCGTTGCTTAGTAGATCCAGCTGGTTAGTTTGAGAGTCTGTTTTAATGAAGATACTATCGCCTATGGCGCCGGCCTCACAGGGAAAAGCTTCAGTATCATCAGAAATATTTATCTTAACAACATAGTTTGCCAGCGTCTGATTATCCTGTACAATATTAAACCCCAGATAATCTGTATTTTGAGAATAAGATTTTATGGATTGGTAAATCAGGAAACCCCGTGGATCCATTAACAGATTTCCATACTCAGGCTGCATATTTATCTGAAATGTAGAGCGACCACCGCTACTGTTACTGGGGGTTGCTGCAACTATCCACTCCTGTATGTTAATAACAGCTGTACCTCCGGGATAGGTATACACTTCAAAACTACCACTCCCCGCCCTGCCATCAAGGTTGGCAGGGGCAACATCCTCTCCCAATCGATCACAGCCGGCACTCAATACCAGCAGAACAGCCAGGTAAAGGAAAAGAGAGGATATGCATTTCATCTGGAAATTCAAGGTTATACCTGTATGACAGTAATTAGTATGGAAGGGTTGGTCCTTGTTTTGAAGAATTTTATATACTGCATCTACCCCGACAGCAAAAGTGATTAACCGAGTTGTAATGAAGCTGTAGAATTCCTGACATCAAAGCAGCCTTAATTTTGGATCCCTTATAAAGATAAGTAATCAGCAGAAATATACTATTAATTTATCATCATGCAATTACTTCCATTAACTGTCTTATACTGCACAAGGCTTTCAGTACAACATACCGGATCAGGCAATTTAAACAGATATGTAATGCCGCAGTAATAGTTTTTAATCTAGCTTAAGGGAAAAGCTTTATCAGGATTTATTGAGCTGAATTTTGTACGACATTCTGAAATCAGGTATCCGGATGCCGCTGTATCCCAGATCTTCCAGATCTTCCTTGAATTTTATCATTACAGATTCTTCGCCATGCACCAGATATATTTCATGAAGCTGCTCCTTATCCTGGCAGTGTAAAAACTTCACCAGGTCGGAAAAATCAGCATGGGCACTGTATTCGTTCATCAGGACCACACCTGCCTTCACTTCCTGTTCTTTATCGAAGATCTTTACGGTTTTTTCGCCATTCAGCAGGCGACCTCCAAGGGTAGAGGGCTCACAATACCCGGTAACCAGTATGGTGTTTCTTGGATCAGAAATATTTTTCCTTAGGTGGTGCCGAATACGGCCTGCTTCCATCATACCAGAGGAGGATATGATCACACAGGGTGCATCCAGGGCATTCAGTATTTTTGAATCTTCCTGATCAGTGATAAAATGCAGGCGTTTAAATCCAAAAGGATCCGGATCAGTCTTGATAAACTCAAGCATTTCGTCGTTGAAATATTCTGAATAGCTACGGGTAATATCAGTAGCATATACAGACAGGGGGCTGTCTACAAAAACGTTTACTCCTTCTGGTAAACGGCCATCTTCTGCCAAAACGTTCAGCGAATAAATTAGCTCCTGGGTACGGCCAATGCTAAAGGCGGGTATCAGCAATTTACCTCCTTTTTCCACGCAGGTTTCCTGAACGATCTCTAGAAGCCGCTCTTCTGTTTTTTCCAGCGGTGCATGAAATTTGCTGCCATAGGTGGATTCACATATGATCACGTCTGCCTGCGGAAATTCCTGCGGAGCCCGCAGAATCCGGTTTTCAAAACGGCCTACATCTCCGGTAAAACATAAGCTGATCGTTTCCTTTTCTTCCTCTATTTTTAGATTTACCACTGCGCTTCCAAGCATATGACCTGCATCAGTAAATAGGAGTTCTATCTGTTCATCTATCTGAAAAGGCTTGTTGTAGGGAATGCTTACAAATCGTTCCAGACTGGTCTCTGCATCCTTTTTTGTGTAGAGTGCATCATCCTGGCTGCCATCACTTTTTCTGGCATTAGACTGTTGAATGTTGGCACCATCCAGCAGCAGTAGCTGGCAGAGTTCATGGGTAGGGGGTGTACAGTATATTTTACCGCGGTACCCCATCTTCACCAGGCGGGGTATAAGACCGGTATGATCTGTATGGGCATGGGATAATATAAGATAATCCACACCTTCCGGGTCGAAGCCAAAATCGCGGTTAAGGTCATGAACATGGTCTCCTCCTCCCTGAAACATGCCACAATCAAGCAAAATACGTTTACCATTCTCAAGGGTAACAAGATGTTTACTGCCTGTTACTGATTTTGCGGCTCCATAAAAAGAGATTTCCATATGTTATGCTAAAGATTAAAAAATGTAAGGGCAGGCCTGACTGCTCCAGGCTAAAAGGTGAGTGCCCGTGTTTACAGCAAAACGGAGCATTCAAAAGTTTGTTCCATTCAATTTATCTGGAAGCAGCAGGACGGATAAGGAGCACTTCCGGCAAGAGGAATAATTTTTTAGCAGGTAGAGATGGCTTCAACACCAGTATACTGTAGGATAAGCTGCTAAGCATTTGTTATATATTTTGTAACTTAACAGTATAGTCAAGCGCAGCTGTTAAGGGATATTCAGGAAGATAAGTGTCAGTTTATGAGATTATTAAGTGAAATGCTGTGTTGTCTTTTTTATTGAGCTTTAATGTTTTTGGTTCTTTTCAGTTTAATCTTTAAGCCCATGAAAACCTGTTTACTGTTGTGCTGTGCCTTAACTTTTTTAAGTACCGGTGTATTTGCACAGCAAAAAAACCGGGTTAAAGTAAAAGCCGGAGAAGGTGCAACAACATCAGCTGATATGTACCGATATCCTGCTTTCCAGCAGGGCAGGGTATTTTTTAAAAATGGTAATACCGGCAGCAGCCGCATGAATTTCAGCTTATTAGCGGGAGAGATGCATTTTATCAATCCAAGGCAGGATACCTTAGCCCTTACCGGGCTGGAGCATGTAAATTATATTGCTATTGCGGCAGATACTTTTTATTACGACGCTCTCAATGAGGAATTTTTAGAACAGGTGGCCAGCTATGATCATGCACAGCTGATGGTGAGCAAAAAGTATAAATACTCCTCTACCCTTAAAAGTGCTGCTTACGGACAATATTCATCAACGCAGTCATCGTCATCTCTGAATAACATACAGGCAGATGGCAGAACGGTTAATCTTTCTCACGATCAGTATGCCTTGTATATTAAGTCGGTTAAGTATTTTATGAAAGCCAATGGAGGAGATCTGGTGCCTGTAACCAAAGGAAATTTTCTGAAGGTATTTTCAAACCACAAAAATTCAGTTCAGGACTTCATCAAAAGCAATAAAACTGATTTCAGCAAAGAGGCAGATATCAGAGCGCTCTTAAAATTCAGTAGTACACTGTAAGCAGGCCTGGCAATTTTTAATGCCGTTTTCTACCATTCCAGATTGTTCAGCTGCTTCTGCATTCAACAGCTTTCTTTATGTAGTTATGTAGTAAGGATAGGAGCGCGCGCTACTGTGCTCTTTTATGTTCCAAAAGCCAGTTATAAATTTCAGGATTGTTATAGGTTTCAGTCCAGGAGTCGTGGAACAGATTCGGGTAGATGGTAACTTTTACATCACCCCCTGCACGCTTTACAGCCTTTGCCATTTCCAGTGTTTGCTCAACAGGCACAATGTTGTCTTTGGCGCCATGGAATGCCCAGATGGGTAAATTGGTTAACTTTTTCGCTTGCAAAGGTTCTCCGCCCCCACAAATTGGTATAATGGCTGCGAATTGTTCCGGATGGGCCGCTGCCCAGTGCCAGGTGCCATATCCCCCCATGCTCAGGCCTGTCAGGTACACCCGCTCCCTGTCGTAGCGAACTTTAGTTAACACCTCTTTTAGCCACGCCCTTAGGCCGGGAACAGTCCAGTACGAGAGCTGCGGACATTGCGGATAGGCCACTACAAATGGAAAATCCCTTCTGCCTTGCAGGTACTTGGGCAGGCCCTGTATTTTCACTTTTGCTAAATCACTACCCCGCTCTCCGGCTCCATGTAAAAATAAGATCAGTGGCCAATTTTTGCTTGTATCCTGCTGGTAAGTATCAGGATAGAAAATTTCGTATGGATAGATCGCTTCCATAGGCAGTTTCTTCTGTTTGCAGCTAATGTATTATTCTTATTACCCTTCAACAGAATACATTGTTTTTGAAACTTACAAGTCAGACAGCATGGCTTTTAGGTATATCATCTAATAAAAACCTCGCTTTATTGGGTGAGCGGAAATTAATAGATATACAAAAAATTTTATAGTATCATGCCTTTCCGTTGTTGTTATAAAGGGAAGCTGGAGCATTCATGCTTCTAAGGGAATAAACTGATTTATACCTCTCTGGATCAGCAAAGAAAGCATCCATTTCTACGCGCAATTCGGAATCCATCATGGGCAGGAGGGGTTGAGCCACCTGGTGCAGCCTGGGCAGCGACTTCAGGATCAGCTCATCCCAGTGTTTGTAGTAACGTTCAAAATCGTCGGGTCTGATTACCTTGCGGCAGTTAGGATTGCCGCAAAATACTTCCATTTCGTACTGCAGGTTAAAAATGCCGTATTCATCTGTGATTTGCTCGCCTGGCTGAATATCGCGAATAGCAAACTCAAAGCCATAGCCGGTGCTGATGGTGTTGCGCTGGCAGCAATGGTTTACATATTTGGCAATGTCCCAGCTAACAATGCGGTAACCACGCTCATCTATGTAAGAGTATTTTTCAATGGCCTGCTGCATCACCAAAGGGTGATTTTTATAATCCTGGGGAGATATTTCTATTTCCAGGCTGTCTTTTATATAGGTGATAGTACCTTCTGGGATGAACTTTTTGGCAAAAACACCATAGCCAATTTCATCATTGATATAGCGAAGTTCAATATCGGGATGTATCATAAAGACTAGTAACTACTGCAGCGGGTTAAGTTTGCAGCGACATACTATTTATGGAGTTTTTACATGAAAAACAAAGGGATGCCTTTAGTTATCAGAAATATTTAATAAGCTTGAGGTTAAGAGTTTATGATGGCTGTCGCCTCAATTTCTACCAGTAAGCGGGGGTCTATCAGGGCTGCTACTGCTACCATGCTGCAGGCTGGCCTTATTACGCCAAAAACCTCGCCGTGGGCCCTGCCAATAGCTTCCCAGTGGTTTATGTCAGTTACATAGATTCTGGTGCGAACCACATGACCAATGTCTGCTCCCAGATGCTGAAGTGCTTCAGCATTGATTTGCAAAATCTGGCGGGTTTGTGCATAGGGATCACCTTCGCCAACTACCTGTCCGTTTTTGATGGCGGTGGTACCAGAAACTTCGATAGTATTACCACTTCTGACAGCACGGCTGTAACCCACCAGTGGCTCCCATGGTGAGCCGCTGGAGAATTTTTGGGTCATGGATAAATGGTTGTTAAGCTGCGGCATGTTGGTTAGTGATCATTATTATTCAATGATAGTTCTTTTCGTCAAGAGGTTTGACCCAGTCAGGCCAGTTGATCACATAAACCACACCCAGGCCTATGGATAAGTTGGTCATCAGCGATTTGGATGCAAAATCTTTATATGGCCTGCGGGAGACTTCGGCATTAGCAATGGATTGTGTGGTTATATATTTTGCATAGGTTCCGCTTAAGTAATCCAGGCTGGCTTCTGCACGCCATTTTCTGCCACCAATCTGCAGGCCTGTACGTATACCAAAAGTAGGTGTAAGTGAGCTAAAAGCGGGGTCGTAGCTGTCGTAACTATCGTTAAGCGAGGGGTCGGAGAATGTAAGCGATCTGAAGCCTAACACAGCATATGCAAAAGGGTGGAAATATTTGCCAAGATTAGCTTTGCCACCATAGTGGAAGTTAAAGGCATTCATATATACCTCTAATTCATCCGTGTAAGGAGTGGCAGGCAGATAGCCAAGCCAGTTGCGGTTATAATGTATACCACCGGCTAACACATTTTGGGCTGAATTTATGGTAAGGCCGGCTTCAAGTCCGAGACCTGAATAGGTTTTGCCAAAACTACCCCTGTAGTCAGTAGAACGTCCCTTCAGAAAGATATCCAGCTGGGCAAAGCTATTAAGCTGCAGGCAAAACAGGCAAAGCATGGTTAGCACAAAACTTTTCATACCGCTCATGTAGACTTAGATAACAAAAAATTAAGAGAAAGAGGTTAGGTTTAAATGATAAAGCCTCTCATCGATAGCAGGCGAAAAATATAAAATTTCAGCATAAGTTACACAAGTGTTTACACCAGCGGTTGCCTGCTTATTTATAACAGCAGCGAGAGCTGACTGAGTAAGGTATAGCCACCCATCCAGCTCATTAACAGTACCACCAGAATACCAAAAACAGTGAGCCACAAAGGGTGCCGGTAATCATTTACGATGGATTTTTTATGAGCCGCCAGGAGTATGGTGCCAAGGCTAACAGGTAGTATGAGCCCGTTTAGTGCGCCGGCAAGTATTAGCAGCATTACAGGCTTACCAATGGTGATAAAAATAAGGGTTGAGATGGCTATGAAGATGATGATCGCCACATTCTCATGCTGGTCAACCTGTCTGCTATAGGATTTAATGAATGAGATGGAAGTGTAGGCAGATCCAATAACTGAAGTAATAGCGGCAGATACCATTACAATACCAAACAGTTTGTAGCCTATGTTTCCGGCTGCCAGCCTAAAAACAGCTGCAGGCGGATTTTCAGGATCCAGCAGCAGGCCCTGACTAACCACGCCTAAAGCAGCCAGGAATAAAAATATTCTGATGATGGAGGCAATGGTGATACCCGTAACTGCACTGCTGGTAACCTGTGGCATTGAACTCTTCCCTTTGATGCCTGCATCGAGCAGGCGGTGGCCCCCGGCAAATGTAATGTATCCTCCAACGGTGCCTCCTACCAGGGTAATGATTGCTATTACATCCAGCTTTTCCGGCAAAAGAGAGCGTACCAGCGCTTCTTGAAATGGGGGAGAGGAGGTGAATGCCACATACATGATGAGCATGATCATTATGATGCCCATGAGCTGAGTAAAACGGTCCATCATTCTTTTTGCCTCCCGAAGCAGGAAAATAGCCCCGGCGATACCTGCGCCCAGTACAGCTCCCGTCTCGGCAGAAATACCAAAAAGCACATTGAACCCTAAGCCAGCACCTCCTACATTCCCAATATTAAAGGCTAATCCGCCCAAAACGATCAATGCTGTAAGTATTGCACCCAGACCTGGCAGTACTCCATTGGCTAGGTCCTGTGCCCGTTTTTCAGAGACAGCAATTACCCGCCATACATTTAGCTGTACACCAATATCAAGTACAACAGAAATCAGAATAACAAAGCCAAAGCTGGCAGCTAGGGTTTGGGTAAATACAGTAGTCTGCGTGAGAAAACCCGGACCCACGGCAGAAGTCGCCATCAGAAAGGCAGCGCCTAACAGTACGTTCCAGTCTTTTTTTGCTGCCATTAATCTTTGCCTGCTTTTATGGCAATCCCGGCTTCAGAGAGCTTCCGGTTTATTTTTTGAGCAAAAAGCAGTGCATCAGGACCATCGCCATGGATACATACAGTATCGGCTTTTATTTTATAAAGTGTATCCTGCAGGGAAGTAACGGTACCGTTGATAATCATCTCCATCACCTGATCAGCTGCGGCCTTGGGGTCGGTAAGGATGGCATCAGGCTGGCTTCTTGGGGTAAGGGTGCCATCCTGCTGATAGCTGCGATCTGCAAAAACCTCCTGTGCAGTACGGATGCCTATGCGTCTGCCTGCCGCTATCAGCTCACTGCCTGCCAGCCCATATAAAATCAGGGAAGGGTCTATTTTGTAGACAGCCTCTGCTATAGCCTCTGCCAGTTTTGGATTGACTGCAGCCATATTGTACAATGCACCGTGTGGTTTTACATGCTGGAGAGCAGCTCCTTCGGCACGTGTAAAAGCCCAGAGGGCACCAATCTGGTAAAGCACTATGGCATGAGCTTCTGCTGGGGTTACCGCCATTTCCCTGCGGCCAAAGCCCTGTAAATCAGGTAATCCGGGGTGTGCGCCAATTGCTACCCCCCGGTTCAGGGCCATTATTACGGTTTTTTGCATAACGGAAGGATCTCCCGCATGAAAACCACAGGCAATGTTGGCAGAGGATATATACTGAAGAATGCTGCTATCGTTTCCTAGTGTGTAATTGCCGTAACTCTCACCTAGATCGCAATTCAGGTCTACAGAAATGGTGCTCATGCCTGCTGGTTCAATTTTATTTGTATGGCCAGTTTTAGCTGTACCAGCTTATTTTGCTGTTCAAACAGCAGCTGATGGGCCTGTGCTAAAGTTACTTCTTTAAAATAGATTTTTTTTCCTGCCTGAGTTTGAACCAGGCTGGAAAAATCTGCTGAAATAACATTTGCAATACGGGGATAACCTCCTGTTGTCTGGTGATCGGCTGCTAGAACAATAGGGTCGCCGCTGGCCGGCACCTGCACTGTTCCAAAAGAAACTGCACTAGAAAGTAGTTCTGCCTGTGTTGCTAAACTGAGAGATGGCCCCTGAAGCCGGTATCCCATTCTGTTTGAGTGAGCGGTTACTCTGAACGGCTCGGCTAAAAAAATTTGCAGGCTCTCCTTGTTGAAGAGTTCCCATTCCAGACCCCGGATAACTCTGATAACTGGGTTCTCCTGATATTCAGGCAATAATTGCGTATCTGGTGCCCATGGAGCCTCTACAACGCTATGCCCGCTCCCCAGATGTTTCAGAGAATTAAGAAGGGGTAGTAATTCGGTGGCTTTTTTACATTCCAGCAGGTCGTCTGTCTGTAAGGGCCTCCCTCTGTAACCACCCAGCCCTGCTGCCAGATAAGTAGCATAGCTTCCAAGTACTTCAGGAACATCAAAGCTTCCGGCAATGGCCAGGTAGGCAAAGCATCCACTGGCTGGTGCCCCGAACGAGAGGATACTTCCTTTTGGAATCCAGACCGGCCGCCACATTTTAACAGAAATGCCATCTACTGCTGGAGAGAGATCTGCGCCGGTGATGGCAACCAGATGGCTTGCTTCAAACTGGAGCGAAAGCCCTGACATGCAGATTTCAATACTGGCCTCTTCTTCTTCATTACCCACCAGCAGATTCGCAATTCTATGAGCATATAGGTCCATGGCACCGCTGGCAATGATACCCTCTTTTCTGTATCCGGACCGGCCCGCATCCTGTATAGTGCTTAAAAGACCAGGACTTAATATCTTGACACTCATGCCTGCCTCTCTATTTTCTGGTGCAATTCTTCTGCTGATACAGGTGTAAAGCGAAGCCTGTCGCCTGCCTGCAGCAGGCTCGGTGGCTGGCGCTTTGGATCAAACAGCACAAGTGGAGTCTGCCCTAAAATTTGCCATCCGCCTAGTGTAGCCAGGGGATAAATCCCGGTTTGTAATCCTGCAATACCAACCGATCCGGCTGGAACATGCTGGCGTGGTGTTTCTTTCCGGGGTGTGGCAATCTTAGGGTTTAAACCACCCAGATAAGGGAAACCAGGGGCAAACCCAATCATATGTACCATGTACTCCTGCTGGCTGTGTAGTATTATGACCTCCTCCGGGCTTATTTTGTGATAAGAAGCTACAATTTCCAGATCAGGCCCATATTTACCGCCATAACAAACCGGTATGTCAATCAGCCTGCCTTGAACCGGCTGATCAGGCTTTAGTTCTGCAGCAAGGCTGCTTAGGTGCTGTGTAAGCTTTGTATGGGGTAGCTGCCTGCCATGATCGCTTAGCAGCCAGGGATCATAATAAACAGTGAGCGTGGTATATGCCGGTACCCACTCAATTATGCCATGTAATGGATTCTGCGCCAGGAGCGCAATAAAAGCCTGTATGGTTTGGTGTAGCTCCCGGCTTATACTATTCCCAAAATTAATCACTATGGCATTATCACCCAGAGGGTAATATTGAAGCGGTGCTGGTGCTGTTAATATGCTTGCCGACTGATCTTCCAATCCTTTTTTATGAAAAACTAAAAGAGGATTATAACAGAATTCTGTAACCCTGATGATACAACGTGTAATTGTAAGAGAGGTTTATTGTACGATCAGTTTTCCACTGGCATAGGTTCCTTTTAAATCTTCAATACGATATAAATAGGTACCCGCTGAAAGTTTAATACCACTGTTGCTTAAACCATCCCAGCTGAAGCTATTACTTTTCAGAGGTGTTGCAAACAATAATTTGCCTGTGAAGCTATAAATCATTAATCTTCCGCTGTTAAGCTGTTCAGTGATGCTAAAATTGACAGCACCTGAGGATGGGTTGGGGTACACCTGTACTTTGTTTGCCAGCATATCTTCTTCCAGTCCCAGGGGTATCCTACAGTCTTCAGTAAGATATTCATCCATCCATTCTATTCTTTTTTCTATCCAGTTTTTCATCCAGTCTATCTCTTCCTGATAGCTTGTTCCCAGAAACTGATTGGGCCATATATAATCACCCAGAATAGGCCACCTTTCAAAGTTGCGCTGTTGGGCCTCCTCCAGTGTAGCTGCTGTGGAGTCAATCCAGTTGTTGATATATTCAGGAGTCATTATGTTCTGTCGTAGTTCCTGCCAGCGGCAACTCAGGCCTTGTGTGAAGACAGGATCCTCTGTTATTCGCCAGAACCAGTAAATTCTGAAAGCGTCCATATAGGTCCAGCCAGGCGCTGTTTGAGAAACTACATTATAATTTACATTACCAAAGGCAAGATTGTGATCCCAGATAGGTCCCATATGCAGTTTGCCTCCTTTGCTGTCCCTTTCCTTATACATATAGGTACTGAACTTGTAGGCATCTACGTCTTTGTTCAGTTCAGTAATCAAAATAAAGTTATAAAATGAAGGTAAATCTATGAACTTTCGATAACCTGGTTTATCAGTGGTGAAGGTGTTGCTGTTAAGGGCTGACTCAAATTCAGAGATAAAATTTTGTATATATTTCTTTTGCACTTCTTCCAGGTTTTCTCCCTTAGGTTCATAAAACTGAAAACTAAAAGGTTTAGCCCAGGAAGCAACAGGATCCGGAGTAGAGTTCCAGGCTGGATATTCATTTGGATCAATTTTATCTACTCTGAGTATGTATCCGCCAGTCAGTTCATCGCCACTGATATCCTGGGGTCTCAGCTTGTCAATATCAACACGATTTTTATCCTGTTTGATTTTTTCCATGAGAACATAAACCCCTTTGTAATCACCATTGATCACAACTTCGCAGTAACGGGTACGGGTAGCGTAATTCCCTAATTTATTTCCTAAATGATAAGTCAGGGTATTGCGCATCAATGTTTTATCCGAGTATGGAGCATGCAAAACCCAGTCGCTCTCCTTTGGAAAGCCTAAAAGACTAACTTTAAAATCCTCCCCTTCTTCATCTTGGGTTTCAATGCTGTAAGATTTTTTAGGAAATTGAGTCTGCGAAGACTGCCCACGTAGTTCAATGCCAATCCTGCCATCGTAGTGATGATAGGGATCGCTTAAGTTATTTCTTTTACCCTCACCATTATAAATAATACCCATATGAGCTTCTACTTTAGGCTCATTGGGTATATCCATCTGTGTTGTAATAACAATTATGGGCAGGTTTGATGATTCAAAATGCACAGGTGCACTGAACCAGTGGGGAGTGGCTCCAAACTCATTACTTTGATCACTTACCTCAAAAGATAACCATGCACGTGCTGATATATCAGATGAGGCTTCACTTAAATTGTGAACCTGAATAGCCAGCAGGTTTTCACCGTTTTTAATAAGGGATTTTAACAGGGCATCTTTTAGTACAAAGGCTTCCGGAACTATCCCTCTATAGAGCATGGCTTCATGTTCTTCCATACTGTACTGATCATAACCGGGTTGACCATAAGGCATATTTGCTCTGGCAATCTCGGAGCCATTCAGATAGGCTATAAAGCCGTCGTCATAGTCCATATGCAAAACGGCTTTTAAAATACTGTTTTTATCAGCTATGTTGAACGTCTTTCTTATTATAAAGACAGAGCTTACCTGGTCCAGTATTACATCATCATCATCTCCAAATCCAAAGCCTCCACTGCCTTCCGGCCATTCGTTATCATTATAGATGTTAGACATCCAACCTGCGCCGGGATTGGTTAAGCCAGGATGGTAACGCCACACAGATTGATCAGAAACAGCGGTTCGCCATTGAGAAATATTCCCCTGCTGGGCAAATATATCAGAAGGTAAGCTACTGATCACCATAAAAACAATAAAGAACCAGCGCATGGAGTTGATACAGAAGGATTTGTAAATAATTAATATGTGAACCTGAAATTAGTTAAAAAAAAGGTAATAGCAGAAATTTATACCTCCTGGAAGAGGTAAGGAATGAGTTCATTTTACTTAAACCTGGTGTTTTAATTTTTTTATTTTCAGCTTTCAGAAATCAGGTATCGGATCACTTTAGATTAAGTTTGAACCTCCTTAAAGCTTGCTGCGAACACTTGTTTATGGTGATATGTGCTGCTCATTAGCAAATTTGAATTAGTTAAAATAAGTAATTTTAATAAAGGAAAAACTTACATGACATTATACCGGAAGTTCAGTGGCGCCTGATTAATATCATTTAGAGTTATAATTTAATTAGTTATTTTTGACGCCTTAAAAATTGGATAGATTTAAGACGCATCAGCAGGGTTACGCTGAAATTTAAACAGGCTGATCTATTGATGCTGGTAATTTACATCTGTTATTTATATATAATTAAATGAAGAATATTTGCTTATCCGTCCTGATTACTTTTATATTTTTTTCATGTAGTAAAAAGGATCACCCTATTGCTGTTGTACCGGGTGAGGTATTTATAAATGAAATCCAGGCCAGCGGCGATGATTGGATAGAGTTGTACAATTCTTCGGGTAATGCTGTTAATATAGGGGGGTATGCTGTTTATGATAGTCCTGATAAAAAGTTCATTTTGCCGGCCGGTACAAATATTCCGGCTAATGGTTACCTGCTGTTGTACTGCGATGGATTAGCGACAGGTTTGCATACAAATTTTAAACTAGCTGTAGAAGGTGAAACGGTCTACCTAGAAAATGCATCCGGCACATTAACCGATATGGTTACTTATTCGCCTTTGGGTGAGAACCAAACCTATGGGCGCGTACCTGATGGCTCTGAGAATTTTGTGACATTTGATAATCCAAGTCCAGGATATGCTAATGGCAATACTTCAGGCGCCTTTATCAATGATGTTTCACGTCGTCCACTTGTGCCCCGCCCTGATGATGCGGTAACCATTAGCGTTTCCCTGGATAATGTACAAAGCGCTACAGCAGTAAATTTATATCATAAAAAAGATAATGGCAGCTTTAGCATGCTGCCTATGACGGCAATGGGAGAAGGCGTGTATGAAGCCACTATTCCTAAACTGAATGGCCCAGGTACGATATCTTATTATGTTGAAGTCAGTAATGGCCAAACAGTTTCTGCCCGCTTTCCTATCACAGCGCCACAGGAACCCCTGCAATACCTGATTACCACAGATGAACTGCCCCAGCTGTTCATCAATGAATTTATGGCTGCCAATCAAAGTTGCTGTACCGATCCGGCCGGAGAAGAAGAACACGACGACTGGATAGAAATTTATAATGGAGGGAGTCAGGCAGTGAATCTGGCAGGGATGTATATTTCTGATAATCAGAATAATCCCTTCAAATATAAAATTCCTGCTGATAACTCAGCTGTAACAACGATACCTGCTGGTGGCTTCCTGGTTATCTGGGCTGATGAACAGGCGCAGCAGGGGCCTTTACATGCTAATTTTAAACTGGCAGCAGATGGTGAAGATATTGGCTTGTATTATATTGATGGACGTACCATTGATGAGTTGACGTACGGCACACAGGCTGTTGATGTTTCCAGGGGTCGTATGCCTGATGGAGGTACCACCTGGTCGAATTTCACTGATCCAAGCCCGGGTGAGGCCAATCAATAGGTAATTATTAAACTAAAGGAAACTTTAAATAACCAGGTTTATACTTTATGTTTGATTTATTCCCGGACCAGCCCAGCTACGAGTATCCAGCCCTTATCAATGTACTCTTTGCGCTGGTATGGTCATTTGTGTTGTCATCTGTAGTGGCTATCACACATAAGCTAACGTATAGGGGTGACAACTATCCTAAAAATTTCTTCCAGGCTATGGTGCTGGGGGGAATCATTACGGCCATGCTGATGATGGCTATTGGAGACAGTTTAGCACGCGGGCTTGGTGTATTTGGTGCTATGGCCATCATCAGGTTCAGAACCCGCATAGACGATCCTCGAGATGTGCTATTTTTGTTTGCAGCGCTAAGTACAGGATTGGCCATAGGTGTTTATGGCTATTCTGTTTCATTTGCAGGTACCCTGGTTTTTTGTATGGCTGCTGGTATCCTGCATTTTACCAACTTTAAAGGTCAGAATCACAAAACATCCTTATCTTTTACCCTCAATGACCCTGATAAACTTCCACAATTGCAGGAGATCATGGCTCATTATTGTGAAGAAACAGGTTTGAGAACTGTTGCACTCAACAGGCGCAGCGAAATGCGCTATGAGTTTTATGTGATCATGCTGAAAAATTCAGAAAAAGACAGGTTTTTGCTTGAGATGAGCAAAATTGAGGGTGTGAGCCAGTTGCGTATAGACAGGACAGAGGTTAGTAATTTCTAATACAGACAATGAAAAGGGTTAATGGTTTTTACATATTCGTAATTGCCTTATTTGCAGGCATGCTCTTTATAAATTTCCAGTATTTCAGGGGGAGTAGTTTTTCCAATATTGGTATCACCTACACAAAGGAGTATAAAATAAGCTCTGAAAGATCAGGCATCATCAAAAACCTGCATGTAGTGTCGGGACAAGAGGTGAAGGCTGGTGATTTACTGGTAGAAATGGAAAATGCAGGACTGGAAATAGAAATTGCCCAGTTAAGCAGTAAAATTGATGCTTTAAATAAAGAGAAGCAGGAGAAAACCAGCCTGATGCAATCTAAAATTGCATTTTTGAAGGCCGAAAGCGGAATCAAAATAGAAGAGCTGGAGGCTGAAATAAACCAGATAGAGACAGAGCAAAATCTTAACCGCAGGCTAACAGAGCAATTTATTTCAACAGGCAAAAGCCCCGTTACGACAAGCCGGGAAACTGCAGATCCTACTACCATCAAAATAGGTTCGCTGCAGGAAAAGAAAAAGCTGTACAGCCAGGCTACAAGTATTCGCATCGAAGATTTTGTTAAGGACCATCAGACAGGACTGCTTGTACTGGAAAACGAAATCAGCCTCAAGGAAAGGGAGCTGGCCCTTATGCAGAGTGAAAAAGCTAAATTAAATAAATATGCCACTTACAATGGTGTAGTTAAATCTGTGTATGTAAGACCAGGCGAAGAAGTAGAAGCTTATACAGCAATTATCGCTATTAACCCAAGACATCCGGGTACGGTTGTTGGCTATGTTGTGGGGCCCAAAGGCAGGGATTTAGCTGTTGGGTCTACAGTAATGGTAAATTCCTACGACCATGCCAACCTTGTAAGCGAAGGGGAGGTTATTGGTTTTGGTTCTATCGTTGAGCTGCCCGAAATACTCCAAAAATCTACCGCAGTTAAAGCTTTTGGTAAAGAGGTGTTTATCAAAATACCAGAAGAAAATGCTTTTGCAAACGGCGAGAAAGTATTAATCCGATGAAAGGAGCTGCTTTGTATAAATTAGCTCTTTTGTTTTTGGTGTTATTCCTGCAGACAAATATTTGCCTGGCACAAAGGAGCATGCAGTCATTTTTGGGTGCAGCCAGCCAGGATCCCCTAATGGGTGTATATTCGGATCAAATCTCTTATCTAACAAAAAATCCTTACCGCCTTTTACCGGTTCGTCAGCTTGAGTTCAGGCTGCAGAACAATGAGTTTTACGCTGGAGAATATGATTATGGCCTCAGGCTGAGTCCTGCCAATCCATGGGAAATCAGAAACACGAGCCGCTATTTCAAAACTTACCAGTCAAATCTGGCACTGGAGCGTGAGCTGATGCTGAAGCAGGTACTGGCAAAAAGATATGAATTAGTTGTTGAATTGCTCTTTCTTTCCAATATGCACAACCTCAAGGAACAGCAGCTGGAAAACATAAACTATCAGCTTTCGGTACTGGAGCAGCAAAGTGGTTCTGATTTCTTTGAAGAAGATGATTTTGTAGAGCTTGCCATTGATCAGTTTGAGCAAGAAACTGAACTGGAAAACCTGGCATTTGAATTAGCACGTAAAATAGCTGAAATCAATACCATCTATAACATAGATGGCAGTGAGATTGCCACCTGGTCGTACAGTACTGTGCTAGCTCCTGATAAGCTGGAACAATCAATTGATAGTTTAATGCAGCTGCCTCTGTATACCACACGCCTGGCTTTCAGGAAAGAGCGCATTGTACTGGCAGACAGAGAATTTGCCCTGGAACGCTCCAACATCAATCCCGGATTTATTCAGAGTGAATACATGCCATACCGGAAAACCAGAAATCCTTATGGTATATCCTTAGGCATAACGCTGCCGATCTTTAATCCCAATCGTGGGGATATGGCAGAAAAAAGGCTTGAGATCATGGAAGCAAATAATGATCTTGCCCTGGAGGAATTGCAGGCAAAGGAAGAAGTTGATCAGCTATATGCTTCCCTTAAATCACGTTTGCAGCGTTACCGGAATCTGGAAAAAAGCCTTAGCAGTAACAGGCTGGAAGAAATGAGTGAGGCGGTAAGCACCATCAACAGTAACAATCCACTCATCAGGCTAAAGCTTACAGGGCGTCAGCTAAAGTTGCAGCGCCTGCGGGCAGAACTCCTGAATGATATTTATGAAGATTACATTGAGCTGCTCACCGCCTCCGATTTGCTGGTACAACGCCCTCTGGTTAATTATCTGTCGCCAGGTTTGCAGCCTTTATAAGCAATGCCAAAAGCAGCAGCCGCCCAAACAGCCCTGCTTGTTACCCTAAATTATAAAGTATTATTCCATTTGGCCCGAATTATTTGGGAGAGAAGGTTTGCTGGTACTACTGTTTAATCAGTTTGATGTGCTCTTCTTTATTTCTGAACTGAACCTTCAGGATATACAGTCCTGATTTCAGAGAAGAGCCTACCTGTGTTTCGTTTGTACCTTTTCCCTGCTCCAGCATTTGTCCCATTTCATTATAAATCTGATAGCTGAACGGACCTTTTACCTGCAGATTAAAGGATCCGGAAAATGGATTTACAATGCTCACTTCTACAGGCTTCCCTGATTTGTCGCTGAGTCCTGTGGGTTGAGGGGCTGGGTCTGGTTCACTGGCTGCTGCATTTTTTGTTCTGATTTCACTTCTCACCAGTTTGCCTGATTGAGTAAGCTCGGTCAATGGCCAGCCGCCGGTTGCACTTGCACCTGGTTTCAGGGCGGCAGAACTTTCAAGCTTGTCGGCTACCGACCAGTTAAGGTGGCTGATTTTATGCTGGTCCAGAAATGCCCACCAGAGTTTAGATTCTGCCTCATTTACAAAGCCGTCGCCTGAGGCATCTGTGGTTCCATATTCTGTTACAAATAAGGCTGCCCCCAGATCTAAAGCTCTTTTCGCTGCGTCTCGCAGCCACTGTTTATGAGTGTTTGCATAATAATGCAGGGTGTAGGCAATGTTAGGTCTATCTATCGGGTTCGCTGCTGCTTCATCTACCCGCTGCGACCAGGTACGGTTGCCACAAACTATGATGTTGTCGGGGTCATGCTTACGGATCACCTCAATCACAGATTCATGGTATGGCTTTATAACAGTTGCCCAGGATTGGTCAGTAGGTTCATTCCAGGGCTCATAAATAACATTCGGATAGTCTTTGTAGCGCTGTGCCATTTCCTCAAAAAATTTAAGTGCTTCTGCCTGATAATGATGAGCCTCGTGCACATGAAAATCTATAAGCACATAAATACCCAGGTCAATGGCGGCATCCACCACAGCAATAACTTTTGCTTTTTCAGCATCGGGATTTGTTGCATAACCACCATTATCTACAGCCATGGCTGCGCGCACTACCGTACAACCCCAGTCGTCGCGTAACCATTTAACAGTTTCGTGATTGTAATACTTGCCAATCCACTGGCTCCAGAAAAAAGACATGCCCCGGAGTTGAACCGGATTACCATCCTTGTCTACAATACGGTTTCCCCGAACCTGGAGCTGCCCGTGTTTTTCCACAATGCTTTGTGCCAGGCAGGATCCTGTAGTGCAAATAACAGCCAGGAGTAACAGCAGGCAGAAGCGAAGCATAGCCCTTCCTGTATAGCAGGTATTTTCAGTAGACAATTTTATCATGTTGTAGTTAGGTTGAAATTCTTAGTTCGTTTTTTTGTCAGGTATTAGAAGCTTAGGCAGTTATCATCTAGGATCTGTTGCCCGAATAATTATATAATTATAATACAGTTCCAAAAATTCAGCAGTATCAAATCACGACTCGTGCATAAAAACATATTGAATACGGAATATAAGCCTAAGGTGGAGATTTATCAAATCCAGCCAACAGCTTACCCTGTTATGTTTTTAAAATACATATTGTAAAGATTCGGGATCAGTTGTCTGATTGGGCACTATACAGACTAAATTTTTATTTTTAGGAAGCGGTTAAAGCTGAATCAACTTTTAAAATAATGATGAATAACCCAATATGGATCATGACCTCTGCATTTAATGAGCTGGGGCTGGGGGATGTGATCAAAAAAGCAAAAGAGGTGGGGGTGCAGGGGCTGGATGTTTGTGTGTTTCGCAGAGATGGAACCCGTAAAGATTTTGTTGCAACCCATCTGGATTATGAGCACTTTGGCTTGGAGGAGGCAAAATCCCTGATTGAAACCTTCAATAAGGCATCGTTGAGATTATCGATCGGTGCTTTCGAAAACCTGATAGGAGGTGATCCGGGGCAGCGGGTAAAAAACCAAAACCACCTGCTTTGTTTAATCCGGATGGCGCACCTGCTGGGTGGAGATGCCAATGATGTAAAGGTGGGCACTTTTGTAGGCTATAACCATGAGCTGGGAAATCAGGAGGGAGGTTTTCAGAAAAACCTGGAGGAGTATGCACGTATTTTCAGGCCCATCATCAAATACGCCGAAGACCTGGGGGTAACAGTTCTGTATGAGAATTGCCCCATGGAAGGTTGGCGGTCTGCAGCATATACCGGAACTTTCAATAATCTGACTGGCGTACTGGCTGCCCGAAAGCTTATGTATGAACTGATACCGAGTAAGGCACATGGGGAAATCTACGATCCTTCTCATGATGTGTGGCAGCATGTAAATCCGGAAGATGTTATCAGGAAAACTGATTTGGCGCGTTTGCACCGCATACATGTAAAAGCTACCAGAAACAGGAGCAATGTATACTGGGGAAATATGTATCCCATGCAGCTGGTAGACCAGGAGCTGGCTACACTTGCTGGAATTCCCATTCCTAGCAGTGAATGGGACCGCCATAACTATGAAGCCATGCTGCCAGGCTTTGGTGGCTCCGACAGCATGGACTGGCGTGCCTTTATCGAAACCTTGAAGAAAAAAGGATTTAGCGGTCCGTTTGAAATAGAAAATGAAGCAGCCCTTTCTAAAGGCACAGGAAACATGGCTGCAATTGTACAGGGCATGAAGGCTGCGACCCTGAATTTAGCACCTCTGCTTTGGGAGCTCGGGCCAGATGGCTACCAGTACAAACCATCCGGAGCCAGTGAATTAAAACATTATACCAATAAAGATATACCTCTTATAAGCATGAAAGAACTGCTTTAGCCAAAGCATATAGCATTCAGGATGCCTCCACCTTCAGGCCATACAATTAGTCAGTGCACTGCCTCTATTTATGGGCTTATTATATCCTTAAGAAAAAAAAATTTTATCCATTTAAGTAGGTGATGACGTGCCTTTTTACTGGCTGTTGTAACTATTAAATATTGTTTATTCTACGTTTCATTCATCATGAGCTAAATACATTAGATATTCAGCCATAATCAGTTAATAACAGCAACATAACCTATGACATTTTTAAAGAATTTTTTAACTTGTCTACACAAGTTGTGTGTGATACTTTTGTCCCCACACGTATTCCTGATGCTGGTATGAACAAATTTGTAGGTCTGTTATTTTGTAGTTGTTTTTGCACATACTCTCTATTTTCTCAAACTACAAATATTCGTAATGGTCTTACCCTTTACGAGGTAATAGAACTGGCCAGGGAGCAGTCGCCCGCAGCACTGCAGGCAGTTACTGTTAAAGAAAACCGGTACTGGCAGTATAAAACCTACCAGTCTAATTACTTTCCGCAGCTGGTACTTAACGGCAGTAATGAGTTTAGCCGCGAGGTAGTAGCCACCAGGCAGAACGATGGTACCTATGCATTTCCGCAGGTAAACCAGAATCTGAGTGCCCTTAGTCTTTCCCTGGAACAGCAAATTGGTTTTTCAGGCAGCCGTATATTCTTAAGCTCCAGCCTTAACCGCTTCGATAACTTCTACAACAACACTGCTTTCTTCAGTGGTAATCCTGCTTTTATTGGTTTAACACAGCCCCTGTTCTTTTTTAACTGGTTAAAGTGGGATAAAAAAATTGCACCACTGCAGTATGAAGAGTCAAAGCGGGAGTATGTGGAGGAAATGGAGCAGATTGCCGTAAGAGTAACAGATTTGTTTTTTGATATGCTGCTGTCACAGGCAAGCCTGGACATAGCCAAAAAAAACCTGGCTATCAATGAAGACCTGTACCAGATGGCGCAGGACCGGGCCAGTAAGACCAGCAGTTCTGAAAGCGAGCAACTGCAGCTGGAACTTACCGTAATGCGTGCCAGGCAACAGGTGGCAAAGGCCGAACTGGATCTGGAAACAAATACCCTGCGGCTCAAATCATTTATTGGCGTTACCGACGATGATCCACTCTCCCTGGTGCCGCCAAGTACTATACCTGATTTTAAGGTAGATACAGAAACAGCCCTTGCAGAAGCACATAAAAACAGAAGAGCCTCAGTAGCCTTCAAGCGCAGAAAGCTGGAAGCTGCAAAGGGTGTGGCCTGGGCCAGGGGAAGTGGCGGACTGGATGCCAATATTCAGGCTACCTTTGGTCTTACAAATCGTGGTGATGTACTGTCGGAAGTGTACCAGACACCCGACGATCAACAGGCGGTTATGATTAACTTCAGTGTGCCTGTGATGGACTGGGGCAGGCAAAAATCGCGTTATAAGACTGCCGAAGCCAACCAGAAATTAACAGACTATACAGTAGCACAGGATCAGGTTAACTTTGAGCAGGAAGTAATTACCCATGTGCGTATGTTTAGTATGCGGAAGCAGCAGGTAACCATTTCAGAGAAAAGTGATCAGATTGCCCAGAAAAGATATGCCATTGCCCAAAGAAGATATGTGCTGGGAGAGATCAGTATTACTGACTTGAACATTGCCATGCAGGAAAAAGATGAAGCCAAAAGAAGCTACATTGCTTCACTGGAGGAATTCTGGAAGGCTTACTACCAGCTGCGTAAGCTTACCCTGTATGATTTTGAACACAACATTAGCATAATTTTATAGCAGATGAATATAGGCTGATACTTGTTTCAGAGAATACCTCTGTGCATGTATAATTATCTGATCAATAAAACTCCCGATCCGGAACAAAGGAACTTCTGTCGTATGTCATCGGCTCCACAATATCAGCAGTTACAACGTAAGCTCAAAAGTCAGATTATTTCTGGCATGTACGGCGAGGGAGATTTACTGCCTTCCGAAAATGAACTCAGCCGTATGCACAGCCTTAACAGGGTAACTGTGCGGCATGCACTAAGTGTGCTGGAGCAGGAGGGATATATTACCAAGCGGCAGGGAAAAGGAAGTGTTGTACAGCTAAAAAGAAACAGTTTAGGCTTGTTGTCTTTTAAAGGTTTTTCAGAAGTTGTTGGGCATACCGAACACACTGTGAAAACCATCTTGCTAGAAGGGCCAAGGGCCATTGCCTGGCCAACACCATTTTTTTATGAACTGAACCATACAGAGTTAGAAGCAGGTTGTTTTTACCTGCTGCGGCTGCGTTTTGCAGATGATGATGCCGTAATGCTTGAACATACCTATATACCCAGGCTTGATTTGCCCCGCTTTGGTATACGTAAACTCATTAACGATTCTCTTTTTAATACCCTCTCCGGGCGCTATGGGATTGAAATATCTAACCTGGAGCAGGATGTACGCGCAGTGCTGGCAGAGGCTCCCATAGCTGAAAAGCTGCAAATGGAATCCGACAGCCCATTGATCCATCTTTACCGCAAATACGGAACCAACAGGCCTGGCTTCTGTATTTACAGTTCTATCTTTTGCAATACCGAAAAATATGCATTGGGTTCATTTATTTCATAAATGGCAGCTGTAGTGTCTGCTGTTCTGTTTGTCTGTGTATAAGTTTTTAGAAAAGAAATCGGCTGGTAGTGCTAGTGCTGCACCTGACATGTCAGGCATTAGTATAATGACCTTGCAGGAGAAGATTGCTATGTCAGGCTTCCTGCAACTTGCTTTAGGGTGTGGCAGGGGGTATCTTTAAGCACTTTCTAATTTAAATATTTTTTATGCTTACAGGATCAGAGCCTGTCCATTTGGTAGAATGTCCCCGTGATGCCATGCAGGGACTCCACAACTTTATACCTACAGAAACAAAAGCAGCATATCTGAACCAGCTGCTTAAGGTTGGCTTTCATACACTCGATTTTGGCTCCTTTGTATCTCCAAAGGCTATACCCCAAATGCAGGATACAGCTGCAGTACTTCAGCAGCTTGATTTAAGTACAACCACCACAAAGTTACTGGCCATTGTTGCCAATGAGCGGGGTGCCGCCGCCGCTGCAGATCATGTCCAGATACATTACCTGGGGTTTCCACTTAGCATTAGTGAGACCTTTCAGCAGCGAAATACCAACCGCAGCATAGAAGAGGCCTTCACAAGCCTGCAGCACATTCAGGATTTATGCCTGCAGCACCATAAAATACTGGTTACCTACATCAGCATGGGGTTTGGAAATCCATATGGCGATCTCTACAGTGCTGATGTTGTTAAAGAATTTGTGGAGAGACTCCATAAAATGGAGGTAGGGGTGGTAAGCCTTTCTGATACGGTAGGTTCTGCAACGGAAGCTGACATTGAGGCACTTTTCGGGAAGATTAGCAAAGCTTTTCCAGATATGGAACTGGGGGTACACCTGCATGCCCGCTATGCAGATGTAGCACTGAAAACCAAAGCAGCCTGGCAGGCAGGGTGCCGGCGCATCGATGGGGCTCTAAAAGGGTTTGGGGGTTGCCCTATGGCAAATAGTGATCTGGTGGGCAATATGGCTACCGAAGAAGTGATCAGGGCACTAGAGGCGCTTGGGGTCGGAACAGGCCTTAATCAGGAGGAGCTGCAGAAGAGTCTGCTGATGGCAGGGAGCATCTTTCCTGTTCGATAACTATCCCTGAAATATTTAATTCATACAACATCTGTTTCTTTTACCAGATTGTTTACAGCGGTTCCTTGTAAAGGAACCAAAGATTAAGAAGCGGGAATATATTATTACTGAATTCCTGATAATCAACTAATTTAAAGTCTGTTGCGTTATTTATAAAAAGGAACAGACATGAAAATTAGAATATTAGCATATATATGTTTTTGGCTTGTGGTGGCTACGGCCTGTGCAACCGGCGGTGGTGCAAGGGTAGACAGGCCCACATCTCCAAACCTGATTGCCCAGAATGGCAACGAGGAAGAGTACGAACTCACCATAATAGATCCAGGTTTTCAGCGATGGTTTTCAGTTAATGCAAGGCCGGTGAACTATTATACACCACAGCACTACGAGCAGCGCAACAGGCAATATGTAATACAATGGAATGCATTGGCTTCCCAGAGAGGCAGCTATAGAACTGCAGATTTTCCCTTTGAGAACCAGATCAATTACGACCAGAGCACAGACTATGGCCTGGAGCTGAACTATGAACTGTACTGGTATTTTCGCTATATAGAATCTCTCTATGGCAGCAGATACGGCTTTGGTATTGGTGGCAGAAATATGTAGAAGTCTCAAATATTAAATATAAAAGAGAGCGGATGAGCTCTTTTTTGTGTTTAGAAGAGATCTATTATCCATGGTGTAGGTGCATCGTTAGCTTTACTGCGTTTGCAGGCTAAATATTACATAGAACAGGATTCGGGAGCATTCCATTAGATTGAACTGACAGTACCTGCTACTTTAGCATCTGTAATGGGAGTTAATTCTCTTTTTCCTTTTGCTTATGAAAACCTATATCACTTTCTGCTTTTCTCTCCTGCTGCTTTCCTTTAGTGCTTATGCTCAGGGCGACGCTATTGCATACCTGCAAGATGGGAGTAAACATTATGCTTCTAAAAATTATAAGGAGGCCTTTCAGAATTTTAACAGAGCTATTGAGGCAGACCCTACCTTTGCCCAGGCTTACTATATGCGTGGTAATGCCAAAAAAGCCTTCGATGACCTGCATGGTGCCATGAAGGATTTGAATAAGGCAATAGAGCTGAACAGCAACCTTGCTGATGCTTACTTTACAAGAGGTACTCTTAAGTTTGAGCTGCAGGATTACTACGGCGCCATCTATGATTTTACGAAAGCAATAGACCTGGATCCAAGTCATCAGCAGGCTTATTACAGCCGTGGCATGGCCAAGCAACAGATCGAAGCTTACGAAGATGCCATCAACGACTGTACAAAATTAATAGAGCTTAATCCCAGAAATATAGATGCCTATTTTCTACGTGGCCTGCTTCGCATAGAACATGGCCGCACCGAAGCTGGCTGCCTTGATTTAAGCAAAGCTGGTGAGCTGGGAGATATTAAAGCTTACGAGGTGATTCGTGAAAAGTGTAATCAAAAGTGTTTTGTTCGGGAGGCTTACTAAGCTGTGTTATAGGCGGTTTTTCTATTTTTAAATAGAATCACATTCGTCCGATACAGCTTTGTGCTTAATAGTTGAATAGATTAAACAGGTGTTATGTATGTGCGCTCTGGTAATTCCAGAGCTTTTTTGTTTTCTAGAGGCTAAGTGCGAATTTCTTACCTGGCAGCGCCCGCACCAGGCCTTTCAGTTCAAGCTCCAGCAGCACCCCGGCCAGTTGCGAAAGTGGTATCTGGCAGCGCCAGCTAAGCTCATCAATCTGGTAGCCGGTGGCCTGTTGCTCAAGTAAAGTTACTACAGCCTGTTCTTTTTCACTCAGATCCGGAATAGTCACTGCCAGTGCTTTCTTTTCTTCCTGCGGGCTATTCCACCAAAGCTCGTTTACCAGGTCGGCTGTGGTGCGGAATATGTGCGCCTGTTGTCTGCTGATAAGGGCATGGCAGCCGGCAGAATATTCGCTCATCAGGCTGCCCGGCACTGCAAAAACTTCCCGGTCATAGTCCAGGGCAAGCTCGGCTGTTATCAGTGCACCACCTTTAGCAGCTGCTTCCACCACCACTACAGCATCGGCAAGGCCGGCAATAATACGATTACGGGCGGGGAAATTAAAGGCATCTGGCTGGGTGCCGAAGGGATATTCAGTTAGCAGGCCTCCCTGATCAAGTATTTCTGTTGCAGTGGAACGGTGGGCGGGCGGGTAAATGATGTCTGAGCCGCTTGCCATAACAGCAACGGTGGGAACGCCGGTTTTCAGGCAGGCTCTGTGTGCAATAATATCGATGCCATAGGCGAGGCCGCTTACAATCAGGGGCTGGTAGGGCTGCAGGCTTTCTACTAACTGCTCGGTAACGGATTTGCCATAGCCCGTGGCTTTGCGTGTGCCTACAATGGCAATGGTGCGTGGGTGGTTTAGTACAGGGGTGCCCCGGTAGTACAATACAATGGGCGCATCGGCTATTTGCTTCAGGCGGTAGGGGTAGGCATTCTCTGTATAAGTCAGGATCTGTAACCCTTCCTGTTCAGCCCTTTGCAGTATACTTTCAGCTTCTTTCAGGGGCTGAGATGCAGCCAGGTTAGCGAGTGTTTTTTCGCCGATGCCCGGTACCCTTCCGAGCTTATTTCTGTTTGAGGAAAAAACTGCAACAGCAGAGCCGCAGTAGCTAATCAGGTGCTTGGCAAGAAGGGGGCCAACGCCCGCCACACGTGTTAAAGCTACCTGATACAGCTTTTCTTTCTCCATCTTAAGGCATGCTGTTCTTTAACTCATCCAGGAACACCCTTAGGTCCTTCAGGGAATCTATCAGCTTCAGGCGGTCCTGCATGCGGCTGTGGTTGTTCTTAAGCATGTCTTTGGCGCCCTGTAGTGTAAAGCCTTTTTCTTTTACCAGGTGGTAGATGAGCTTTACATTTTCAATATCTTCTTTGGTGAACTGCCTATTCCCCTTGCGGTTTTTCTTGGGCTTGATAATATCAAACTCATTTTCCCAAAACCGTATCAGTGAGGTTGTTACCCCTAATTGGGTGGCCACTTCTCCAATGGAAAAATACTTTTTCTCAATTTTCTTTTCTTTGTATGCCACGGGCCGATCCTGTTTACGTATTCTAATATCTGCTAATACTGAAGCGTAAAAATACTGCAGATAAAGCTTTCAAAGCACAAAAACCTATGTGTTTGTGTGAAATTAGTCTCTATAAATTTAATAATTATTAAACAGATTTCCGGAGATAAATTTCTTAATGTGCTTTATCAGCAAAAATGATCTTTATTTCACAGATAGCTGTTTGCATGAGTAATCTAAAATAACAAATTTTCAACCTGTTGAAAAAGCAGGTTCCAGTAAATCTTTATCCACAATGGGTGCAGGATCTAATAATCAGGAAGTTCCAGTGTTGAAGAGCAGAATTGCCCCAACCCCCAGTGGCTATTTGCACCGGGGTAACGCATTTTCTTTTGTGCTCACCTGGCTGCTGGTTCGCAGTGCAGGGGGTGAGCTGCTGCTGCGCATCGATGATGCCGACAGTGCACGGGTAAGGCCGGAATATATACAGGATGTATTCAGGTGTCTGGACTGGCTGGGCCTTGATTGGGATGAGGGACCGGAAAGTCCTGCTGATTTCACAAAAAGCCATTCGCAGCAGCATAGGTTTGATCATTACAATACACTTCTGGAAGTACTAAAAGATAACGGGTACCTCTATGCCTGTGATTGCAGCCGAAGCCAGGTGCGCATGCACAGCAAAAATGGTATATACCAGGGCAGTTGCAGAGAACTTGAGCTTTCATTTAACACAAAAGGAGCCGCATGGCGTATAAAGGTTCCGGAAGGGAATATCTGTTTTCAGGAGGCCGGACAGGAGGAGAGATGCCTGCCGTTATCCCAGGAGATGGGAGATTTTGTGGTGAGACGCCGGGAAGGCCTTGCTGCATACCAGATTGCTTCCCTGGCAGATGACATTGACCACCGGATCAGTCTGATTGTTCGTGGAAAAGACCTGCTTTATTCATCTGCAGCTCAGGTGTTTATTGCCAGCTGCCTGGCAAATCAGACGAAGCACATAGAACTGCAGCAGAAAGCTATTTTATTTCAAAAAGCTTCATTTTTGCACCACCCCCTTTTACTGAATGAGAAGGGGGAGAAGCTGGCAAAATCAGCTGGCAGTACTTCTATTAAAAGCTTGCGGGAGGCAGGTGGCAATCCCTTACCAATCTATGCACTGGTGGCTGAATTTTTGTCGCTGCCTGCCGATGCCGCTGCTTCGCTTGACAGCCTACTTAAAGCTGTAAGGCAAACAAAAGTACTGGAAACGCTTTTCATGACCGGTAGCTGATTTACTGGACCCCATAGCTACCCCGTCTACTCATCACTCACATTGTAAATTCAGCCTGCCTGTGTCGCTACTTCCTCTTTTACATGAAACAGATCAGCTTTCACGCCATGCTCTCCGCTTAGTCGTTCCCTGCCAGGGCTGTCGTACAGCACCAGCAGGCCACCATCCTCCAGCAACACCATGCCCTCGGCCTTATTGATACCATGAATATTGCTTTTGTATGGGATGTTGGTAACCTCCTCCAGCTGCTCCCTGGCAATGATGGATTGATCTTTTTGTTTGAAGGCGTCTTTCCAGCGGTATATGGCCATGCTGCCATCCAAATCCATGGTAGGGCCGGCCAAAATCAGCAGGTCGTTGCCGTCTGTTGCCAGCTCCCGGACACCCATGCCGTTCAAATCCAGAAAATACTTCTGGTAGCGATAACCCCGCTCATTTAATTTCTTTAGCACGAGCTTATTCTTTTTATTCAGCGTAATCTGAATTTCCAGTATTATCGCCCAACCCCTTAATACGGGTCCTCTCAATCCAAGAAAGATCCTGTCACCAGAGGCGGCCAGCCCTTCAATGTCAAACCCATTGTCTTTCCCGGGTATCTTCAGGAAACTTTTCAGGTGTTCATCATTTTTCAAAACCTTAGTGAGCTGACTTTTGGTTGTGCCGTGCTTTAGTTTTGCTGCAGTTAGCAGCTCTGCAGGATTTTCGGGATCAGGGCATGCTTTTGATAGCACATATTCGCCTTCTTCATTTGGCTGGCAGGGTATTCGTACCAGTAATATCCGGTTTGGATCAAGCGATACCCTGGTTAGTTTTTTTACAGCTTTTTCCGGGTCTTTTTTGTCTTTATCAATGTTGCTGCGCTTCAGGCTGTGTGAGCCAACTATCCAGAGATAACGGCCGTCGAAATCCATGCCTTCTATGTCAGCTTCATCGTCCTGGCTAATCATCTCTACATAATCTCCCAGGTGAAAGCTGGTGCAGTTACCCCAGCCTCTTCCTTTTTTCTCCAGCCGCTGAATGCTGATTTGCTCATCGCCGGCTACCCACAGATAATTGCCGCTGCGTGTAGCTGCAGATAAGCCGTCGCGCAGGTCTTTGTCAAGTAGGCTATCGCTAATGGCTTGTTTGAGGTCTAATACCACCTTGCTCTTTCTCATAATGGGAGATGTTGTATAAATCTCTTAACACCAGAAATGCAGCAGAATGTTTTTATTCTGTTTGGCCAAAGGGCAGTGTGCATCTGCATTGATCTTTGCCTTTGGCTCTATTCCAAAAAATTGGCTCATTTTATACAAAAGAGCTGTATAAAATGAGCCAGTCAATATATTGATTCCAGGCTTAGAGTCCGCGGAACCACCTTTCAGCTTCTCCCCAGGGTATCCGGCTAAGGATTAGTACCAGGGCTATGGTATAAAATATTGCGACTGTTTTATGTTTTGCCACATCAGTTGTGGCACGTTTGGATCGGGTACGGCCTATTTGTGCCACCACCACGGCAATAATGTTTATGGCTATGTGCTCTACAGCCCAAAAGCGCAGGTAAGAGTCTTTCATAGCTGCCCCAAAATTACTAAAGGCTTGCTGAACATATGGACTTAGGAAGAAGTATAAAATAAGACCTATCAATAAGTTAAGGTGTAGCAGTCCTATAAATCCAGCCGACATACCATTGTCGCCTTTCAGATAGGGTTTATTGCCAGACCAGCCGATAAATGCTTTGATGATTACCACAATCCCCAGGAACAAAATAAACCAGCGAATCCAGGAATGGAGAAACAGAAAAATTTGGTAAGAAGTCATAGTAGATAAGTTTTGCGCCAAGATAAGCAGTAAGCCATATCTTGCCAAACAATCATGCCCTTTGGCAGATTAATCAATGTAAAAGAGAATAATATGCTAGACGATATCATAAAGGAATTAAAGGGCTCCATCGGAAAAGATGTGCAGCAGCGTTCAGGGCTTGATCCACAGAAAGCCGACCGTGCAATAGAAATGGCAGGGCAAAGTGCCAAAGAAGTAGCTGAAGATGAAGTTCGGAAAGGAAACCTGCAGGGCTTGATGGGACTCATGAACCAGAAAGAGGGTGCAGGCCATGAAAACCCTATTGTAGGAAAAATAGGGGCAAACCTGGTAGGTAAGCTTGTTTCAGGCCTTGGTTTAACACCAGAGGTAGCCAAACAGGTAGAAGGCGTGGTGGTGCCGCTGATGGTAAGCTTTATCAGCAACAAGTTTCAGAACTCAAAAGGAGGAGGAATGGGTGGATTAGGCGGACTTTTAGGTGGCAGTGGCGGCCTGGGGGGTATGCTAGGTGGATTTTTCAAATAACATAAATGATCATCAATAGTAAAGCCTGCAGCCCTTGCAGGCTTTACTATTGATGCAGTAGTGTAGATCCGGAAATAGTATGTACTGCTTTTTCCCGCTTGTGGTGTACAGGATCTGTTAAAACATTGCCATCAGTAGTTTATGCTGCTAAAGCGACTTGCAGACATTTTTTATTATATCTCGCGGTTCTATCACAAAATATTATTTTAATGTTGGCTACTTCTATTTTTATCAGCCTAAAGGAGACAGGACTTTCCTCAATCGCAGAGAGAACAGGTCTGTGGCAATGGAGGAAAGTGTAAAGAGTATCTTTAAAGCCTTGGGTGGTACATAAACTGCAGGCACTAAATCAAGTGATTTGTAGCTGTAACAAAACTAATGCAAAGCTTGAGCCAGAAGCATCTCAAAAAGCTCCCTTTACTCTGCCTTGAAACTTAGACAGATAGGGCACTAAAAAATGAGTCATCCTGAATTTTGAGAAGTTAATTAGAAGTACAGCTTTTGCGAACGCAGCGAAGCGGAGTGCGACGGTCGCGGTTCCCCGCCGGGACCGCTGCCGCAATCTGGCTTCTATGCGTGGAGATACCAGATTGCCGCGGGGCGGCCCCCGCTTCGGCGGGCTGCCCGCCTGGGACTGATTCGTCGTGCCTCCCGGGCCTCGGGGGCTCGCAAAAACTAAAAGTTGAAGAAAAAACATCCTTGGCAGCATATCCAAGGCTGTTTTTTCCTTTTCCAATCCCTTCTCTAAAATTCGGGATGAATCATGTCTGAAGGTTATTAATGTGGTGCTTATTTATTAAGTGCTGTTACACCCGGTAATTCTTTGCCTTCGAAATACTCCAGCAGGGCTCCACCACCGGTAGAAACGTAGCTCACACTGTTGCCATAGCCCAGCTGGTTAACTGCAGCAGCAGAGTCGCCACCGCCAATCAGGGAGTAGGCTCCTCTGCTGGTAGCTTCTGCTACGGCTTTGGCCACAGCTTTGGTGCCTTCTGCAAATTTTTCCATTTCAAATACACCCATGGGTCCGTTCCATAAAATAGTTTTCGACTCCCGCAGGGTACGCAGGAAGATTTCCTGTGCTTCAGGTCCAATATCAAGGCCCATCCAGCCATCAGGAATAGCATGGTTGCTGGCTACTTTGGTATTGGCATCTTTATCAAATTTATCGGCAATGATGGAGTCAATGGGCAGTTTAATCTCCACGCCTTTTTCTTTGGCACGTTTAATCAGGTCGCTGGCCAGCTCTACCTTATCGGCCTCTACCAGTGAGTTGCCAATCTGGCCTCCCAGTGCTTTAAAGAAGGTGTACGACATGCCACCGCCTATGATCAGGTAATCAACTTTATCGAGTAGCTTTTCGATTACCTCAATTTTATCGGAGATCTTAGCACCTCCCATAATGGCTGTAAAGGGGCGCTGCGGATTTTCAAGCACCATTTTGGCATTGTCCAGCTCGGCCTGCATAACATAACCGGCTACTTTATCCTGCATATAATCTGCTACCATGGCAGTAGAGGCATGTGCACGGTGGGCAGTACCAAAGGCATCCATCACCCATACATCGCCCAGGCGGGCCAGCTTTTGGGCAAAATCAGTATCGCCTTTTTCCTCCTGCTTGTAAAAGCGTAGGTTTTCAAGCAGCAGCACCTGGCCAGGCTGCAGATTTTGTGCTTTTTGTACAGCTTCTTCGCCGATACAGTCATTCGCAAACTGTATATCGCGTCCCAATTCGCGTGTAAGGTAGGGCACAAGATGCTTAAGGGAATATTTTTCTTCTGGTCCTTCTTTAGGGCGGCCTAGGTGCGACATCAGGATAACAGCACCTCCGTCATTAATAATTTTATTGATGGATGGCAGGGCTGCCTTTAATCGTGTGTCGTCTGTAATTTCGTTCTGCTTGTTCAGGGGTACATTAAAGTCAACCCTCATCAAGGCTCTTTTACCTGAAAAGTTGTATTGATCCAGCGTTTTCATGTTGAAAGTTTCAGTTTTAGGTTTATAGGTCCAAGTTAAACATTCTAAAGAATAAAGTTTCTGATTAAAATCAGGTCTTTGGGCATTCCGGTAGCAATTTTCAGCAGCTTAATGGCAGCGGGGCATGCTCCGGAATATCAAAAAAATACTCTTGATCTTATGCTTCAGATGATACATCAAAGTTGTAGGCTTCGTCCTGACCCATTTTGTGAGAGGCACGCCTTAAGCGGTCATTAATAGCCCGTCCAAGACCATAATCAGGTACTTCTTCGGCAATAATCAGCTTAACAGGTTTGTTGTCCAGCTCTCGTAAAGCTTTGAACAGGTTTCTGGCTGCTTCTACCAGATCTCCGGAGGCAGAAAGGGTGTATTGGGTAGCTTCCGGATAGATATCTTTGAAGGAGAGCACGCCAATATCTGTTTTACCGTGTTGCTGCAAAAGTTCCTGTATACTGCCCAGGTACAGCGGTTTTCTGGGGGCATAGTGACTCTCCAGCTGACCTGGTGCAACAGGGTTGGAGGTGCTGTAGGGTTTTACCTCCAGTGTTCCAACATGTTGCCGGAGCTCTTCCAGCGACATGCCTCCCAGGCGATGTACAATTACTTTATCTCCCTCAAAACCTAAAATGGTGCTTTCAACCCCTACTTCGCAGGGACCACCATCCAGGATGTAGGGAATCTGTTCGCCCAGCTGTTCTTGCACATGCAGGGCAGTAGTAGGGGAGATGTAGCTAAACGGATTTGCACTGGGTGCTGCCAGTGGGAAATGCAGTTTTTCCAGCAGCTGGAGACTAAGCGGATGCCTGGGCACACGAACACCAACTGTATTGAGGCCGGCACTAACCAGGTCCGGTATGCGGTTATTTTTTGGTAAGATAAGGGTAAGCGGCCCCGGCCAGAACTTCTCCGCCAGAGCATAGGCGGTATCGGGAATCTCCAGCAGAAATTCCCTGGCAGCCTCCAGAGAGGTGGTATGCACAATCAGCGGATCAAAGCTGGGGCGCTTTTTGGTGCTGAATATATTTACGACTGCCTTTTCGGAATAGGCATTGCCAGCCAGACCATATACTGTTTCTGTGGGAATAGCCACCAGTTCATCGTGCTCCAGATGAGCTACGGCCCTGTTCAGATCTGTACCTATTGCTGCCATATAGTAGAAAGCCTGAAAAGTACTTATATGTTTTTAAGAACAGGTTTTGGCAGCTTGTTTTGCTGGTTCTGAACCTAACTGTACTGCCTGTTTAAATAAAGTGCAGGCTTCCTGCTGGTTGCCCTCCCGTAACGATATGTTTCCCAGCAGGTAAAAGGCTTCTGCACGTTTTTGATCCTGATTGATGGCCGCAGTAAGGTGCTGTCGGGCCTGAGGAAGGCTGTCAATGGCATAATAAAGCTTTCCTGCATTGAACAGGATCAGCGGATCTGCAGGGTTTTTCTGCAGGGCAATCGTAATGTCCTGCAGGGCAGCGGGAATATTTTGCATATCATACAAAACGGCAGATCTGTTCAGATAAGCATCTGCCACATCCGGCTCCAGCTTAATGGCTTCGTTGTAATCCTGCAGGGATGCGTTCAGGTCTTTTCCCTGAAAGCGTGCATTAGCCCTGTTGAACCAGTATTTATAATCCTCTGGCTGGTAGCGGATAGCCTGGCTAAAATCCGAGACAGCATCCTGCACATTGCCTGTTTCCAGGTAGGCAACGCCCCTAAGATTATAGGCTGCAGCATGATCGGGATTACTGGCCAGCAGCTCATCCAGCTGCTTGATTGCCTCGGTGTAATTACCGCTTTGCACCAGCTGCCGGCTTTGGCTGAGTTGTTCTTCAGGATCCGGGCCACAGGACCACACAAGGATCAATAGCAGGTAAAACCAGGGGGATGTTTTCTTTAGCATGGCGCAAAGATAGAGGCACAGGGCTCAAATAAAAAAGCTTAATGCATAAGTACTATCTTTCTGCTCACCACCTGATCTTCGTATTCCATCCTGACCAGGTAGGTGCCAGGAGGCATGGGAGTACCTGCTACATTGCGGCCATCCCAGGTAATTTCTGTGGTGCCTGCAAACATCTGGTTATAGAGCAGCAGCTTTATAAGCTGGCCGGTACTGCTGTACATCCTGATTCTTACAATACCATCACGTGGTATGCTAAAAGGAATCACCACCACATCGTTAGGAGTAGTTGGATTCGGATAGGGCGGAAGCAGACTCAGGGGCTGGCCTTCGGGATTGATGTAGGTATCCTGTACATCATCATAATTTTTAAAATAAACACCGTTACCATGGGTGGCCACCACCACGCGGCCATCTATTGATCTGTGCCGTATTTGTGGTACCACTACACGGCCAATCAGCTCGGGCGATTCCTGTTCCCAGCTGGTTTCCTGGCCCGAAAGCGCGCGCGTACTGTAAACACCTGTACTGGTGCCCGCCAGGTAAATACTGCTTCCGTCCTGAAGTGGTATAATTTCTACATGTCGTACCGAAGGTCCGCTGCCCTCTCCGTTGGGAAACTCCTCAAGGTTACCGCTGATGTCGGAGAAATTTTCGCCACCATCGTTGCTGTGGAATATACTGCGGACATTGTAGTTTGAGAATACCACTATTATTTCATTTGCATCGGCCGGATTGATGGAGATATGTGCCGTATAACCATTGTCAGGAAAGAGCGGGGAGGTTATCCGGTTTACCTCGGGATTAGCACTGTTGGCAGCCGTTGCTCTGTATACCTGACCCATGGAAGTACCATAGTACAAAATATCGGCAGGTGTGGTAGAAATATTGATGGAGCTGATAGAACCACTGTCTACGCTGGTTTCCACCAGCTCATTCCAGTTTAAAGACACCGGCTGCTGGCTGCCGGAAGGGATTTGGCTCACATTCCGGTTTCTGTACACCACATTTCCTGCGGCCAGGTACATGCGATTTTTACTGGTAGGATCAAATACATAAGGGTTTATGAAAAGGTAAGCCTGTCCTGTTACCTGTCCGGCACCGGGGGGATCTACCCGGGCAAAGCTTGTAAGCTGGTAATTATTATTAAGGGTGAGCCTGTAGATCTGGCTTTCCTGAAAAGATACATAGTAGTAAGCACCCCTGGTAGAAACATGTGTGTAGCCACCATCGCCACCCAGCAACCTGATCCACCTGTTATTGGCTGAAGTAGCAGTGGTAGTCAGCCAGCTGCCATTGTCCTGCATACCGCCTATAATCAGCTCTGTGGCCTGACTCTGGTCCAGGCCAACGGTGTAAAACTGGGTGGTAACATAACCGCTGTTCAGCGACTGCCATGTTACCTTATGGGTGTCCTCCTCACTGGCCAGTATGTTTTCTGTTCGGCTAAGGCCACCATCGTGTGCGGCAATGGCACGGGCAGGGTTAGAGGGGTAGAACAGGAGTACGTGCTGGTCGGGGTGATGGTTAGGATAGATGGCAACATCATTTTCCGGGCTGTAGCCTCCAATCCAGTCGGTATTATCCGCGCTGTTAAAGCCATCGCTGGAGCGGAACAGGTTGGTGCCGCCCACAAATACAGTCCCACTTTGCTGCGGATGTACCTCCACCACCATGTTGTAGCCTCCCTGCAGATCGAGTCCTGCAACGGGATCTTCCAATTCCGGGAGGTTATCAGTCAGGTTGGCCCAGGTTCCGCCACCTATAGCATGCCGGTACCTGAACAAAAACGGAAAATCAGGTCCATCTCCGAGGAAATAAATTTCGTCAGGGTTTTGCGGGTTATCGCCTATCACCACACGACCGAAGCCTCTTGGCCATAATCGTGCAGAAATGCTTTGCCAGCTGATTCCGTTGTTGGCAGATCGAAACACACCACCTTCACCTGTTTCTCCATCCAGTGTAACTGCACTAAGTGTAACGTACACCACCCCGCTGGTGGTAATGTCTACATCTGTTGACTGCGACTGATCGTTTACAACTGCCGCTGTCCAGGTATCGCCCCCATCTACAGATCTGTACACTCCGCCGGCTACGGCTGCATAGAGCTCCTGAACGGCCGTGTTGGTCGTATTGATCTTAAGTCTGTAAACATAGTTGAAAGGGGAATCGAACACCTGCGGCTGGTTGGTGCTGGTGGAGGATAGCTGAAACCAGCTCTGGCCGTTATCCATGCTTTTGTAGATGCCATCGCCCCGGTAAGGTGCATCACCACCACGTGCTGAGTTACCAATCAATTCACCAGTGCCATAGTACCAGGTATCTTCATGCCCCGGGCGGGTATCCTGTACCAGGGAGGTTACATTATGCAGCTGGTCGGGAGCAGTGGTTTTAACCCATGACTGGCCCCCGTTTGTAGAGCGCCACATGCCGCCCGATACCCCTGCCGCCAGTATGATCTGTTCATTTCTCACATCCAGTGCCAGTGCACGCGTACGGCCGGCAATGTTAAAGGGGCCGGCAGACTGCCATTCGGTTTCTGCCTTACGGAACTGATGCCCCCCCTTTTTGGCCAGGGGTAATTTTTTTGCAAAGGCTAGCTCCCGCTGGCGGATATTGGCAGGTATTTCTCCGGTTGCAGGATCGCGCAGCATCAGCCACTCCCAATGCTCCCTTGCCTGCGGATTCTCACTTGTTTTTATAGATGATTTCTGATCCTGAAAAGCACTAAGCACAGAATCAGGGAGTGGGGCCGGCGCCGGCAACCAGGTAGTCTGTGTTTGTTGCCATATCAGCAGACCCATTACAAAAACAGCGGCAAGCACCAGGAGCAGTAGAGGTAGTTTTTTGCGAACCATTATTATGCAACCAAGAAAGCAGTGAGTTTAGCTAGAATTATTTTTTTTTTAACAGGTGATAAAACTGTATAGCGTCGGAGATAAGCAGCTATGGAATTACTCTTGTGCCGGTCCCTGACCTGCAGTAGAATTTCCGGGCCCTCTGGATGGCCCTTTTCTTCTTCGGGAATTATTGCGGCCCTGCCTGTTGCCTCCGCCACCGCCTGTTCTGCCAGGCCTGTGATGCGAAGCAGAAGAATCTCTGCCGCCACCCCTGGAATTACCGCTTACACGGCGCAGCTGGCTGGGATCCTGCCATTCCGGTGCTTTGCCCATACTTTCCGGTAAGGCTGGCTTTTCTACCTCAATACCCGTGAGCTTTTCTATTTTATAGAAGTTTCTTTGCTCCTTTGGGGTAACAAAGGTGATTGCTTCGCCGGTTGATTTTGCCCGTGCAGTGCGGCCAACACGGTGCACATAATCTTCTGCATCGTGTGGTACGTCAAAATTCAGCACCATGTCCAGGTCGGCAATGTCAATGCCACGGCTTAGTACATCGGTGGCAATCAGTACCGGGAAAGTTTTGTTTCGGAACTGACGAAGCACTTCCTCCCGTTCACGCTGCTCCAGGTCTGAGCTGATGATCTTGGCGTTTATTTTTTTGCGGAGCAGGCCTTTCTCTATGCTGCGAACAGTACTTTTGCGGCTGCTGAATACAATAACACTATCGAGGTTGGGGCGGTCCAGTATGCTTTCCAGCAGGTCTTCTTTCTGTTCTTCATAGACGGAGTATGCTGCCTGGTGTACGCCCTCTGCCGTTTTAGAAATGGCAATATTGATTTCCGAAGGATCTTTCAGCAGCCTGCTGGCCATCTGCCGTATTTTGGGAGGCATGGTAGCCGAAAACATCAGGGTCTGACGCTTTTCGGGTAGTCTCCCCACAATGCGCATAATGTCTTCGTAGAAACCCATATCCAGCATGCGGTCGGCCTCATCCAGGATCAGGTGCTGAATGCTGTCAGTGTTTACGTATCCCATGTTTAAATGAGAAATAAGCTTGCCGGGGGTTGCTACAATAATATCGGCCCCTGACTTCAGGGCCTGCTTTTCACGTTCAAATTCAGAACCGGTGCCACCGCCATACACGGCAATAGAGCTCACTGAAGTAAAGTAGGAGAGGCCTACAATTTGCTGGTCAATCTGCAGGGCAAGTTCCCGTGTTGGCGATATGATGATAGTGTTCACGCCACCACCCATTCGTTCTCTCGACTCAAGCTTGTGCATGATGGGGAGCAGGTAGGCGGCTGTTTTTCCTGTGCCGGTCTGTGCACAGGCAATCAGATCTTTGCCTTCTAAAATCGCTGGTATCGCAGCCTGCTGTACAGGCGTAGGGTCACTGAAACCCATTATGTCAATACTTTCTATGAGGGAGGGTGCTAAACCGAAACCTGCAAAACCAAGGGTGTTATCTTCCATATATGTGTGCGCTGCCCTCTGAAAACAATAAAATCAGGGGCGGAGTTTTTATAAAAAATTTGCTATAAATATAGGAAATTTTAGCCGGAAGCCCTATGGCTGTTGCTTAATTTACAATTTCAAAGATTTGTGCCCGCTTCCTAATATAAAGTTGTTTACACATGATGCTGAAGTTCACAGCAGTACCCAGGTGACAAGGCCGGACTTTTTGCACTTTTCACCTCCTAAGCAATATTGTTGCGGTTTATAGATCCGGGTTGCGCTCTTCTACGCAAATAGGTTACCAAACCGAAATGGCAGCGCCTGCCGCTGCAGGGGATGACAGTAGTTTTATAAGCATTACCGGCAGTAACATTTATTTTGTCCACTCTGATGATAAGAAAAGGCCATCTCTGTTTTAAAGAGATGGCCTTTGTATCAAATGATAATTAAATATCATGTTACTCTTTATACTGCTGGTGCAGGTCTACAGTTTTGCTGGAATTCTTACGCACTTTGATGTTCAGGAACTCTACAAAAAGCGAGAAGAAGATGGCCGCGTAGATGGCAAATTTAGGAATATGCACCTCAAATGATTCAAGCGCCAGCATAACACCAATCAGGAGCAGGAAGGAAAGCGCCAGCATCTTTACGGTAGGGTGTTTTTCTATGAAAGAAGCAATGGTGCCGGCAGCCAGCAGCATAACACCCATTGAAATCACAACCGCTGCTACCATGATCCAGACATTATCTACCAGACCAATGGCAGTAAGAATAGAATCAAAGCTGAAAACGATGTCCAGCAAAATGATTTGAAAGATAACAGAAGAAAAGCTCACGGCCTTTACATTTTGGTTCGATTCTTCCTGGCCTTCCAGCTTGTGGTGAATTTCGGTTGTGCTCTTGTAAAGCAGGAATAAACCACCTCCCAGCAGGATCAGATCACGGATGCTAAAACCCATACCGAAAAGTGAAAAGAGATCCTGTGAAGCGCCAATCAGCCAGGTAATAGCGAAAAGTAAGGCTACCCGAACGAGCAAAGCCAGTGCAATTCCTATAAATCGGGCCTTGGGCTGCGATTCCGGTGGCAGCCGGGCTACCAGAATGGAAATAAAT